>NZ_CAJLUB010000068.1 GCF_905209685.1 uncultured Veillonella sp. | reverse complement strand
TTGGCAAGGCGGTGCTCTACCGCTGAGCTATTCCCGCATACAGAACCGATAATTAATATAACATAATCATCAATCTGTCGTCAAGAAGAATTTAAGTCTGTCCTGACTGCCCTATAATAATATCAATTTACACATATAGTGTCAATGGTTTTTCCATGAAATTCTCAGTTAATTTCGGATAATTGAGCATAAAACATACAAAAAGAGGGATTTAATACTCCCTCTTTTATATAGATTACTCTTTATTCTTTTGTCTACCTTTACCGGCACCATCTTCAGCTGCTTTAACCTCAGCTTCAACGAAGGTTTTCATATCATTTAACATATGCATAGATGCATCGATAATAGATAACCCCATTGTGGAACCCAATGCTTCATCAATTTGTAAATTGTAGTGTAAACATGGTTTTATTCCAAGGAATCGACATTGTTCCTTATGAATTGGTTCCTCATAGGCAGCCGATGGAAATACATAGTCTTTTACTAATGGCTCAATGGTAATAGCAGCCAATACAGCAGCACCTGTTACGGCATTATCAAAAACGATAGCCATACGCTGACTAGCAGCACCTAAGATAAAACCTGTTAAGAATGCAATATCTAAGCCTCCTGCAATATGAAGTAAATGCAATACCGCATCACGGCGCTCGCTTTCACTCAAAGCAGACCAATCATCAACAGCGATATCAAAACGATCTACAAAGGAATGAATATGAGCCGCTCGCTGTTCAATAGTAGGGCCACATTCAGTATGAACGAGAATATCGCTAAATTCACATTCTGTGATAGTTGCAGTCGTTACGAGAGAATCAAGGAATGCTCGTTCACCAATATTACCAATAGCAACGACTTGCAATCCATCGTTGTGTAATTTATCAGCATAATTAAAACCTAATTCAAGGGTCTCTTCTAATTCATCACGAGAAATGACAGGTTCTACACCGAAGAAGTGGGAGCCCTTACGGATAACCTGTTGGTCAATATTTGTTAAATCTGTTGTATCTTGTTCAAGACCTATATTTACAACGTGCACAGCTGCATTCAACTTAGATGCGGCCCCTTGTGTAGCCGTTCTACCTTCATTGAAACGCTTGATAGCCTCATAACTTTCACTACCATGCTGACTATTTTGAGGACCATCTACCAAGTGGTCCGACGCCACCACAAGTACGCCATATCGCAAATGATTTGGTTGAGGATCTGCCAGAATGCCCGCAAAACGCTCAGCTATTAACTCTAACGTTGCAAGGCTATAAATAGGTTTTGTTAAATTATCGATACGTAATCGGCATGCTTCCATGGATGGTGCATGTAATGGTTCAATTGTAAAAGTTCTCATGCCTTACCTCCTGTAACAGCCAAATACATATGAACGGCAAGATCTAGCATTCCCATTTGAATGGAGCCACCAGAGGCCTCACCGAGACATAGCCCTAAATCAACATAGGCTTCAAGGCCTAAATTTTCTAAAGAAGATTTAGCCGCTTTTTCAGCAGATAAATGAGATGCCATTACATAATCCATCGCCTGTGGAACTAATGTTTTAGCAACCAATGCACAAGCAGATGTATTAAAACCATCAATAATAACAAGTGCATTATTCGCTGCAGCACCTAGAATAACACCTACGATACATGTAAATTCAAAGCCGCCCACAGAGGATAAAATTCCGATTGCATCATCTTTCGGAATATCTTTATATTTTTCTAATACATCATGCACAATGCGTTGCTTTAATTTTAGACGCTCATCAGAAATATTAGTGCCTCGTCCTGTAGCTTCCTCTGCAGTGAGTCCTGCAAACTTGGCAGTCATAAGAGCACTAGCAGTAGTATTGGAAATTCCCATTTCCCCTACTAAGAAAACATTAAAGCCTTCGTCGATTTTCTCTTTTACAAGCCGGATACCTGTTTCAATGCCTTCAATGGCTTGTTCACGTGTCATGGCCGGTTCTTCTACAAAGTTTTTTGTGCCCATACCAAGTTTATGACTACGGAGTCCTGGCACCCAGCTCATATCTGCATCAATGCCCATATCGATGACTTCCATTTGAGCACCACAGTAATTAGCTAAGGAATTGGCGCCCGCCCCCTTAGGAATTAGGTAGTTTTGTGTCATTCCTACAGTTGTTTCCTTTGGATACGCACTTACGCCCATATCGGCCACGCCATGATCGGCAGAGGCAATAATCATACAAGGCTTTGGAATCGTTAAGTGTTCCTGATTTGTAGCCGCACCATATTGAGCCACCACGTTTACAAGTCGCCCATATTGTTCTACAGGTGAACCTGCATTCCAATTATCGATTATATGTTGTTCAATTTCATGACTGCGACCTCTAATAGCGTCACAAGTTTCTTGTAACAAACTCATGGTATCTCCTTAACTAAATAATATGTTAAATGTATATTCTTTACGAACCCTAGTATACATATTATACTGCATAAACCGCGTTGCTTCAGCTACATAAATATACATCAAACTCAAATGAATGTTAATTACTCATTGTTAGTACTCTATGAGTGCTAACCAATGTATAGCCTTAGCTAATAATTATTTATCATTAGCTATTCTTTATTTGTCCTGTTAAATATGGTAATTTACCGCGAATTTCTCTGCCTCGTTCTAAATAGGCTTCTAGACTTTGCCCTTCGTCTTCTTGTAAAAGTATTTCTTTTACCCGTTGAATTTCAGATTCGATTTGTGAAAGACCTTCAATTACATTGTGTCTATTACCGTAGATGATTTCACGCCACATAGATGGCAAACCACCGGCAACCCGTGTACAATCTCTAAAGCCTCCTGCAGATAATTTCATGCGCAACTCGCCTAATTCATCACCACCGGAAACTTGAGTTAAAATGGATGCCAATAAATGTGGCATATGACTCACCATAGCTAAATACGCGTCGTGAGCATAGATATCGACAAATTCAATACGTGATCCTACAGCGCGTCCCATTTCAGCTAGTTCTTGAGCAACATCTTCACTATATACATCAGAGGCCTTATCCTCTAGTACAATCCAGCCCATACCTTTAAATAGGTTTTTATGAGATACTTCGTAGCCACCCTTTTCAGAGCCAGCCATAGGATGAACAGACACAAAAATTGTCCCTTTCGGAATAGAATCATATACAGCTCGTACAAAGTTTTCCTTTGCACTAGATACATCAGTCACCACTTGTCCTGGTCTAAAAAGATGTGCCATTTCTGTAAATAGTCTTGCATTTGTATCTGGAGGCAATGAAAATACAACGATATCTGAATTTTCAATCAATGGTTCTACCTCAGTCCAAGCAGCTTTTACCACCCCATCTTGAATGGCCGCATCACAAACCTCTTGGCGACGCGCATAACCCACTACCTCATAATCGGTATAGGCCTTTAAAGCCTTCGCCAACGAACCACCTAGTAAACCTAAGCCAATAATACCTACTGTCTTACTCATATAAACCTACTTTCACAAATAATTAGCCTTACACTCTCTAATGTAAGGCTAACTATATCTACAAACTACTAAATATATATTGAAATCGTGTAAATATAAGACTATACCTCTATGAGGCGTCTATTTTTCCACTTCCCACTATACCAGCGATATACAAATAATAAACCTCGTAAAATTTCATCTACCGCCATGGCAATCCAAATGCCTACGAGCCCCCATCCCCAGTAAATACCAAATAAATAGGACAATGGTACAGCACATAACCACATGCCAAAAATGCCTACGAGCATCGGTGTTCTAATATCCCCTGCTGCTTGTAAGCAGCCAACCATAACAATATTAACGGCACGACCTAACTCAAGAAAAATCTCAATCAGTAATACATTATGTGCTAACGATAGGATTTCTGGATCCGTAGTAAATATGGATAGTACAATATCACTGGTAATATAAAAGAACGTAGCCAGTCCTACACTAATGGCAATGGCTAACAACATAGAATGCCATACGCGATTTGTCACCTCAGCTTGTCGTTTAGCCCCCATCAGGTAACCCACAATAACTTGAGATGCATTTGCTAATGCTATGGTATATACATAGCAAAGCATGGCAACAACTGATACATACACCTTTGTATTAATAACAGCTAGCCCTAGGATATTGACCATTTTCATAATCGTTGTCTGAGATAACTGATAACTTAAGGTTTCACCACCAGAGGGAACACTGATATTCAGTAAAGACTTAACCGTATGCCACGGGAATGGTTTTAAAAATTTGAAGCTCACCTCTAACGTAAGCAACTTCTTAAATGTATAGCCGATAATTACGAGGCCTACCACCTTAGATAACCAAGTAGAAATTGATACACCTAACACACCTAGACTTGGTATCGGACCATGTCCAAATATTAATATATAGTTAGTTGTGATATGGATAACATTCATAACCAGTGCAATATACATGGTAATACGTGTTAATGAATGCCCCCTAAATACTGCTACCAATGCATAGTACATAGCTTGAATTGGTAATCCTGCTGCTACAATGGTTGTATATACAGATGTATCACTCATCGTTTCTGGCGGAATACCAAGCCACGTAAAGATCCATTTATGACAGGTGATAAAGAATACGGCCGCTATAGACGAGAAGAAAAAGTTCAGTACCAAGCTAACCGTACACACCTCTGATAACTTCGACTGATTACGGGCCCCTAAATATTGAGCAATCAAAATCGTCGTAGCGGTACTCATAACAATGATGAGCATAATAAAGATATTTAGAATTTGATTGGCATTAGCCACGGCTGCTACCGTTTGAGGAGAGTAATGGCTCATCATCACTTGGTCTATATTACCTACCAACAGCTGTAGGAACACTTCGATAAATATAGGCCAGCTCAAGGTCCAGATAGACAAGCTAATCCCTTTTTCATAAGACTTCATAGTATCCCCTTATATACTAATGTCAGATTTCATAGTATGCCCTTTATACACTAACACCCAATTGCCTATCCCTTAAAAGAAAACGCCTTTAGCTTTTTCTTTAGTTTCTTGATCTGCAATAAATGGAATTCTTGTAGTTCTACCTTCTTTTGCAGCTACAATCTTTTTAAATGGGAATTCAAAGATTTCTCTATTCCAAGTATTTACAGCATCATTATACAACGTTCTAGCTGCAGTAATTTCTTTTTGTAAGTAAGAATTTTGTTGCATTGCATCACGAATCGTATCTTGGCTTTGTAATTCAGGATAATTTTCTATAGCTACGTTGAGGGCTCTTGTAGCCTTATTAAGTTGTGCATTCACATCACTTCTAGATTCTTCAGAAATATTACCACTTCTATACTTAGCAATGTCTACAAGGATATCCTTATCAACTTCAATAGATTTTTCCACAAGTTTAGCCGCATTAGAAAGAATCACCACACGTTGCTCCATATAGTTATCAATTTCGGATGCAGCATTTTGAATTCTTTGTTCCATCATATTAAATTCTGAGCTAATTTGTTTTAATCTCCACCATGGATAAATTAGCACGATTGCACCAATAATGGATACTAGATACTTGTCGATAACTATGCCTAAAACGATACCGATAACACCTACTGCCATAAGGATCGTTGGAAGAAGTTTTTCAAAGCCACTAGTTTCAACAGGGATTACCTTAGCGATAACATGCACATCTCTGCCTTCAGACATAATTTCCGGATTCATTTCGTCGAGTTGGTTAGCCATTTTGGGTACCTCCAAATTCTTTGTAAATAGTATTTAATAAATCGTCGAGAGACTGATTTTGTCGATATAGTTTACCTGCCATAAAGTGATCGTATGCAAAAGACCTATCTCTATTATTTTCAGATTTTTGATACTGATCTAGACCTTTAATATGCTTAAAATCCTCTCCAGCAGATTTAATTTCTGAAACCTCTATAAATTCGTGTTTTGTAACAGGTACATACTCGTCCCAGCGTACTGGAACATAATAGGTTCTACCATTACCAGCTCGTACAGGCACTTGATCTACGTGTTCGATGACCCTATAAGAATAGGCATCTACCTTAATTACCTCAGAGTCACCTTCATTTTTATGGTGGCTAGTCTTAAGAATTGTTTTTACATTATTCCGCTGAGCCGCATCAGGAGGAACAAATAAATTAAGTCCCATTTTATTTGCTAGCATTTCTGTAATGTAATCATTATATTTGAAATTATAAGACTTGCCATAAATATAATCATTAGAAGCCATTTGTTGATACACAGGAATCGCTAAAATTGGTAGGAATGAGAAATACATGTGATCAAAGTAACTGCAGTTGTAATTAATGAACTTCTCTTTAATCTTTTGGAATGAAAAATCATAATACTGAGATGGTGATGTATCAAAGTCCCAATTTTGAGAATTGTCAGCTTTAATCTCATTAATTTTACACTCTTTATTAAATATAAAATCATCTCCATATGGAGAGTTTTCAAAAATATCCTTATAGTTGTTTTGTGCTAATGGCGTAAATAGTACGCGGAACTCAACCTCATTGTTGCGATCTAATGCATTAAATTGTGCATCGAACTCTTCATTAGCTAAGGCCTGAAAATTACTACCCGCCTCCAATGAGTCTTGACTCATCTTTCTAAGGCTGGCTATTCCTTTAGCTAATCGACTCTTAGCACCACCGAAATTAAAGAATCCTTTTTCCGGTGGCTTCCTATGGAATGTTAGGTTAGGTGCTGCAGGATTACCATACACTAAAGATACTTTATTGGCATAATAAGGACCTGGTTGTCTTATAACGGCCCGTAATGTTTCGTTAACATCACGAGTTTTTAGATTCCCATTAGAATCAACATACTCTTCTGTATACGTAACATTTAAGGTGCCTTCATACGTATAATCATCCATCCAGTGGATTATGCGCTTCAGAAAAACAAAGGGGTTTCCTAAAATATCACCAGAAGCAATATCTAAGGTGGAATGATTTACATCACCTTTTTCTAAGAATCCATAATCTTTAACGAGCTGTTCATATCGTTCAATATTAAAGTTAGAATCCATATGAATAAAAGGAATCGCCTTTTTTATAAGTTCTACAGTCATTTCACTATGAAATAGATCGTTTAAAGGGGCCATCATCTCATAGCCTTCTTGACGCATTTTAGCTAATGTAGCATCTAAATCATTAAGTTTTTCTTCAAGGCTCTTACTATTAGGCTTAATCCAATATAGGTAAAGCCCTACACATAGAACTAATATAAGTATAGAAACAATAACCGCTACAATATCAATATGATCTTGTGAAAACTGATAAATACCATAAATAATGGCACCTATACCAATAACAATATCAACCTTTTTGATAAGGCCAAATCGTTTATAGGATGTGTTTGATTGATCGCGATTTTCTGATACCTCAGTATACTTATCTATTAATACTTTGTTGTTATCTATATCAATCTTTGATTGATCTACTAATTGTTGAAAGTATTCTTCGGTTACTTGTTGAAACGCGTCCTTTAACTCTTCCCGATAATACTTAAGTGGCTCTAGTAATGCTTCATTATATTCATTCGACACGTTACTCATTCCATCTCCTTAATGAATCGCATAGCAAATGATACTTCTATACGTTTCCATTATGCCTTATATTCTGAAATAATAGCCTCTTATATTTATAAGCGTTCAAATTTTACTTAATTATAAATATCCTAAATTATAAATTAGTATATCAATTAAGAAAACCTCCGTAAAGTAATAATACGATTCATATCGCTATAAAATAACCATATCATTCATAACACTCTGAAGTAATCATACGATTCATAATGTGATAATGTAAAACCCCTCTTTACTGTTCATCCAGTAAAGAGGGGTTCAGATTATACATAATTCAATTTAGATAAGATTATTTAAATTGATTGCAAAGGCTATCAAATAGCGCTTGATCTGGTTTTACAACATCTTCAGTTAATGGACGAGGATGTGGACCACCATTTGCTGCCGCCATAGCTTTTTCGAAGGAAGGTTTAGTAGTATCTTGATAGATAACACCTGTTACCAAGCCATCAGTTTCACCCAAAGTTTTAAGTGCTGCTGCACGATCTGTTGGGTCATAACCTTCTGGCAATTCTACCAAATGTTCTTTAAACCAGTCATAGCTGTTGTGTTTATTGTATGTAACACATGGGCTGAATACATTGATGAAGGAGAAACCTTCATGATCCATTGCCTTTTGAATCAACTCTACAAGTTGTGCACGATTAATCATGTAACCTTGTGCTACGAATGTAGCACCTGCAGCAATTGCAGTTTCACAAACGGACAATGGAGATTCGAAAGCCCCACGAGGAGTTGTTTTTGTAACAAAACCGATATCGGAACGAGGGGATGCTTGACCTTTAGTCAAACCATATACATGGTTATCCATTACAACGTATGTCATATTTACATTACGTTTGAAAGCATGGATAGTGTGACCCATACCGATAGCGAACGCATCACCATCACCAGAGCAAGCGATAACTTCTAAGTCTTGGTTAGCAAGTTTAACGCCTTGTGCGTAAGGAAGCGCACGACCATGAGTTGTATGAGCACCATAAGCGTAGAAATAACCACCGATACGGCTAGAGCAACCGATACCGGAAATTACTGCTAATTTTTCTGGTGGAATATTTTTCGCTACTACAGCGTCAGTAATCGCTGCTTGAACCCCATAATGGCCACAGCCTGGACACCAGTTAGGACGAATATCGTTTCTGTAATCTTTAGCTGTTGTCATATTATAGGACCTCCTTAATCGCATTTTTCACATAACTTTTTGTGAATGGATTACCATCGTATTTCAAGCAGCTGGAAATTTTAGATTTCTTATGCATGTTGATTTTAAATAAGTTAGTCAATTGACCTGTTGCATTGTGCTCAACGATAACCACTTTTTTCGCAGCATCCATAAATGGTTGTAATTGTTTTGCTGGGAATGGTTTAATCAAGCGCAATTGCAAGTGGTTAACTTTAACACCTTCTTGATCGAATTCAGCAACAGCTTCTTCGATAGCGCCACGGCTAGAAGCCATACCTACAACGAGAACATCTGCTTCGTCGTATTTAGCGTTATTCAAGAATGGTTCGTAGTTATCAGCTACAGTTTCCAATTTGCGGAAACGTTTATCAGTTTGCGCTACGT
>NZ_CAJLUB010000067.1 GCF_905209685.1 uncultured Veillonella sp. | reverse complement strand
ATGGCGTTTAGGCGCCGATGGAGGACTTATGAAAGTATGTGTAATCGGTAACGGCGGCCGCGAACATGCATTGGCATGGCGATTGTCCATCAGCCCTAGCGTAACAAAGGTATATGCCATTCCTGGCAGTGCAGCCATGTCAGATTGTGCAGAGCTAGTCGGCATTGATTGGCAGCAAAGGGATCATTTAATTAGTTTTTTGAAAGATAATCACGTTGATTTAGTTGTTGTTGGTCCAGAGGCTCCTCTTGTAGCAGGACTAGCAGATGCACTCAATGTAGCTGGAATTCCTGTGTTTGGTCCATCTAAAGCGGCTGCTCAATTAGAAGGGTCTAAGGTATTTGCCAAAGACCTTATGAAAAAATACAATATTCCAACGGCTGCCTATGGTGTATTCCACAAGGTAGACGAAGCAAAAGAATTTATCGCTCAAACAGGTGCTCCTATCGTGGTGAAAGCTGACGGTTTGGCAGCCGGTAAGGGCGTTGTAGTAGCAATGACCGTAGAAGAAGCGAATGCAGCTGTAGAAGATATGCTTAGCGGTAATCGCTTTGGTGATGCAGGTAGCACCGTTGTTATTGAAGAATTCATGGAAGGCGAAGAAGCGAGCTTACTTGCCTTTGTAGACGGTAAGACGGTAGTGCCTATGATTGCTTCCCAGGATCATAAACGTATCTTTGATTGTGATAAAGGCCCTAATACAGGCGGTATGGGCACCTATGCACCAGCGCCAGTGCTTACAGATGCATTGCGTGATGAAGCGATGAAAACAATCTTAGAACCTATGGTGGCGGCCATGCAAAAAGAGGGCATGCCTTATGTGGGTTGTCTCTATGCAGGCCTTATGATTACGCCTCAAGGTCCTAAGGTTGTTGAATTTAATGCACGCTTTGGCGATCCAGAAACTCAAGTTGTATTGCCATTACTTGATAGTGATTTAGGTCAAATTATGATGGCTTGTGCCACAGGTACATTAACAGCTGATATGGTGAAATGGAAAGATTCCTCTGCTGCTTGTGTCATTCTTGCTTCTAAAGGATATCCTGAAACATCCTCGAAGGGTGATGTGATTCATGGTGATATTAAACAACATGATACAACCATCGTATTCCACTCTGGCACGAAACTAGTAGGTGAAGAATATGTCACAAATGGCGGCCGTGTTCTAGGTGTTGTGGGACTTGGTAAAGACCTTAGAACAGCGCTTGATAGAGCTTATGGACGTATAGAATACATCAAGTTTGAGGGCATGCAATATCGTACAGATATTGGGGCGAAAGCTTTCAAATAAACTAAAGGTCTTTTACATCATGTAACATGTATTTAAATAGTACAATAGCATTTCAAAATATAAAAACCTCTACATTTATGCATAGCGCATGTGGTGTAGAGGTTTTTATTTTCTACCTTTTAATGGTTACCTATGTTATAATAATGTAGATATAAAGAGGGCCCATCGACGTGTGATGGCGTTAGGCTCATCTCAACATTTTGAAACCTATTGATGGCGCCTAATATGTAGAAGTACATCTTCTACATATTAGGTGTTTTTACTATAGTCTATTTTTCGTATAGCGACATACAACTATGAAATATAACAAAGAACCGTTAAAACTGAATAGTCCGGTATCATTTTGGATGAATTTCCCCAATGAAGAACGCGTGTTTTGGGTGGATCGCCAAAGTGACCGCATCGTTGTGGGCGCTAAACGTCTAGCGACGGTTAAAGATGATGACGATCGCCATAATTATGCTTATGTATTTTATGGGGATACTTTTTTTGATACTGTAAAAGACCATAAATGGTGTAATATGGGCCATGAAATGATTGCTTTTACCCATTATTACATCGTAGAAAATGGAGAGTCCTTCTATCTACATGCTGGTGAAAGTGTACCCATTGAGAATTATGAGGTACCTCGAGTTCGTCATAACTACAAGGAAACTAGCGATGATAAGGCGGATTGGAACCGTTTAATGAATGCTATTGCCGATGGCATAAGCAGCGGTGCGATGACTAAGGTCGTCTCTTCTCGTGAGGTAGAATTTACTAGTGAAACACCATACAATGTGGCAAGTATTTTAGCTAATTTAGTCGATAATAATCCCAATTGCTTTATCTTTGGCTATGAAAAGGATGGGCGTACCTTTGTAGGGGCATCGCCAGAAATTTTAGTCCGCCATCGTGGCAGTGAAATACTTAGCTATGCACTAGCTGGAACAGCCCCAAAGGATGGTCCTAATGCGTGGACTGAGGAGCAATTACTAACCAGTGAGAAAAATCTTATAGAACATAATATTGTTCGTGACCGTATCGTGAATACAATGAAACAAATTACTCCAGATGTTATGGTGGGAGAAATAGGCATTATGGAGTTATCTCACCTCTATCATTTGCGCACCATAATTACCGCAAAGGATAGTACAAAATCTCTTGTGGAATGGGCTAGATTGCTACATCCTACACCAGCTCTTGGAGGCGAACCGAGAGAAAAGGCGCTGGCTTTATTACAAGAGTATGAATCCCATGAGCGCGGTATGTACGCAGCGCCTTTTGGCTTTATGAAGGATATGGGGGACGGCATCGTTGTAGTTGCCATTCGCTCAGCTCTTATCATGGATAATGTATTGTATGCCTATGCAGGATGTGGCGTTGTAGCTGATTCTGATGCGGATGAAGAATACGCTGAAACTAATAATAAAATGCGCACCATTCTTGATGCCTTATAATTGTTTCCGCACCTCTAGGGGTCTTTGAAAGGGAATATAATGAATGAATATATTGCTGCCTTGGTAGACGAGTTCTATCAACTCGGCGTCCGTCATGCGGTGTTTAGCCCTGGTTCTCGTTCTACGACGATGGCCATGCTGTTCAAGGAGCATGAAGGATTTGAAACCTATATGAATATAGATGAGCGCTCTGCTAGTTTTATGGCTCTTGGCATTGCAAAGGCTCATAAGGAACCAACTGTACTCGTATGTACTTCAGGTTCGGCTGTGGCCCATTATTTGCCAGCTGTTTTGGAAGCTCAATATAGCGGGGTACCGCTCATTGTACTATCTGCTGATAGACCTCATACATTATTGCATGTAGGGGCTCCTCAGACTGTAGATCAACACAAAATCTTTGGCACTGCGGTCAATTATTTTGAAGAATTAGCTGTGCCTCAAGAATCTCATTACTATACATATCCTCGCCAAGTGGCTCGTAAAGCGTATATGAAAGCGATGGATACGAAAAAAGGGCCGGTCCATATTAATGTGCCTCTCTTTGAACCATTGGTGCCAGAATTGAGCCGTAACCATTTTGAGGCTGGTCGCAGTTCCTTTAAAGTGGTTAAACCAAACTATGGTAGTGTATTTGACTGTCGCCATGAAAATGATTTGACTCATATTAATACTGCTACTGATATTGCTGATAGTCCTATTAGTAAAGAAAAGACTAATAATTTACTTGAAAGATATGAGCGTATCCTTATCCTAGCAGGCCCACAGATCGATATAGAGGAAGCTAATACGATTCGTTCCTTTGGGGCGGCTTTACAAGCCCCTATTTTGGCTGATCCGTTGTCTAATGTAAGACGACGTTATAACTCGGTAGGTAATCAATGCAATAAGGAGTGTGTCGATTCTAGTAATGTTGTTATCTCTACGTATGATGCGTTGTTAGCAGGGCAAGCTCTTTGGCATGAGTTAAAACCAGACTGTGTAATTCAGTTTGGTCAAATTGTTGTATCTAAGCGTGTACAACAGATGATCGCTAGTTGGACTGATGTGAAGTATATCGAGGTAAATCCTACGATGGACTCTATGAATCCAACAGGTAAAACTACCATGCATGTGCAAGCTAGCATTGATGTTTTTACCCATTTGTATGGAAAAAACAATAACTCTGATGAGTACTTAAAAATATGGCAACAGTTAGAACAAGAGGGCAAAAAGCAACTAAGCTTAGCTATTGATGAGCCTCATTGTTTTGAAGGCCGAACCATACGTGAGTTACAAGAACACATCCCAGAAGATGGACAAATTTTTGTTGCCAATAGTATGACGATTCGCGATTTTGATTACTTCTGGTTCAGTGGGGAATCTAAGGCGGTTCTTTACGGCAACCGAGGTGTCAATGGCATTGATGGCACTATTTCAACGGCTCTAGGACTAGCAACAAATGGTAAACCTACATATCTAGTAACGGGGGATTTATCCTTGTTCCATGATTTGAATGGCTTGGCGATAGCGAAAACCCATAATTTAAACTTAACTATTATTTTGCATAATAATGATGGCGGCGGTATTTTTGAATACTTACCTCAAAAGGGGACAAAGCATTTTGACTACTTGTTCTCTACGTCACAAGGTTTAGATTATAGTGGGGCTGCAACACTCTATGGTTGTGGCTATACTAAAATCTCCAGTCCCGATGAATTGAGTTCTGTATTGGCTAATGTTAGCCAAGAAACAGGCGTTCATATCATTGAAATTCCTACAAATAGGGAATATAGCAGAGAATTGCATAAGAAATATACGAAGGTTTCAGTTGATATGGAGGCATTACTATGAGTCAGTATTTTTGCAGTATTGTAGATAATGCTTTATGCAATCCAGCACAGCGTATGTATTTTGATTTGGGCGATTATCGCTATGGATTGACTGTTGTAGGCGATGGGGAGCCTATTGTGTGTTTTCATGGATTTTCGGAATCTAGTTACACTTGGGATTCTATTAATTTACCAGGTTATCGTTTAATCCGTATTGACTTGATTGGTCATGGTGATTCTGATATTCCTGAAGAGGATGAGGCCTATACAATCCCTAAAATGATAGAGGATTTGCATACCGTTATCTATCACATGGTAGGTGATAGATATTATCTCATGGGATACTCCATGGGGGCCCGTATAGCGCTTTCCTATGCATTACAGCATGATAGCGAAATTCAAGGGCTTATCCTTGAAAGTGGTTCTGTGGGGATTGCTTCGGAGGCTGAACGAGCAGAACGACGCAAGGCCGATGAAGAATTAGCTCACCAAATCGAACATAACGATGGTTCTTGGTTTGCTTCTCGTTGGGCGGAGGCTCCTATTTTTGAAAGTCAAAAGCAGCTTTTACCAGCGGTCGCTGAATTAATTTATTTACGTCGCGCACATAATAGTCCGTACGCATTAGCATGTACCCTTCGTGGGTCAGGTCAAGGTGTGATGACCTATGTAGGTGATCAGTTAGACAAATTATCATGTAAAGGCCTATATGTGAGTGGCGCACTAGATACAAAATATACTACAATAGGAAGAGATGTATTTGGCAAGTTGCCAAACTTTAAACATGTCGTCGTCGAAGGGGCGGGGCATAATGTACATATAGAAAAACCGCAGATGTTTGAACAAGCGGTATTAGATTTTTTACACAAGAAAGGTTAAGTCCATGAGCAAATTTGATTGGAAAGTATTGGATCGTAATTATGAAGATGTAATTTACGAAACATATAATGGCATTGCAAAGATTACTATTAATCGCCCACAGGTACGTAACGCGTTCCGTCCTAAAACTGTTATGGAATTAATCGATGCTTTCACAGTAGCTCGTGAAGATAACGAAGTAGGCGTAATCGTATTGACTGGTGCAAACCACGGTCAAGGTGAAGACAAAGAAGCATTCTGCTCCGGTGGTGACCAAAGCGTACGCGGTCATGGTGGTTATGTAGGCGAAGATAATGTTCCTCGTTTGAATGTTCTTGATTTACAACGTTTGATTCGCGTTATCCCAAAACCTGTAATCGCTATGGTTAATGGCTTTGCTATTGGTGGCGGCCATGTGTTGCACATCGTATGTGACCTTACCATCGCTTCTGAAAATGCTAAATTTGGTCAAACAGGTCCTCGCGTAGGTTCCTTCGATGCTGGTTACGGTGCAGGTTACTTGGCTCGCATGATCGGTCATAAACGCGCTCGTGAAGTATGGTTCCTTTGCCGTCAATACACAGCTGCTCAAGCTTATGAAATGGGCATGGTTAACTGTGTTGTACCATTCGACAAATTGGAAGAGGAAACAGTTCAATGGTGTAACGAAATTCTTGAATTGTCCCCAATGGCATTGCGCATGTTGAAAGGTGCCTTCAACGCTGACACAGACGGTCTTGCAGGCTTACAACAATTCGCAGGCGACGCTACATTGATGTACTACACAATCGATGAAGCAAAAGAAGGTCGTGATGCATTTAAAGAAAAACGTAAACCGAACTTCAAACAATTCCCTAAATTCCCTTAATCGGAATAGATGTACTAGTCTAGTACTAGGGATGGAATGTATTGTAAAAACGTAAAGTGCGCCTCTATATGAGGCGCCTTTCTTATAATATCTTTGGTTATTAATTACTAATCATAAGGCATTATCTTTAGATACGAGGTGAGACGATGGAATGGTTACGGTATGGTGTACAGCACTATCCTGATCGCATATGTATAAATGAATATACTTATAACGATATATATGGCGGTGTGCTTCATGTGGCTAGTGAATTGCTACCTCTTGAAAGCTCCCGTGTGGCCATTTTATCGGACAACTCTGTTACTATGGCAATCTATGTACTGGCAGCTATGCTAGCTCATAAAGAGGTATTGCTGCTGAATGTACATCTTAAGCCCAACGAGATAGAAAACCAATTGAAACAATTAGGTATTACTACCGTATTACATAGTAAAGAACGACATAATCAACTGCCTAGTTCACTATGTGCCATTGAGTTTGAACCGATAGAATCCATTCTGTCTAATCTGAATTTAGAGGACACTTTCGATTGGAACTTTGATGATGCAGACATTGCGGCCATTATGAACACTAGCGCTACAACAGGTCAGTTTAAATCAGTACCCCTTCGATGGGGGCAAATTAGAGCTCATGTACAAGCATCTCAAGAGGTGCTAGGTAAAACAGAACAAGATAATTGGCTTATGGTATTGCCGTTGTTCCATGTCAGTGGATTATCTATCTTGATGCGATCACTTTATAATGGAACGGCTATCACTATATTGCCTAAATACGATGAGGCAAAGGTTTTAGAACTCATTGAGTCAGATCGAATCAATATGATGTCTCTCGTGCCTACAATTTTGACCCAATTAGAACCGAAGATTACACATCATACATTACGAGTGATTCTGCTTGGCGGCGAATTCATTCCTATGGCGCTTATTGATGCTTGCGAAAAGAAATTGTTACCAATTTATAAGACCTATGGCATGACGGAAACCTTTAGTCAAAGTGTGACCTTCTCTGTATTGGATTACCCTCATAAACGAGATTCTGTAGGTAAACCATTACCTGGTATGCAGGTTCATATTGATAATCCTGATGCGGATGGAGTGGGGGAAATCCATTTGACCGGCCCTATGGTTATGACTGGGTATATCGACAAGGAACCTATCGACGGTGATCTTAATACAGACGATATTGGCTATGTTGATGAAGATGGCTTTGTATATATTCTAAATCGCCGCAAAGACCTTATTATCTCTGGTGGTGAAAATATTTATCCTAAGGAGTTAGAGGACCTAGTCTATAGATTGCCAGCGGTGAAGGAATGTGCCGTTGTACCTGTATCTGATTCTAAATGGGGGCAAGCACCAGCACTATTTGTAGCCTTTCATGATGGTGAAAGTATGACGGCTGATGAGATTCTATCCTTTATGACTTCTTCTTTGGCTAAGTATAAAATCCCTAAGTATGTAAGAATTTTACCTGCATTGCCTCGTAATGGGACCGGTAAAATTGTGCGTAATGAACTGCGTTTAGAAGATTGAGGCGTTTATGAATGATATTTTAAATTTTAAAAGCATAACTACATATCGCCTTAAACTACCGATGAAGTTTAATTTTAAGACTGCTAAGGGCGAGGTGAAAGAACGGGAGACCATTGTTATCCGCATCGAGGACCAACAAGGTTATGTAGGTTATGGGGAGTGTGTAGCTTTCACAGATCCATTCTATACCGCAGAAACCGTAGATACATGTTGGAAGAAATTAGTGGATGATTATATTTTTAATCTTCGTTTGATGCGGCCTAAACCTCTTATGACTTATGTACGCCAGCTGCAATTCTGGCTAAATCGAGATCATATGCCGATGACCATTGCTGCTGTAGAAAATGCCCTTATTAATCTTCACTGTGAGAGACTGGGTGTGAATTCCGTTTCTTATATTATGGGGCAGCCCTTACAAGATACCATTGAAAGTGGTGTTGTTATTGGCGATGTACCGATGGAACAATTATTAGATGCAGTAGAAACTCATGTGACAAATGGTTGTAAGCGCATTAAGTTAAAGGTGAACCCTACAGATGGCTATGAACGAGTATCTCTCGTCCGTAAGCAGTATCCAAACTTAGTTTTAGCTGCTGATGCGAACCAAAGCTATTCCTATGACGACATCAATAAGGTTCGGCAATTTAATGATTTGAATTTAGCCTGCATAGAAGAGCCTTTTGCTATGACGACACTCCAATCCTATAAGGAATGGAAGTGGGAGCGTCTTAACAATGATGATTGGAACATCGAAACACCTATCTGTTTAGATGAATCTATATTAGGCTATGATGATTTATCCTATGCTATTGAATATGGTCTAATTGACGTACTTAATATAAAAGTAGGGCGCATGGGCGGTCTTGTGCCAACGAAGGCAGCTATTAATCTTTGTAGAGAAAGTCATATTCCGTATTGGATTGGTAGCATGGTGGAGTCTGGAGTTTCTAAAATGCTCCATGCTCAACTCGCTGCACTAGGTGATTCCTATATGGCAGGAGACCTATCGGATTCTAATAGATACTTTGAACGAGACCTCATCTATCCCGACCTCACTTTTAAAAATGGTGTAATGCACGTACCTGATGGTGATGGGCTAGGTGTAACCGTTTTTGACGATAGATTAGAAGCGTATTGTATGGAGAAACGAACACTATGAATTTGATTGAAGCTTTACAAATTGAAAAGCCTCATATGACAAGTGAAACCACATGTGTGGCAAAAATGAACTTAGGCGACTTTCACAAGCAACCGCAAGGTTACCTAAATGGAGGGGCGACTTTAGCTTTTGTAGAAATTGCAGCGGGGATGATGAGTAACGAACTCATTGGTGCTGATAAATTTGGCGTAGGTCAATCTATTACAGCTAACCACTTGCGTCCTGTACGATGTGAAGGCGCTTTAACAGCCCATGG
>NZ_CAJLUB010000066.1 GCF_905209685.1 uncultured Veillonella sp. | reverse complement strand
CGAAAAATAGAACAGGCGTGTACTAATTCAAAATAGGTATGTGTATAGGGTGTTCCGAAAAATAGAACAGGCGTGTACTAATTCGAAATAGGTATGTGTATAGGGTGTTCCGAAAAATAGAACAGGCGTGTACTAATTCAAAATAGGTATGTGTATAGGGTGTTCCGAAAAATAGAACAGGCGTGTACTAATTCGAAATAGGTATGTGTATAGGGTGTTCCGAAAAATAGAACAGGCGTGTACTAATTCAAAATAGGTATGTGTATAGGGTGTTCTGAAAAATAGAACAGGCGTGTACTAATTCGAAATAGGTATGTATATAGGGTGTTCCGGAAATAGAACAGGCCTGTTCTATTTCAAAAGAGGTGTAGGTATGTTGCCCTAAAATAGTAGATTTTGTCTTCCCCGCCAAGGGAAGGTGCGCGCAATCTGTTTCAATAAAAAAAACAGGTATTTACTTATTTGTTTTTAATATGTGCGAAACCGATAGGATGATCTTTGAATGCAATATAATTTGTTTGACGTTTTCATAGTTACAGTAGAATGAGGAAAGGACCATGATTTTGCAGCGACTTTGGCCCTGCGGAGGCCGTAGGCCGGAGTCAGACCCGGCCGGTGGAGCGAAAAATTATGGTCCTTTCCTCATTACTAAATTATGAAAATGTTGGCAGCAAACAAATTATATATTCAAAATAGTGTGATATCGGTTTCGCATATACTAAAAATACTAAGAAAACACCTGTTTTTTATTGACAGATTTGCGTTTTCCCTCTATAATTACCCTGTTATGGTATAAGTAAAACAAATATATAACGAGGAGGTGTTTTACTAATGAAACGTACATATCAACCAAATACTCTTTGGAGAAAACGTACCCATGGTTTCCGTGAACGCATGAAAACTATCGGTGGCCGTCTCGTTTTAAAAAGAAGACGTGCAAAAGGCAGAAAACGCTTATCTGCATAATATAATAGCTGTTAGGCAGGAGAAAAAACTTGGCGCTGCTGCCAAGTTTTTCTATTCTTAGGACTTAAGGACAATGCATATGGATTATTGCCTCGAAAAAGCAAGACGACTGACGCACAATAATGAATATCGCCTTGTGTATAAGCACGGTAAATACGAAGTAGGCCGCATGTGTGTACTCTATCGTATGCCCGTGGCGAAGCAATCTACGCGCATTGGTTTTGTAACCGGCAAAAAGGTTGGTTGTGCTGTAGAGCGCAACCGAGCTAGACGCCTTATGAAAGAGGTATATCGCCTCAATCAACATTCCATACGCGAAGGGTATCATATCGTAATTGTTGGACGTGGCCCTCTGAAAAACGCTACCTACGAAAAAGCGGAAAAGGAAATTTTGTATCTCTTGCGAAAAAGCAAATTATTGATACAAAATGATAAATAGGACCACAAGTTAGAAGGCTTTGGTCCTTTTTTGTGTATATGGAGGTTTCCATGAAACGCTGTATAACCACGCTTTTACGACTTTTAATTAGGTTCTATCAGCTTGCCATATCTCCCTTAAAACCTGGATGTTGCCGTTATTATCCGACATGTTCCACATATACTCTGCAGGCCATCGAAAAATATGGTCCTTTGAAAGGTAGCTGGATGGGTTTAAAACGCATTCTTCGCTGCCATCCTTTCCACAAGGGTGGCTATGATCCAGTTCCCTAACCCACTTGGGCTTAGGCTGGATGCGTTCTGTGAAAGCAACTTTCATAAAAACCATCGAGCACAGTTTTGGAAATACCTGAGCATCTGTATGGATGAAATTTAGACCATACCATAACGATATATAGATGCGCAAAGGACGGTTTCGGACTGTAAGAAAAAGGAGAAACAATGGAATTCTTAAGTAGTATATTCCACCCTATCGTTGAATTGATGACTACATTGGTAACCTATGCGTTCCAATTAACTCAAATGGTAGGCTATCCAAGCTACGGTGTGGCTATTATCCTTTTAACAATCGTTATTAAAGCGATTTTGGCACCACTTACTGTTAAACAAATCAAATCCATGAAGGCTATGCAAGAGTTACAGCCTCGCATGAAAGAATTGCAAGACAAATACAAAAACGATCCTGCAAAACTTCAAGCTGAAATGGGTGCATTGTACAAAGAAATGGGCGTTAATCCACTAGCAGGTTGCTTGCCTCTATTGGTGCAAATGCCATTCTTGATCGCTATTTTCTATGCTTTACAAGGCTATCCATACGATCAAAACTATGTACAATTCTTATGGCTTCCTAGTCTTGGAGAACCAGATCCAATGTATATTTTGCCAGTATTGAGTGCGGCATCCACATGGATTATGTCCAAGCAAACTAGTAGCGGTGCATCTGGTGCTGCTGCGCAACAACAAAAGATTATGACAATCTTTATGCCTTTATTCATTGGTTACATTTCCCTTAACTTCCCATCTGGCTTAGTTATTTACTGGATCGTATCCAATGTATTCCAATTTGTGCAACAACATTTCATTTACAAAGGCTTAGAAGCTAAGAAATAGGAGACACTATGGAATTTATCGATGTATCTGCTAAAACCATTGAAGATGCCATTGCCAAAGGCGTAGCTCAATTGGCTGCAGAAGGCCAAGAATTGGTAGAAACTAAAGTCTTGGAACAACCTTCTAATGGCTTCTTGGGCATTGGTCGTAAACCAGCAGTTGTTCGCTTATTCTTCACATCTGTAGCTAAAACTGCTACTCAAGAAGAAGTAGCTCATGTAGAAGAACAATCTGTAGCTGTTGCTTCCCAGCCGGTGGCAACGACTGAAACAGAAGTACAAGACACAGCAGTTGACTCTACTGAAGATGATGTTGTAGAAAAACCTTCTAAAAAGGAACTTTCAAAAGAAGATCAACAAGAAATCGCTGAAAAAGGTAAACAATTCCTAGATGATATGTTTACTCAAATGGGCCTCACTGTGGTTATCGAAAAAATGATGACTAAAGATAAGATTACATTCCAAGTACACGGCGAAGATTTGGGTATTTTGATCGGTAAACATGGTCAAACATTGGATGCTATTCAATACTTAACAAATCTCGTGGCTCACAAGGATGTATCTGGCCACTGCCATATCGTTGTAGATGTGGAAAACTATCGTTCTCGCCGAGAAGAAACATTGGTAAATCTCGCGAAACGCTTGGCTTCTAAGGTGAAACGCAACCGTCAAAAGGTTTCCTTAGAACCAATGAATGCTTTTGAACGTAAAATCATTCACACTGCCCTTCAAGGGGACAAAAACGTTGTTACTAACAGTGAAGGGGACGAACCGTTCCGTCACGTTGTGATTACGTATAAAAAATAAAATATAGTGGTGCAGCTTTCAAGTAACTGAGATTATCGGTTGCTTGAGAGCTGTCCTCTTTATTCTTTAGGTTATGGTGAAAGCTAACCTAAGTTAATCTTCGCATGCAAAGATTAGTTTAGTTTAACTTTCACAGGCGAAGAACATATACAAAATCAAATATTAGATAATCGAAATACGGAGATATGTATGTATATAGATGATACAATAGCGGCCATTGCGACGCCGCCCGGTATCGGCGGGGTTGGTATTATTCGGGTTAGCGGCAAGGATAGTTTTCCTATTGTAAATAGCCTGTTCAAGAGCGCTGGTACCGTTCCTTTGATGGACCGCCAAAATAGAACGATACAATATGGGACCATTGTGGATCCCGGAACGAACAAGACGGTCGACGAGGTTCTTGTATTATTAATGAAAGGCCCTCATTCCTACACGGCAGAGGATGTAGTGGAAATTCAGTGTCACGGCGGCATTGTGCCAGTTCGACAAATTCTAAAATTGCTCGTAAACCACGATGTGCGCATGGCTGAGGCCGGTGAATTTACGAAGCGCGCCTTTATGAACGGACGCATCGACCTCACTCAAGCAGAGGCGATCATTGATATTATTGAAGCAAAAACGGAGGACTCCCTCTCCCTCGCTGTATCGCAGCTCGATGGGACCGTTTCGTCCTTTGTAAAAGATGTGCGTGAACAGCTCATCGCTATGATTGCTCATTTAGAGGTAACCATCGATTATCCAGAAGAGGATATTGAGGACGTAACGAGCCAAGAGGTTCGTGAGCAACTAGAGCCTATTTTGAAAGCTATGGATGATCTCTTATCCACAGCAAATACAGGCCGCCTCATTCGCGATGGTATTACAACGGTTATCGTAGGCCGTCCAAATGCAGGTAAATCGAGCCTTATGAACGCTCTTTTGCGCGAAAATCGCGCTATTGTAACGGATATTCCTGGTACGACGCGGGACAGTATTGAAGAATATATGACCGTTGAAGGCATTTCCTTGCGCCTCATTGATACAGCAGGTATCCGTGATACACAAGATACGGTGGAAGCCCTCGGTGTAGAGCGTGCTCGTGATTATATCAACAAAGCAGACATCGTGCTCTGCGTTATCGACGGGTCTACTCCATTAACCCCTGAAGAAATCGAAATTTTGACCTCTGTGAGCGGTTTGAACACTATCGTGCTCCTCAATAAGTCCGACGTGGCACAAGTCGTTACAGACGAAAATATAAAAGAACACGGAAATTTTACGGCCATTGAGCGCATTAGTGCTAAAGAAGGCGAAGGCTCTGCAGTGCTCTCCAAATGGGTGCAAGAACTCGTCTACGGCGGTCGCGTAAAACAAGATAACAGCGCCATGATCAGTAACGTGCGCCACATCAGCCTCATGGAACAAGCAAAGGCACAAGTCGAACAAGCCCTCTCCTCCATCGACATGGGCATGCCAGTAGACTTTGTAGCTACCGACCTGCGCAGCGCCTGGGAACTACTAGGCGACATCACAGGCGACACCATCCGTGAAAGCATGATCGACGAACTATTCAGTCGTTTTTGTTTAGGTAAGTGATGATGACAATGAGTACTTCCAAAAAGCCTCCACTGGCCAGGTCTGACTTCGGCCTACGGCCTACGCAGGGCCAAAGTCGTTTTTTGAAAGCCCTCATTGCCACTCTATGGAGAATAGGGAGAACTCGGCCTACGGCCTCGTGATTTAAATAAAATAAACTTTTAATATAAGTAATATATAAGGAATTCAATTGATATGTACACAGTAGATAATTATGATGTCATCGTCATCGGTGGTGGTCATGCTGGTTGTGAGGCGGCCCTCGCCGCTGCCCGCATGGGTCATCGCACGTTGATGGCGACCATCAGTTTAGATAATATTGCGCTTATGCCATGTAATCCTGCCGTTGGCGGTCCTGGTAAAAGCCATCTTGTTTATGAGCTTGACGCCTTAGGCGGTCAAATGGGTATCAACGCGGATGCTACGGCTATTCAAATGCGTATGCTCAACATGGGTAAAGGCCCTGCCGTTCATTCATTGCGCTGCCAATCCGATAAAATCAAATACCAACATTTGATGAAACAAACCATTGAAAATACAGAAAACCTCAATGTTAAGCAAATCATGGTTACGGAGCTTAAGGTTGAGGACGGCAAAGTAACAGGTATCGTTACAGAGCTTGGCGAGTTCTATGGTGCTAAAGCTGTCGTTCTTTGCACAGGTACCTATTTGAAAGGTAAAATCCTCATCGGCGACATCGATTACGTAGGTGGCCCAAATGGTCAACGCGTAGCGGAACATTTCTCTCAATCCTTGCTGGACAATGGCATTGAGTTGATGCGCTTTAAGACTGGTACGCCAGCTCGTGTAGATAAACGTACTCTTAACCTTGAAAATATGGAGGTTCAAGAAGGCGATACACATCATCACTCCTTCTCCTTTATGGATGAATGGATCAATCGTAATGAAGACGTATGTTGGCTGACCTATACTAATAAAGAAACGCACGAAATTATTACAAGCAATATTCACCGCGCTCCAATGTATAGCGGTAAAATTGAAGGTGTAGGCCCTCGTTACTGCCCTTCTATCGAAGATAAAGTGGTGCGCTTTGCCGATAAAGAACGCCATCAATTATTCGTAGAACCAGAAGGTACAGGCACAAACGAAATGTACGTACAAGGCATGAGTACATCCCTTCCTATGGACGTACAATATGCATTCCTTCGTACCATTCCTGGTTTAGAAAATGTAGAAATCATGCGCCCAGCGTATGCTATTGAATATGATTGTTTAAACCCAACACAACTGACACCAGCCCTTCAAGTAAAACATATTGAAGGCCTCTACTCTGCTGGTCAAGCTAATGGTACATCTGGCTATGAAGAAGCAGCTGCTCAAGGTCTCATGGCTGGTATTAACGCAGCTTTATGGCTTGAAGGTAAAGAACCATTTATCCTTGCTCGCTCCGAAGCATACATTGGTGTTCTCATCGATGATCTCGTAACAAAAGGTACAAATGAACCGTACCGTATGATGACGAGCCGCAGCGAATACCGTCTATTACTTCGCCAAGATAATGCAGATATGCGTCTCACTGAAAAAGGTCGTGCTATCGGTCTTGTAAAAGACGATCGTTGGTCTAAATTTACAGCTAAGAAAGCTGCTATCGAAGAAGCAATGGATATGTTACGAAATACACCTGTAAATCCATCCAAGGAAACACAAGCTTTGCTTGAAAGTTTAGGTACAGCACCTATTAGAACAGGTATTCACGCTTATGATTTAGTAAAACGTAATGAACTCTCCTACGCTATCGTAGCCGATGCATTTGGTTTAAAACGCTATACGCCTGACGTAGAAGAAGCTGTTGATATCTCCATTACTTACGAAGGTTATATCAAAAAGCAAATGGACCAAGTCGATAAGGTTCGCAAACTAGAAGAAAAAATTCTTCCAAAAGAATGGGACTATACACAAATTAAGGGCATTTCTCTTGAAGCTCAACAAAAGCTCAATAAAATCCGCCCTCACTCCATCGGCCAAGCAAGCCGTATCTCTGGCGTATCCCCAGCGGACGTATCTGTTCTGTTGATCCAACTAGAACAATACAATCGAAGCAAATAAAATATGTGATAACATACAAAAAAGCTAGTTAATCCTATGATTAACTAGCTTTTTTAGTAAATACTTAATAGGTTGAATTAGCTTAATGGTTTAGACCAATCTTCCACTTCTAATTGATTAACTCTTTTAAACTCTTTTGTATTGTTAGTAACGATAGTAAGACCCTTTGATTTTGCATGACTAGCAATGAGTAAATCCATAGGACCAATAATTTTTCCTTGTGATTGTAAATCAGCTTTTATTTTTCCATACTCTTCAGCAGCGTGACTATCGAAATCAATAATCTGTATAGGTGATAATAAAAGTGTTAAAGCTAATCTATTTTTATCTTTTGATTGGCTTTTTTCTACACCATGCATTAGTTCAGCATATGTAATTGATGAAATACATATATCTGAAGGATGATGTTTCAATATTTTCTGTAGTACAACTTCTGGCTCTTGTTTGATAGCATAAATACATATATTAGTATCTAACATATACTTCATAAGGCTTCACGCTCCTGATGATCAATATCTTCCCGTCCGTTACACATAAAATCATCTGTAAATAATGATAAACCAGCTACAAATCCCGCCCATTCATCATCTTTTGGCATAAGTAAGACTACATTCCCTATTTTGTTGATGATTACTTCATCACCATTAAATCGAAATTCCTTTGGTAATCGTACAGCCTGACTACGGCCATTTTCAAATAGCTTTGCTGTGGTCATACATATCACCTCCTTATTAATAAAAAGTATATACCTTGATATATATTTTAACAAGATGTAATTTTGTATACATATTATTAAAAAGCTAGTATGTATATTTATATGGATATTTATAAAATAAATAGTATTCTGCAGTTAAAATATGTACACTAGAGAAATACATTGAGTGTTCATTCAGAATAGACAAAATATTTTGTAAGTGAAGAAAAGTTCATGGTGATAAATTAGAAATAAACTGTGAAATGAAGTTGCTGAAAAGATGAATGATGAAATTGAAAATAGATATTGTAAAAGGTTAACAAAATAGGTTAAAAAGATGGACCGATTTCTCAATATTGTTATTTAAATGATAATAGTTGGTTAATACCTCTTCTACCCTATGTTTAGATGGTATTTTTAGGAAATATATCTGTTTAAATGAGAATTAATTGAGAATATGCTATAATATAAAGAAAAATGACTTAAATATCTTGTTTGTATGGTCATTTTATAAGTTTTTATATATAAACTTATATAAAATAGATTAAAAACGGCGTAGAACGCAAATTTTTGAGTTTTATAGCCTTTGAAATAAGAAATACTATTCTTATAACGTATATATTGTTAATTACCTAGATTTGTTTATATGATGTACCATATGATATGAGATTTTCTAACTATGTGTCGATTACTTTCACTATCATATAAATATCAAATAATTCATTAGGAGTACTTATGAAAGAAAAATACGATGTGCCTATTGCGCCTGAGTCTGAATTTGTTTCATATATGATGGAGCAAATGAGCGAATTTGGTTTGCCTTGTACGGAAGAGCAAGCAAAAGACTTTTACGTGTATTATGCGCGCATGATTGAAACAAATAAATATCTGAACCTCACGGGCATTACAGATATGAAAGAGGTTGTGGTTAAACATATGATTGACTCCCTCTCCTGCTATGACCCACATATCATCAAATCTGGCATGTCCATTATCGACGTTGGTACTGGTGCTGGTTTCCCTGGTATTCCCTTGGCCATCTACGACCGTAGTCTAAAGGTTACGTTGTTTGATTCTTTGAAAAAACGTCTTACCTTCCTTGAATCCATTATGGATGAGCTACAATTGACGAACTGTACTACTTTACATGGCCGTGCAGAGGATCTTAGTCATCAAGATTACCGGGAAAGCTTCGATATTGCTACGAGCCGTGCAGTAGCGAGATTACCTATTCTGTTAGAATGGACTGTACCATATGTAAAAGAAGGTGGCTACGTAATTGCTTTAAAAGGCGCCATCTACGAAGAAGAAGTGAGCGAATCTAATAAAGCCCTTAGCACATTGAAAGCTAAGATTGAAGAAGTACGCACTGTTACACTTCCAACCTTGGATGATAAACGAGCTATTTTGTACATTAAGAAAATAGGTAAAACACCTAAACAATACCCACGTAAACCAAAAGAAATTAAAGACAAGCCGCTAGTGTAATTTAATAGTTCTATTACGCAATAGCGGATAATAGAAAATAATTGCCTATACAAAAGAGGATGCAAATCTTAGATTTGCATCCTCTTTTTCCTATCTTCCCTGGTCTATTTAAGGATATCGTTTACAACAGGATTATATATTTTGTTCACTATATAAGTCGTATACAAAGATAGATAGAACACCTTTCCATAAGGACGACTTAGGGTTACTATGGAGGCCGTGGGAAAGGTGTTCTATGATAATCTTATAATGACTTATATGTGATCAATGATATGTAATGTTGTATCGATATCGTTTAAAGGCATAATATGTACGCCTGCAGCGATTT
>NZ_CAJLUB010000065.1 GCF_905209685.1 uncultured Veillonella sp. | reverse complement strand
CTGTTTGGCCTACTTGGTATGGCAATTCAATCCAGCCTTTTTCAACGAGTGGACGGGTAGCGCCTACAACGCCACCGATAGCATCAGCGAGTTCGTAGAGTTTATCAAAGTTTTCCTTTGAACCCATACCACGACCGCCAGCTACGATGATATCCGCTTCTTGGATATTATAACCAGACTTGCTGAATGGAATAAAATCTAGCCGTTTGGTGCGAATGTCTTCGGACTTGAGGTCAAATTGTTCAAGTTGGATACGGCCCCAACTGTCCGCAATGCGCTCAGGTTTTTTGAATACATTAGGACGAACAGAGCCCATTTGTGGACGATGGTTTGGCGAAATAATTTCCGCCAAGATATTGCCACCTAAAGCAGGACGAGTCCATTCTACAAGGCCTTCTTCTGTATCTACGGTTAGGATAGTGCAATCTGCTACAACGCCATTTTGCATGCGACCAGACATGCGCGGTGCTAAGTCACGACCATTATTGGTAGCACCAATTAAAAGGATATTCGGTTTATGGTCTTCAAAGAAATCCGTCAATACCTTTGTATAGCCATCCGTTGTATAGTATTTCAAGAGGGGACTTTCAAAAACATGAACAATATCGGCGCCATGAGCCACAAGTTCCTCCGCCTCAGCTTGTACGTTTTCACCGAGGAGCATGACTTGCACGAGCTGGCCCAGTTCCTTGGCGATGCGGCGGGCTTGACCGATAAGTTCATACGTAACTGGATGCACTACATCATCGATGGTATCAGCTACGACAAAAACGTCTCTGTATTCATCAAAATTTATCATTATCGGTCACCTCCTTCAGAAACAGCATCAGCTTTAGCGGCCTCTGCTGCAAATGTATTTGGATCTACCGCCTTAGGTTCGCTAGGCACCACGCTTTCAACAGACGCAGCTCGCTGTACTGGGTCATTTACGTCAATGCCCTCATCGTCTTGCGCCTCTACAACCGGTGTGTCATTTGGCACCAAAAGGTGTGCGAACTTTTCAGGCTTGATGTGGTACGCCAATTCGAGCACCTTTTTGGCACCTTCATCGACGGATGAAAGCATTTCTACCTTGCCACGAAGCGGTGGTTGGTATACCTTGCGTACCCGTGTTGGGGAACCGGTAAGGCCAATGCGGCTTTCATCAATATGAGGCATATCACGCAAGGTAATATGATTAATAGTATATCGTTTCGCGTAAATGGAGCTCCAAAGGCCAGGTTGACGTGGCTCGTTAAGTTCGGCTGTCGTCGTCACAAGCAATGGCAACGGAGCTTCAATCACTTCATAACCGTTCTCGTACTCCCGCTTTACAATCGCCTTTTGAGAGGCTTGGTCTACGGAAAATTCACAAGCATAGGTAGCTTGCGCCATACCGAGTTCCTCTGCGATTTGAGGGCCCACCTGTGCTGTATCACCATCGATAGCTTGTTTTCCGCAGAAAATGAGTTGGAACTGACGATTCATGGTACGTTGAATATGACGAATAGCAGATGCAATCGTATAGCTTGTAGCCAATGTATCGGCACCACCAAAGGCGCGATCTGTTACGAGCACCGCATCATCAGCGCCTAACGCCAAGCATTGACGCAATGCCTCTTCAGCTTGTGGAGGGCCCATGGTCACAACCGTAACGCGACTGCCTTCAATTTGGTCTTTCACAGTCAAAGCCGCCTCAAGCGCGTGCATGTCGTAAGGGTTTACAATACTAGGCAGACCTGTGCGGATGAGATTATTTGTTTCCGGATCTAGTTTAATTTCTGACGTATCCGGTACTTGTTTTATACAGACTAATAATTCCATGCACTCACCCCTGTCTAAACTCTACGCCCTTGGCGTTACGAGGATATTTCCAAGTTTTAACAACACTGTGTCCACATAATACGCGACATGTGCCACATTCGAGACAACCTGCAAAATCAAAGGCTAACTTGCCATCTTCTTGTAATGTATATAGTCCTGCAGGACAACCATTCACGAGCTTCATCGCCTCTTCGCGGCTTACGCTTTCACCATCAATAATGATGTGAGGACACGTTTCATCTACATAATATTTATTAGCGCCCAAACGCTCTTCTAATTTCATAGGGAACGCACCCCTTTCCAAACATCACGAATCAAGGTAAATAGGCCAATGTCTCCGACACGGCGCATAATTTTTTTCATCATTGGCACTGCGCCATCACCGTTTACAGTGAATACGTCGCGCATCAAATTGTTAACAAATGCTGGGTATTCATTGAAAATACGCGGATGGGTAGCGAGGAATTTAGGCATATTTTTGTAACGCTTCAAGTCCTTCAGTAACCAAGAACTCTTGATTTGACGTTCATACAATTTAGCCACACGATCCATGTTTTCATCGCGCAAGGCTACGTTAACCGCCTCTGCTGCGCACATACCGGACTCAATAGCAAGGTCCATACCACGAATAGTATACCCAAGGTTCATACACATGCGCGCCGCATCACCAACGATAACATACCCATTACCGCCCAACTTAGGCATAGATTTATAGCCACCTTCTGGTACGAGATGGGCACTATGCTCTTTCAATTGGCCATTTTTCAATAATGGTGCAATTCTTGGATGGCTTGTGAAAGCTGACAGCATATCGTCTACAGAACGATCGGCTTTGCCAATATCTTCAAGGCCTACAACCATACCTACAGAAAGGCTATCTTTATTTGTATAAATAAAGCCACCGCCTAATAAGCCAGAGGTCATATCGCCTAAAGTGAGCCATGCCATACCGTCATCACCAGACAACATGAGACGATTTTCAAGGTCTTCTTTCTTTAGTTTGTATACCTCTTTTACACCTACTGCCATTGTACTTGGATCGGTAGGCGCTGTGAGGCCTGTCTTTTCTAATAATAATGTATTGGAGCCTTCTGCGATGATAACGAGTTTTGCATACACTTCATCATCGTGGCATCGAACGCCTACAACGCGTTGTTTTTTGCCTTCTCCTTCAGTAATGAGGTCTGTTACTTGTACATTGGATACGAGAAGAGCCCCTTTTTTCTCAGCCTCTTCAGCGAGCCATTTATCGAATTTAGCGCGTAATACTACGTAGGATTCCTCGTTCGGTTGTCCATCTTCGTAGCTGTATTCAATAGTCGTCATTTCATTGCCAGCGCCGATAGAAATGCGTTCTTTTGTCACCTTACGTTCCAATGGGGCACGGTCTCTAAAGTCCGGTACTAACCGTTCTAAAGAATGTGTGTAGATACGTCCACCCATCATATTTTTAGCGCCTGGTGCGACACCACGTTCAATGAGTAAAACCTTTACCCGTTGCTCCGCAAGGCGTAACGCCGCCGCAGATCCTGCTGGGCCTGCACCAACAACGATAACGTCAAATGTTTCATTGCGATCAATTGCCATATACTCAGCTCCTTTAATCAAAGCTTAGACTTACATAAGTTCATATAGTATATATATTTCTCTATTAAGAACTAAAATACCTTTAAAAATTACCACAGAAAAATGAATATATTCTATATTATTTAACATTATCTTGTAAATAGCTCTATAGGATGTATATATACTCATTATAAGCTTATACTATTGCATACTATTCATTACCAATAGGTGCAACAAAATTCATCAATTCGTGAAATTTATAAGTTTATCTAGCTTTCACAGTGAAAGTAGCGTATGATAAAAGTAGGAAAAACCCTATACGGAGCAACACGCGTATAATACGACCGCATAATGCAAGACCACGGTCAAGGTTAGGCACTCATTATTTTGGAATTACCAGAGGAGGCCATATGGACCCGTTAAGAATCTTGAAAGCATTATCAAATCCACATCGGTTAGATATTATATTGTGGCTAAAGCACCCAGAGAAAGAATTCGGTGTACAAGTACACACTAAAACTCTTATCGATTTCCCTAACAGTGTGAGCGTTAAGAGCATTCAAAAGCGCTGTGGTGTATCTCAATCTTCCATCTCTACATTTATGAGCATCTTAGAAAATGCAGAACTTGTAGAATCCCGTAAGATTGACCAATATACCTATTTCCGTCGTAACGAAAAGGTAATCCTTGAGTTCGGCGAATGGTATAACAAAGAGGTATCCATCCAATCGGACGATATCGATAAATTATTAGAAACGGTAAACTTAGAAGATACTTCGTATCCTTTGACAGACCTAACAGAGGAATCCTCTATGCCTGGCGAACAACTCGCTGTCGAAATCAATACTAAGGGATCCGATCATGATGAAAACAGGAAATAACATTCTCCCTCACTCACCATACTTAGGGATAAAAAGAAAAGAGCTATAATACACCTGCGATTATAGCTCTTTTTTATTTTTAATCATTCAATATATTTTGTAAATCTCACCGATTATAGTAAATATGACGAACCTCCATTACATCTTCAATTACTACATAAAAGATATAAAAGTTGCGTACTATAATTTTATAATATGTATACTCACGTTGTTTCTTACTCGGATATACGGCAAAAGATTCTGGACAACTTAATCTTGTGTATATAGCAGCCTCAATATCTGTAATTAGTTGATGAGCGGCTTCTCTATTATGCAGAACATAAGTTATATAATCAACAATATGATTAAGCTCCTCTTCAAATAATGGTAAAATCGTAAGTTTATATTTCCGCTCCATCGATTCTCTCCCTTACGCGACGAAATACATCGGCACCAGAGTATCGAATTTTACTTTCTTTTGCTGCAGAATCAGCTTCATCCAAGGCGTACTCAATAGGATCTGTTAATGCTGAATATTGTTCAATACTCATTAACACCATAGTTCCATATCCATTCTTAGTTAAAAATACAGGCGAATTTGTTGTAATAACGGTTTCTTCAACTTCAGGAAATTTATTACGCAAGTCTGATACAGGTCTAATATTAATCAATATATACACCTCCTTATATCATAATTCTATCATTATTTTATTAATTTTACTAACAATATTATGGCAATCAATAGTTCAACTAAAAATGCCCTCCAACAGGAGGGCATCTATTATATTAGAATTATACTTCTTCTATCGTTGTGCTTCATAGGCTCTGAATAGTTTAGATAATAATTCAGGTGCCAAGCGCAATAGGTCTGGGTTTTCACAGAAGGATACGCGTAATTGTGTTCTGCCTGGATTATCTTCACCTTTTTTACCGCTATAGAAACCATTGAGTGGAGCCATGAGGAGTGTATACTCTTTACCATCATCAAGACTAATAGCACCGTGTTCAGCACACCAAGAGGCAAATTCTACACCATCAAAGCCCGGTTTCGCTACCTTCCGTACGTCGATAACAAAGTAAATAGACGCTTCTGGACGAGATACGATGAAATCAGGTTCGACCGCTTTGAATCCTTCGTGAAGTTCAAAGATCATTTGACGGTAGTAATCACGTTGTTGTTCATACCAGTTATGAAGCTCTGCATAGCTTTCATGAGCCAAAGCACCAAAGATATATTGACCTAATGTATTAGCACTAAGGTTCGCTGTATATTCGGCTACCGATTTTTCATAGCATAATTTGTTATCCGTAATGATGGCACCAATGCGTAGGCCACAAGCGTTCCATACCTTACTAGCTGTTTCAAGGCTGATACGACGGCCTTCAATGCCAGGCACATCCTTATCAGTTAACGCCCAGATACTAGATGTTTCTTTACCTTTTTCGTAAGCCAATTCGCGATAGGCTTCGTCAGAGATAATCCACAAATTATGTTTAACACATAATTTTGTATATTCGATCAATGTTTCTTTACTGAATAATTGACCTGTAGGGTTATCGTAAGGAATGATGAGCAACGCACCTGGTTTTGTATCAATGATACGTTGTTCTACGGTTTCAACAGATGGCAATTCAAATTCGCCGTTTTCATTAAGTTCACGCTCAACAGTAACTGTTTTACGACCGATACGAAGACCTACCGCATCATAGTTTGTATAAGATGGGTTGAACATTAAAAGAGGGCGTTCCTCTTCGCCAGCACCACCACATACGCCAAGCATAATGATTTCCATCGCCATAGATGCACCATCTGTTACGAGTACATTAAGGCCTGTTGTATCAAAGCCTTGGCTGCGCAAAATGTGAAGGAATGCTTCGCGGCATTCATCGGTACCTGTCGTTGGTACATACGGTACAATGCCTGTATGGAACGGGCTATCCACACCGCCCAAATCGAACAACCGACGCTGCATGGCGGGATGCATAGGACGCATTACATTACCAATAGAACCATTCACCAAAATTGGTGGGTTCTTACGTTCCAAGAATTTAATTTGTCCTAGGCGAATGCCAGATGGCTTTCGAGCCATCATATACGGCGACAATTCTGGTTGTTTCATTCAGATCCAACTCCTCTAAAAAAGAAACTGCCTCAGCAGGGAGGCTATATTAACTGTAAAAGTAACAAAACCACTACATACATGCCGTAGTTCTATTCTTTACAAAGATAAAGTACTAATATATTGATATATATAGATACTTAATATTATAGTGCTTTTACTATAGAAAATCTACTAAAAACTATAAAAATAAGCCTATCAGTACATAAAGAAAAGACCGAGCCCATTTGAGCTCGGTCTTATATGCTACATCAACAATCGAACAGTTAAATCATCAAATTATCTGTCGATTGTTTTACGTCCATGATCATTTGTGTTCGTATTCTTTGTAGCTTTAGCTGTATGTTTTGTTGTAGATGCCTTAGTAACAGGTTTTACCTCTTTACCTTTAGCAGGTTTAGCTTGTTCTGCTTTCACAGGTTTAGCCTTTTCTTGTTTTACCTTTTTAGGTTTCTCTTGTTTCACTTTCACAGGTTTTTTAGCATTAACTGCCGCACCTGCTGGTTTTACAAAAGCATTATTAAGATTTGTCGCCACTTGTAATGCTACGTCAGAGTTTGGCGTAGATACGATGGATTGGCCTGCTACTGTTACAGTGCCACCGCTGTAGGATGCAGAGCCTGGTGTAATTTGGTTGTTATGGTACAACCGTGCCAATTTGCCAGCCATGTAATACGCCCGTTCTTCCCCTGTATAGCGGCCGCTGCCTGCTGGGCTATAGATATTATCGCCATTGACGTAAACGGCCCCTTTAGACACATTTACATGATTTCCAGAGTATGTGTACATGCGGGAAATATTATTATTTACCCGATCAGACAACTTAGGATGGTTATTAGGTGCCACTACTTGTGAAAGTCCTTCACGATAGTGCTCCCCAACCTTGTTGCGTAATACCGCCATAGAACCAGCTGCACCGCCCACATTGTATGGAGATTCGCTTAAAATCTTGAATCCTAGTTCATCGGCTGCTTTTTCTTGGCTCATTGTAAATACTTGGTTAGACAAGTAGTTGCCCGCTACGTTAGATAATAACGCGGCCCCTTCGCTACCACCAGCTGCAATACCTACAGCTGTAGATAGGCCGATTTGCTTTCTAGCGCCATTGATAATATCTTTATGCTCACCATGAGCAATTTCATGGGCCATTACATAGGCCAGTTGATCATCATCAAGGGTATCCAAAGCACCTTTATTAACAGACATAACGCGACCAAGCGTTGCAAAGGCATTAAACTCTGTATCAGGGTTTGCATAGACAACGTAAGAACGTTTTACGCTAGGAGATGCCTCTAATGTTTTCAAGATGCGTTGTACGCGCGCTTGCGCTGCACTATCGTTTAAGTAACCTGTTTTCTCCTTAGTACGCGCCAAGCTTTCTTGTTGGCCTTGTTCGGAGTTATCCATTTTATTTAATGCAGTAGATACATACGCCATAGCAACAGCGCCACCAGCCAATGTTTGTACTGCACTAGATGCAGCATTCACAGGTGCTGTTTGCATAATAGCAGGCGCCATTGTCGCTGCCATAGCTACAGATAACGTAGCTGCTGTAAGTTTCTTGTTCATTCTCTCAACCTCTCGAATTGATTAACCATATAGTAATAAAACAAATTATCACACTAGATTTACACACTATGTATATAGTATCTCTTCATGGTAAATATAGAATGAATAATGGAACAATCATTCATCTGTCATTACTGTCTATTGATTCATCGTTACGATTATTGATCTGATGTTACTGGTTTAGCTGAAAGTACGACCGCTTCTTTACCATCTTTAGAAACGGCACCACCATGGGTATAGCCAACTACATCAAAGCCCGCCTCGGCACACTGCTCTGCGATGCTTTCATAATTTTCATTCTTACCACGAGTACAGGTAGAAAGATGAACCGTAGTAACACCTTTTTTCTTGAAAGACTCAATTTTCTTAGCTAGATTGCCACCACTATGCGTGAAACCGACCAACTCAATCTCCTCATCAGCATAACGCTCAAAAGAATCTGCTTTATTCATAAATGCTTTTAAACAACCGCCGCAAGAACAGCGCTGCATTGTATCCTCATTGACGAGAACTGCAATTTTTTTAGACATAAAACCTCCTATGAAAGTATAGTATAAACCTTAGTATAACATAGCTATAAAAAAAAGATGTATCCTAAAGCACGTTGATTAATGCTAATTATAGATAGGTAAAGATAAGAATTTAGAGTATATAAAACTATTTAAAATTGAAGCATGATAGCATATATGCTATCATGGAAGAAAGAAGGATTTGGATGGAGTTTACTAAGAACCCCCCAAAAACACCGACAAAACAAATAATAAAAGCTAAACAGATAAAACAAGAATTTGAGGAGGAATATTATGCCACTAAAAACTTTAGATAAGATATTTGAAAAAGATATAAATAATCCAGCCTTAACAGAAAGCTATTTAGAAGAGAAAGCTAAATTAGAAAATGCATTAGCCGTTCTAAAAGCACGAGAAGCTGCAGGACTAACACAACGTGATTTAGCGAAAAAATCTGGAGTTCCACAGTCTACAATCGCCCGTATAGAAAAAGGTGCCAATACAAGTTTAAGCACTATGTGTAAAATTGCATTTGCTTTAGATAAACAAGTGAAGATTAGTTTAGTCTAGAAAGAACCCCCCTATAAGCTGGTTTAAAGTGGCTTATAGGGGTTTTATGTGTTTCTGAATGGATCTAGACATAATTTTAATTACAAATCTGTAAAGTGACTCAACTAGTTTACGGTTCGGTAACATTGGCACGTTGTGCCGCGTTACCGTTTTGTAAAGTTCTTATCTACCACTAGCAGCGGCTTCCTATCACACTCGCCCATGGCAATATATAATACAATAGTTTAATGTACGGTACACTTTTTAGGGCTTCGTCGAACCTGATGCAATGGACGTATGCGTCGCTTAGGTCTAATTACTGTACGGTGGCCCTACTTGCTTCCTCACTGTGGATTTCCCTACGCTACTAAGTAGCTTGGTAAATCTTACGTTCGGAAGAAGGTGATGTGTGGGCCCCATGCGTCGTTTTACTCCTCTGTGGCCTCACACCCTACCCTTCCCAGGGCCGTCTTACACGGACACGTACATAGATACAACCTCTACAACCTTGGCTGGAGGCGGCTCTAGTAGGGTTAGCTAGTCGAAGACTAGCAAAAAGAAAAAGGCCTACCTTTAGGTAGACCTTTTTCTTTTCGTTAATCAGCGGCTTCCTATCCTCCCAGGCCGTCTCCAGCCAAGTACTTTCGGCGTTTATGAGCTT
>NZ_CAJLUB010000064.1 GCF_905209685.1 uncultured Veillonella sp. | reverse complement strand
GCTTGATTAAAGCCAATGTATCCTACGATACCGCACATAAATATATCCTCCTATACTGGGGGCATTCTAGCCCCAGCCAACAACTAAGGCTAATTAATGTTCTAGATTAATGTTCTAGATTAATGTTCTAGATTAATATTTCAATTATGTATTAATTATTACTTTAATACAATTCATTCAGATACACTTTGTCTCCATTGTTACCAATGGGCTTTTTAGTATCTGTTACGACATGAATGTGCCGGAAGAGCATCCGCTGATTATTCGATCACTCTTCACCTCGTCTACCCTAACGACTGCCTTCGCGGGTACTTGCGCTATTCGCTCTTACGAATTGTGAAACTCCTTTCTATAAGATACGGCAGATCTTTAAAGTATACATCGTATACCAATCTATATTATACGTGATAATGAATGGTGAAAGCAAGACATCCTTATCGACATATCTAAAAATCACGATTAGTATTTCTTTATAAATCCCATGTATCATTCATACTATTTTCACAGATAATTACTATACTTCTTACAATCTTAATTTTACACAATTCGATTTTATCGCGCAATAAATATTTGGAGGTTATTATATATGACACATTCACGTAATTATAGAACTTTAAGACGTCTCATCCTGCCTGCTTTAGCGGGCGGTGCCCTTGCAGCACTAGCCTTTGCCCCTACATTTGGGACAGAACCAGTACAAGCTAATGTTCCTACCCAAAGCATATCAGCACCTAAAGCTGATGTGCCTAAAACCGATGTACCTAAGGCTGATGTACCTAAGGCTGATGTGCCTAGACCTGATGATGTAAAGACAGGCGAAATTAATGAACCAACGCCTCATAAGGAAGCTAATCCTAGTACTTTCACAGGTACATCTGTTATTAGTGAAAGCAAAACATTCGAACACCAACGATTTGATAATACTACAAGCGACCAAAATTCTTTCATCGGCAAAAACAAAGCGACAATCACCATCGATAGTAGTGTATTTGATAAAACAGGCAACACCACTAATGATGACAACAGTAATTTCCACGGACAAAACGCAGTAGTGCTCGGCATCGAAGGCAGCCAAACAAGCATTAAGGATAGTAACATCACCTCTAATAGCATTGGATCTAATGCAGTATTTGCCACTGGTGAAGGCTCTGTGATCAACGTAGAAAATACTAATATTCACACAAAAGGTGATTCCTCTCGCGGCTTAGATGCAACCTATAAAGGCTCTGTAAACGGTAAAAACCTAACTATCACTACCGAAGGTGCTCACTCCGCAACCCTTGCTACAGACCGTGGTGAAGGCACTATTACTGCAGAAGCAGCTAAGCTTACAACCTCTGGCACAGGCAGCCCTGTTATCTATTCAACGGGTAATATTACAGCTAACAATGTGAACGGCGTGGCCAACAAGAGTGAAATTGGTGTTGTAGAAGGTAAAAACTCTATTACCCTTACGAACTCTAATGTAACAGGCTACCATGATAATGGCTTTATGCTATACCAAAGCTTCTCTGGAGATGCTGAAAGCGGTATCGCTCGTTTAAAAGCAGAAAATAACACACTTACAACTCATGGTACAGGTGCGTTCATCTATGTAAACAACACCACTGCTGAAGCAGACCTTACAGGCAACACAATCTTAATGCCAAACACTACTACACTGGTGAAAGCGGCGGCAGACTCCCATTGGGGTAAAGATGGTGAAAACGGTGGTCACCTTACACTCCGCGCATCCAACCAAGAACTTAGCGGTAACATCGTAGCTGACTCCATCAGTACTGTTGCACTAGACATGACAAATGGCTCTAGCCTTGTGGGAGCTATCAACACTGACAACACAGCTAAAGAAGTAACTGTGAAACTCAGCAAAGACTCCACATGGACACTCACTGGCGACAGCTATGTAAAATCTCTAACTAATGAAGACACAACAGGCAGTAACATTCACTTGAATGGATATAAACTAGTTGTAGCTGATAAATAATGGCAAAAGCACTACTCTGAATTATTACAATTCAACGTAGTGCTTTCTTCTTTTTTATTCAAATCTCATAGCAGTTCAAATACAGATATCCTTTTTGATTTATCACACAAAAATAAGAGTATCAAAAGTTATGAAATAAACAGTCTATTAAGTAGCATCCATATATAGGATATAATTTTAATTCAACTATAGGCTTGTAGTTTTCATGTTTAATTTTAAATCCCCATTCACACGCACTATACTTAAAATCACCATCATCGGTAACAAGGACTTAGCCTATAAATATCGGCTCACTAGTGACGAATCCATTCGGCAATCATCTAAAACACATATAAAGAAAATGCCCACCAATATATGTTCCTGCAGCGACTTTACGTAGGACGGAGCAAAGGGACATATATTGGTGGGCATACGTCTATATAAATTTGTAGAATGGATTCAAACGGAGCAGATATTAATTATCGGCAAGTCCTTGTTCTCTACCGATAATATCAGCGATTTCTTGGCATAGGGATTGTAATGCTTCTTGGTCTGGACCTTCTGCCATTACGCGGATGAGTGGTTCTGTACCAGATGCACGTACTAGAACGCGGCCTTCATCGCCGAGTTCACCTTCAGCTGTTACGATAGCAGCTTTAATAATATCATTATCTTCCCAGCCTGTTTTTGTAGCAACTCGAACGTTTACTAATACTTGTGGGTATTTCGTCATAATGCTAGCCAGCTCAGAAAGCGGTTGATTTTTTTCTTTCATAAGAGCCGCTACTTGCACAGCTGTTAACATACCGTCACCAGTTGTATTGTGATCTAAGAAGATTACGTGACCAGATTGTTCACCACCAACGGAGAGGTCATGCTCACGCATGTATTCCAATACATAGCGGTCGCCAACTGCAGTAGAAACTGTTTTCATACCAAGTTCTTCGGCTGCCTTATGGAAGCCAATATTACTCATAACAGTACCAACTACTGTATCGCCTTTTAACTTGCCTTCTTCTTTTAATTTAAGGGCACACAATAACATGATTTGGTCGCCATCGAGAACTTGGCCTTTTTCGTCAACCAATAAACAACGGTCAGCATCGCCATCGTTAGCGATACCAAGGTCTGCATTATGTTGTTGTACAGCCACTTGTAAGCCTTCAATATGTGTAGAGCCACAGTGATGGTTGATATTCAAACCATCTGGATTAACATTGATGTTGATTACTTTAGCACCAAGGCCAGACAAGATTTCAGGGCCTACGCTAGAAGCAGCACCGTTCGCACCATCATATACGATAGTCAAACCTTCGAGGGATGTATCGATTGTGTGGCGAACAAAGTGAGCGTAGAAATGAGCCAAGTTACTATTGTACTCAATTGTACCGATGCCATCACCAGTAGGACGTGCCAATTCATTGTCCGCACTTTGACGAACATATTTTTCTAATTCATCTTCTACTTCATCTGGCAATTTATAGCCATTGCCATCAAAGAATTTAATGCCATTATCTGGATATGGATTATGAGATGCAGAAATAACAGCACCCGCATCAAAACCTTGTTGACGTACGAGGTACGCTACTGCTGGAGTTGGAATAACACCGGCAATAACAACATTACCACCAACAGAACAAATACCTGCTGCTAACGCACTTTCAAGCATAGAGCCAGAAATACGTGTATCGCGACCGATCAAGAATGTAGGATGATCTTTCTCCTTACCAAAATATGTAGCCGCAGAACGGCCTAAATGATAGGCTAATTCAGGTGTTAAAAATTCATTAACAACACCACGTACACCATCTGTACCAAATAAACGAGCCATAATTATCCTCCTCTAGGGATTGTGAAAGTCACAAATCCTCATATATTCACTGTTGTGTATTATATCACAATATATACACTACACATATAGATACTATACAGATATATTATTTTACAGTATCAATATGAACCTATACTGTAGTTTCTTTTACAATATATTCTGCTACTAACTAGTTAGGTTTTGCATATTTTGCCATACATAAGATAGCCGTTTCGGCTCCATCAAGGGCTGCACTCATAATGCCACCTGCATAGCCAGCGCCTTCACCCATAGGGTAGAATCCACCTACAGTCGGAGAAACGCAGTCTTCATTGCGTCCCATGCGAAGTGGTGCTGAGGTACGCGTTTCAACGCCCGTCATACATACTGCAGGATCATCAAATCCATGAATGCGTCGTCCCCAATATGGCAAAGCCCGTTCCAATACAGACGTTACGAATGGTGGTAAGCAATCATGTAAATCGCAATTTACTACACCTGGTTCATAGCTATAGGTGCTATCTTGTACGCTTGGTGCTTGTGAAAGCCCTAAAAATTGACCTACTGTTTGTGCTGGTGCATGGAAGTTAGAGCCACCTAATTCATAAGCTTTGCGCTCCCATTCACGTTGGAATGCTACACCATCCAGTGGATGATTACCGAAATCTTCTGGGCCTACGTTAACTACGATAGCACTGTTCGCAACACCGCTATCACGAGCATATAGGCTCATGCCATTCACAACAACGCCCCCATTTTCGGATGCAGAGGCCACAACTTGACCACCTGGGCACATACAGAAGCTATACGCAGTACGGCCTGTTTCTTTATCGTGATACACAAGGGAGTATTCTGCGGCACCAAGGCCCAAGCTGGAAGGTTCTACACCATATTGGGACTCGTCGATAACAGCTTGATCATGCTCTATACGAACACCAATAGCAAATGGTTTTGCTGTCATTTCTACATTGCGTTTATGTAGCATTTCATACGTATCACGTGCACTATGGCCTACACCAGAAAGCACAACCGTCGTATCGATGCGCTCGTTGCCATTAACTTCAACACCCACGATACGATCATTTTCAATGAACAAATCAGTTACTTTGGCGCCAAAGCGAACTTCACCGCCCCACTCAATGATGCGTTCACGCATAGCTTTTACCATGGTACGCAACTTATCTGTACCTACGTGAGGTTTATGTTTATATAAGATTTCTTCAGGTGCACCAAATTCAACAAAGTATTTAGAGATCTCGTGCAATCTAGGATGAGTAACGCGAGTTGTCAATTTACCATCTGAGAAGGTACCTGCACCGCCTTCGCCAAATTGTACATTCGATTCAGGCTTAAATACGCCCTCTTTCCAAAATGTTTCTACATCTTGACTACGAGTATCGACATCTTGACCTCGTTCAAGAACGATTGGACGGTACCCTTCACGAGCTAGGTAAAAAGCCGCTAACATACCTGCCGGCCCAAAGCCCATTACTACAGGACGATGTGCTAAAGGCACATTGCCATATACGATAGGTTCTGGATCCTCTGGAGTGAACACAGATACGTCCTTTTGTTTACCTAATTTTTTCATAATTTGAGCTTCTTTTTGAACCTCAACAAACAAAGTATATACAAATACAATATTAGGTTTTTTACGAGCATCTACAGCACGTCGCACAACGTGAATTGTTTCAATGGCTCCACGTAGCTGGGGATACTTCTTTTCTACAATCTCTTTAATATCCGACTTAACCGTCACGGCCACGCGGAGATTTATTATTCTAATCATATGTTACCTATTAAAGCTATCCTTTCAGAATAGACTACATCTATATTATTTGACCTAAATTCTTTATAACTGACCTATTAGAAAATGGTCATACATCTTTATTATACAACACTACCATAAAAGCTAATATATGAATAATAAAAACAAACCCTAATAGAGTTATATAATCTACTCTATTAGGGTCTTTTTTAGCTACGTAGTTTTCTTTTGTATATCTACCTTAACATGTACTGTTGTAACATTACTATTAACGCCGCTTGGCAATACTAAGTTGTAATTACCTTGAATTCCCTTAGTTGCACCAGTGAGATCAATTGGTTCTGTTTGAATTTCTGTAACAGAATCAATCATTTCTTCTCGGCCAGTCACGGTTAATTGTGTTGGTGTAACGGATATGGACTTAACCTCATAGCCATCAGCTACCGCTCCCGCAGTTGGTACCGTAATAGGAACTGCTTTATCTTTACGCAATAAGTTAAGTTCATATTGCGCCTGACCTTGGTTTGGATTGATATGTACATCTAATACATTACCAGATACATCCCAAGCTTCTAAGGTACTAACAGCACTAAAGTTCTTAGTTTGACCAGCGATATTAACCTTCATAACAACCTTATTTACGGCGTTAACAAGCTGTTTACGACCAGATACAGTTACCTCTTTCGGTACAATAGTTACCGATTTAAGAGCAACATCATCTGAGAACTTACCAATTGGAATAATTTCAACCGGTATCTTTCGTTCTGCATATTCGTCAACATTAATTGTTATAGTATCAGGCTTAACTTCAACAAGGCTCATCCCCGCTGGAGGTGTAAATCCGATTGTCACATTATTTTGACCTGGTTTTACACCCGATGCGTCAATGTATGCGCGAAGATTATCTGCCTTTATAGACATAATCGTATCGCGAGGACCTGAAAGCACAATGCGTGCTACATCCGGTGCATCTTCTATAATATAATGAGAGTCAAGATTTTGAACTTGAACAGGTACTGTATAGGTTACCTCCATCACAGGGTTCTGATCTCGCATAATAAAGAACCACATGACGATGGCCGCTAGCAATGATAATAACTTAGCTGGCCAATTGCGTTTCAAATGTATCATCATTTTTTTGCCCCCCATTTCCACATACCAGTAATGGTTTGACGAGGGCGTTCCATAAATGTACGCAACGCTTCTTTAATTTGATCTTCCGGCAAATGACGATAAATATGACCGCCATAGGTATAGGAAATTGTCCCCGTTTCCTCACTGACAACAACAACGACCGCATCTGTTTGTTCAGACAAACCAATTGCTGCACGGTGACGCGTACCAAGTTCAGTACTCAATGTACGGTCTTCAGTTAGTGGCAACAAACAACCAGCTGCACGAATGCGGCCATCACGGATGATCAGTGCCCCATCATGAAGTGGTGTACTAGGAACGAAAATGTTTTTAATTAATTCACGACTCAATACAGCATCAATTAAAATACCTGTATCAACGAAATCATTGAGACCTACTTCACGTTCAAAAACGATAAGTGCACCTGTGTGCTCACGAGACATAACGCGAGCTGCCGCCATCACTTCATTGATGGCCATGTCCATTTCCTCTTCGTTAACATTCTGTGCCTTGCTGAAAATTCGACCACGGCCCAATTGTTCTAAAGCACGGCGCAATTCCGGTTGGAATACTACAGGCAATGCGAAGAGAAGAACAGTCATACTTTGTTGCAAAATCCAATTGATAACATATAGATTTAGCAGATGACTCAATAAATTTAGAATTGCTAACATAACGAGACCTTTCAAAAGAGAAACGGCCCGTGTATCTTTAAGCAATTTATATAAGTAATAAATACCTACAGCAACGATTAAGATATCAGCGATATCAAGAAGCCTAAAGGTATGTATAAGTGCGTCAATATGCATAAAAATAGCTCCTTATACAAAAAAATAAGGTACAACCAACTACTTGGCTGTACCTTATATTTTAACTCATTTTAGAAGCACTGTAAATTTATAAACGAATATAAGATATGATATTAGATGTTTTGTGTTTCAATCCACACATCCATTTGTCCACCACATACCATACCTTCTTTGACAGCAACATCGTCATCTAAAAGGACTTCGATACGCCGATGTGCTTCTTTTTTATTCAAAGAATCAACAGCACTTAGGCGAATTTCGTTTTCAGCACGACCACCACCGATAGTGCCAAAAATAGATCCATCTGGGAAAACAACCATAGAAGTGCCAGCCTTACGTGGTGTAGAACCACGGGTAAATAAAATTGTGGCAACAGCTAATGTTTCATTTTTACGAGCACTTAAATATTCAATAAACTCACGATTCATGGCTCACTCTACCTTTCCGCAATGAGCCGCCTTTTTTACCACGCACCACTGCCAAATATTCGCTAACGATAGATAATGCAATCTCCTCAGGAGTTTGTGCACCTAAATCTAGACCAATTGGTGCATATACCATATCTAATTCTTCTTGTGTCCAACCTTGTTCACGCAATACTTCAAATGCATAATGAATGCGCTTTTGACTGCCCATAACACCCATATAGGTTGGCAAGTAATCGCGCAATTGTTCTAAGCATACATTATCATACTCATGAGCACGTGTAACGATGATAAAACCATTATATTCATCAAGAGGTAAATCATTTTTAAAGTTTTCTAAGGGCAAGCATTTACGAGTTACGCGCTCGTCAAAGAATTCATGAACTACATATTCTGGGCGGTCATCTACAACAGTAACACGACACCCAATGAATAGTAATAAATCTGTAATAGCACGGCTCACATGACCAGCGCCTAATACGAGAACAGACGGATCATTTTCTACAGGTTGTACGAAACATTCAACTTCGCCTACCATGCACAAAGAATTGAGCTTTGCTTTATCTACCATAAAGCCTTCGATTGGTGTGCCATACAAAACACTACCATCTTCAGCATAAATTGCTTTATCCCCTTGACGAGGACCAGATAATACAGTAACCATCAATGTAGTTTCTGTAAGCTGAAGACGGTCTTTCATCACATCATAGATCGTTTCCATCTTGATTCCTTTCATAATCCCATGCAGTAACAGCTTCTAAAACGCCGCCACCAACAGCGAGAGATTTATCTGAAATACTATAACAATGAGCTTCTTCACAACGAGCATCTACATCGGCCAATTTAAAATGGTCAGATACGATGAGCCCGCTCTTAAGAATGCCTCTAAGAATACCTGTAATTTTAGCACGTACCGGTTCTTCATCTACATAGCCAATGACTTCATTAGCTTGTACAGAATCTCCAATATGGCGCTTAGCTGTAAATAGACCAGCCTTTGGCGAGTGAATAACACGCTCATGAGTATAACCACCTACATTACCAGGAATACCCGTATTAGGTTGCGCCGGGCCATCATAGATACAGCGACCTAAATAATGACCACGCATAGTTTCAATAACCACATCCACGTCATCTCCTGCAGTAAATCCCGGCCCTACACCGATAACAAGGTCTGCATCATCTCGTTTGGTACCAAGATTTTTTTTGCTTAAGATAGCATCCACCACAATGGCTGGCTTCAATGTATCTAATAACCCTTCATAGGAGCTAGTTACTACAGGAATAACACCTTGTGCCAATGTATCCTTTACTTCGCTAAGGGCTACATGACGAGCTACAAAGCGTTCCAAAATCATTTCCCCACGATGCACAGCATTGCCGTAACAAACTTCACGGCGAATCATGGTAGGAATAGCGATTTCGTTAATCACTACCGGATAGCCTGCACGTTTCAATCTATATACAGCGCCAGAAGCGATATCTCCGCCTCCACGCATAAGCACTAATGGTTTCATAATGCCTCACTTTCACGTTCTTTTAAACGCTCAAAATCATCGGGTGTATCGATATCATATCCAATATCGTCACGAATCCATAGTTTGATAACATGATCTTTACCATCACCACGAATGATGGTCTTGCCACCTTGGTCCCCTTGGATATGTTGTAAAGATTCAAACCAATGCGAACCAAAGAGAACAGGATTTCCCGACTGATAATTCGCCCCATAATGCGGGACGACGATAGTTT
>NZ_CAJLUB010000063.1 GCF_905209685.1 uncultured Veillonella sp. | reverse complement strand
TAGAAGGTAAAATGGGTTCCATTTTCGACAATTTAACAAAACAAAATAAAGCTACTATCCGCGTATCTGACGCCATTGATCCAGCTACTCTACTCGACTTTGACGAAGAAGATGGCGTGAAAACCAAAGACCCTCATATTTGGTTCGATGTAGCTAACTGGAAACTTGCTGCCAAAGCGGTTTACGAAGGTCTTGCAAAAACAGATCCAGCTCACAAAGAGGATTTCAAAAAACGGTATGATGCGTACCTCACTAAATTAGATGAAACAGATGCATACATCAAAGCACAAGCAGAATCAATTCCTAAAGAATCTCGCGTCCTCGTAACAGCACACGATGCCTTCCAATACTTTGCTCGAGCTTATGGCTTTGAAGTAAAAGGTTTGCAAGGTGTAAGTACTGCTACAGAAGCAGGCACACAAGATGTGAATGAACTTGTTCAATTTATCGTAGATCACAAAATTAAAGCGATCTTCGTAGAATCTTCTGTACCACACAAAACAATTGAAGCCGTTCAAGAAGCAGCTAAGTCTAAAGGCTGGAACGTTGCCATCGGTGGTGAATTATACTCCGACTCCCTCGGTTCTGAAGGCACTGAAGGCGGCACATATATCGGTATGGTAAAAGCCAACATCGATACCATCGCTAAAGCACTTAAATAACAAATAACGTTTCAAAACAAGGACGACATACAGTGTACGTCCTATGTAAGTACAAGTACTACTAACAATACAGCGATAGTAGCACTATTGATAAAAGGAGGTCTCTATGGAATGGGCCGTTGAAGTTGAAGATATGACCGTAGCCTATACGACAAAACCCGTATTATGGGACGTAGATATGAAGGTACCCATCGGTTCCTTAGCGGCCATCATCGGCCCTAATGGAGCCGGCAAATCTACATTATTAAAGGCCATGTTAGGCCTATTAACAGTTATCTCAGGTAGTGTTAAGTTTTATATCGACCACCACCTTGCAATGGACAAAAAGGATTACAAGAAAATCGCCTATGTTCCTCAAAGCGGTAGCGTAGACTGGGACTTTCCTACTACCGTATTAGACGTTGTACTTATGGGCCGCTATGGTCATCTAGGTTGGTTTAAACGACCTAGCAAAAAGGATAAGGAACTAGCCCTCTCCATGATTGAAAAAATGGGCATGAGCGACTATGTGAATAGGCAAATCCGACAACTTTCAGGGGGACAACAACAACGTGTATTCCTCGCGAGAGCCCTCGTACAAGAGGCAGATATTTACCTCATGGACGAGCCTTTCAAGGGCGTCGATAAAACGACGGAGCACGCCATTATCTCTCTTTTACAAGAAATGAAAGCACGCGGCAAAACGGTCATCGTCGTACACCATGATTTAAATACGGTACCTCAATATTTCGACTGGGTAACGATGGTCAATAAGCAAACTGTTGCCTATGGTCCCGTAGTAGATACCTTTACTGATGAGGCCATCGAGCGCACCTACGGCAAGGGGAGGATTGTATGACTATACTCCAATCCTATACGACACAGATGGTATTGCTCGGCACAGCTCTCTTGGGCCTTGCCAGTGGTATTGCAGGCACCTTCGCAGTACTGCGCAAGGAAAGCCTCATCGGTGACGGTCTCTCCCACGCGGCACTGCCTGGTGTAGTCATCGCATTCTTGCTGACCGGTATAAAAGACATTGAGGTACTCATTATAGGTGCCGCCCTCTCCTCGATTACTGCAGCTTGGCTCATTACCATTACCGTCGAAAACAGTAAAATCAAATTCGATGGTGCTCTGGCTACTATACTATCTGCATTCTTTGGTCTTGGTATGGTCCTACTCACCTACCTTCAAAGTCTAAACAATGCAGGTCAGGCGGGGCTTTCAAAATTTATATTTGGACAGGCCGCCACCATATTAGCCCGCGATGTGTACATTACATCGGCGGCAGCGCTCATCATTATCGTTTTAACAGCCTTATTTTGGAAAGAGCTAAAGCTCATTTCCTTTGACGTAGAATACGCTAAAACTTTGCAAATTCCCGTCACCTTTACCCTCATTTTATATCGTTCACTATTGATCATGACCATCATCATCGGCATTCAATCAGTAGGTGCTATCTTGATCAGTTCCCTACTCATTGCACCGGCCGTAGGGGCCCGTCAGTGGACGAACAAGCTAGGTACCATGTGTATACTAGCAGGATGTTTCGGCATGGTATCTGCTATGGGCGGTACCATTTGGAGTACAACAGTACAAAAACTGCCTACAGGACCTGCGATCATCATCATTCTGTCGGTTATCGTACTGTTGAGCCTCATATTTGCACCTAATAGAGGCATCTTGTGGCAATATCGTAAAAACAAACAATCAAAACAAGCTTTATTATCAGAAACTGCAAAGATAAGTCCTGCCGATTTACAACAAAAGATATATAGAGCAGAGGGTGGACAGCCTCGCATAGGAGGTGCCCCATGACAGTACATACAGAGATTTTACTCATCGCTATCACAGTATCCATCGCGTGCGCAATCCCTGGTGTATTCCTCGTGCTGCGCCGCATGTCCATGATGGCTGACGCCATTACGCACACCGTATTCCTCGGCATCGTGCTCGCTTTCTTTGTAACGGAAGACTTAAACTCTCCCTTGCTTTTAGTAGGGGCAACCGTAGTCGGCGTAGGAACAGTGTGGCTTACAGAGATGATTCATAACACAGGCCTCGTCAACGAAGACGCGTCCATCGGTATCATCTTCCCTCTCCTCTTCTCCATTGCCATCATCCTCGTCAGTCTCTATAGCGGCAACGCACACCTTGACGTAGATACGGCACTTCTAGGGGAAATCGCGTTCGCCCCATTCGACAGATGGATTGTAAACGGTACCGACTTAGGTCCTGTTTCACTATGGATTTCCCTGGGGGTAGCGGTCATCAACCTCCTATTAGTTATGCTCTTCTACAAGGAATTGCAGCTATCTACCTTCGACCCATTATTAGCAGGGCTCTTCGGCTTCATGCCTGCCCTCATCCACTACGTGCTGATGACCATGGTGTCCCTTACCGTGGTGGCTTCATTCCAAGCGGTTGGTGCTATCCTCGTTATCGGCCTCATGATCGGACCTGCGGTTATCGCTTATTTATGGACAGACTCTGTGAAAGCCATGCTCACTAGTAGTATCATCATCGGCATTATCTGTGCCGTTATCGGTACGGAAGTCGCTTTCACCCTAGACGTATCTATTGCAGGGGCTATCGCAACAACGATCGGTCTCGCCTTATTAATTGCCGTTATTTGCACGCCAAAGACAGGCTATATAGCAACCTATCTTCGCCAGCGCCACTTGCGCCGTCACTATCGAGAAACGATGATGCTCTGCCACATCTACACCCATATGAATACACCTGTGGCGGCTATTGAAAATGGTATCGGCACCATTCACGAACACTTGAACTGGAAACCAGACTATACACACCAAGCCGCATCACATCTTAAGAAACAAGGCTTGCTATATGTAACAAATGGATACTATATGCTGACCGATAAAGGCGTGGCTCAAGTAAAAGAAATTATTTAAATAACCCTATGGATTTTGGTATACACAATAATAGGCAAATCCGTATAGTCTAATTACATTAATTGTAAAAACTTAATATGTTTCCCAACAAAAAAGAAGCTGAAATCAATGCTGCACTGCAAAGATTTCAGCTTCTTTTTTATGGGAACTATTATATTCAGATTTATTGTAAAACCATAAACAGTTAATTCCTACTCATTTCTAAGCACCTAAAATACGATTCGCATTTGGTACCATTTGGCACCGCCGTGATCAGACTCTGATTCACCTTCATTTACAAAGCCAAACTTGGCGTAATAAGGAATCTTTTCTTCTTTACAGGTTAGAATTACGCCCTTACGTTTTTCCTCTCTCGCAAGGTCGATAAAAGCTTCAATCAACTTACCGCCTACGCCACGATTACGATATTCTGGCAATGTATTCAGACCAAAAATCATCTGCCATGCGCCATGGGGATTATGCAGCGAAGCATCGGCGAACATCTCATCCGTTAAGACTTCATCATCCGTCACAAAACCATCGATGAAACCAATAGGTGTATCGCCGTCAAAAGCAATTAAAAACTGACCTGCATAATGATCTAATCGTTCCTTAAAAGCCTCACGAGGCGCCGCCTCAGCAGGAGGAAAACAAGTCGCTTCTATATGTGTCACTAAATCTAAATCAGCGGTTGTCGCTTTTCGTATTAATATATCCATATTTTTCTCCATCGCATCTACATATCCGTTTTAGTATATACTGTTTACATAACAAAGGCTACACGTAACGCTATGTACGTGCAGCCTTTTATTAACAATGTGACCACTTACTTGCTATACAGATTATCCGGCCAATCAGCTTTTCGTATATTTCGGCACATTCCGATATTGCATTGGTAAGGAATTTTCTTTTATTTTAAAGCCATGCTTCTCGTAAAATGGTGCATTCTTGCTATCACCAATCATAACGTTGATATACAAATAAGACTTGTAAGCCACCTTCACCATTTCTAGCAAATGACCGGCAATACCTTGACCATGATACTCAGGATGAACCAGTACATAATTGATGAAGCACACCAACTCGCTATCATCCATGACACGAATAAGACCCACTAAACGGTCACCATCCCAAGCAGAAATCACACGAGACGAATTTATGAGAGCCTTATGTAATCGGTCAGGATACTTGCCTACCACCCAACGAACAGACAGAAATAAATCTGCTACTTGTTGAGACGTAAAATTTCGTTCTTCTGTATACGTAATCGACATAAAAGCTCCTTTACATTATCTAAAAGACCAAGGATTTTCCATAGTAGTCGCTTTATTAAATGTTAATGTGCAAATTGTAGGGTTATCATTATCTAAGTAAGCAATAAAAACAAATTTATGGATAAATTTCTCTTTTACTAGCATTGCGTTTTCAACATCTTGATATATATATTCACGAAGTAATTCAGGAAGAGTAAAACTAATACTAAGGTTAGGAACCTCATCGTTATCAATTATTGGTACTATAATCCATTCATCAGGGTTTTCTGGATTAAAATGTATTGAAACATTCTGATGCGGATTAGATTTCAACAACTCATTAAATTCTGAATTAGCTAATAGAGGAATCATATGCACGCTATTTATTGTGGCTAGATATAAAAATTGATTTTCAATATTACGCTTTAAAGCCCTTACCAGATGCAGTAAATCACTAACAAAGAACTTATTATCCCCATGATAATAATATCCATCATAAATTAATTCTGAAAATAGATTTTTAAAATTATTGAATTCAGAAGAATCTATATCTGAATTATCCATTAATTCATCTACTATTTGCTCAATAAGATTTATAATACCTTTATATGCATCATTAGATAGATCAATTAAATGTATTTTATGAGCAATTGCATAACGTTGTGCAGGCTTTGAAAAACCAGATGTGGAAAAAATTGCATAATGATATTGATAACGTTTAATAGATAACTGTTCAGTACTCAAATCTACAGTAGCGTAGTTAGTATTAATGTCATTTAAAACACCAACGCCCATTCTGACTCTATCAATACCAACTTTTGTGCTTGCATAACACTTTGCTTCTACAAATAAACGCAAGGGATATACAAAAGGAGGCGTTATTTTAAACGTCCCCAATGTGTCAAACTGATGATATCCGCCACGCCCTCGAACATTTAAACCATTAGAATTACTTACTATCTCTTGCTCTTCATATGGCACACTATATTCATACGGAATGTTATGCTCTCTAATCACTTCATAACCATTCACTTCAATAAGTTTTGATAACACTATCTCTAAAAGGTATCCTTTTGCTTGCTGTTTATTCATGTTCCCGCGCTCCTAAATTATAAGTGCAAAACGTATGTTGCTACAACTGCTTACTCATATAGATAACATCATCCATAGGGTTATGATAATACGGCTCGCATTCAACAAAACCATGCTTCTTATACAAATGAATCGCTGCTTGTAACGATTCAATTGTGTCTAATACCAGCTCTTTATAACCAGATTCCTTAGCATAGTCCACGATACTTTCAATAAGACAATCACCGAGAGCATGTCCACGTTCCTCAGGACGTACACAGAGGCGTTTCATTTCATAACGGGTCTCACTATGCGGATAATAGTCCACCATGCCGAGCACCACGTTATTATCATCGATAGCTACCAATAACTCACCATTCAGAGCCGTATATTTCTCAGCAATATCTGCCAGTTCCTTATCTAAATTCTAAAATGACAAATCGCGGCCAAGCCACTAAGTGTACTCTTAAATTAACTCTTTTACCTGATCTAAATACGGTTTGCCATCAATTATTTTAATCATATACACTCCAAAGGATAGAATTTCCCACAATTATTTCTTCTTATATGGTATATGTTGGAAAATTTCTCTTATAAATCCCTCTCCAACAATTAAACTATCTTCCTTGATAAAGAATTCTGTACCAACTTGTAAACTAGAATAATCTACATCCTCATTCGCTGGCAGTGCATTAGCTCGTATTGGCTGATTGAAGATTACATCTTCACCATCAATAAAGTTGATTTCAAGATGTTCATCAGTGCCTTTTATAACAATATGAGGGCTATACTTTCCATTATTTAAATTTGGTGGATTCGTCAGCTTCTTGCTAAAGAAAGTAATAGTGCAACTAATAGTAAAATCTAAATTGCTCATATTAGGCCTCATCGATTACATATACCATATTACCTGTAAAGTATATGTTCATTATACAGTGCACGGGACTCCCTTCAGTCCATAGCCAGCCTTGAAGTACAGCTCGTCCCCAATTATAAGACTCCGTAATGACCTCAAACTCGCTTTCACTATAATCCTGTTGATACTGAAGTAACTCAATTCTTTTACCTGTGAAAGTATCTAATATTGTACTATTAAAGACGAGAATTTCTAGATCATCAATATCACATTTCTCAAATACTATCTTAGCCTTGTGAATCTGTTCATCACGACTCTCATAGGAAAAAATGTAATCAAAGATAAAAGTTAAATTACCATCTACATATTCTATTTTCTGTACTCTTGCATCATGAAGAGAATATTTAAAATACTCCCCAAACGATCTTGTAGTTTTCATAGGGCCTCATTACATAGCTATAATTAACTGATTAAAATGTAGTTAAATTAATCTATCATTTTATTAAAAACGCTCTTCTTCTACCATAAAGCATTCAATCTAGTATTATATATAAAAATAATGCTGGAACAATACAAAGTGTATCATTCCAACATTTATTATAATTTTAATATACAATAATCAAAGATGTATCTAGTTCCCAACTCTATACTTTATTAGATAACAAATAGTTTATAACCGTTAATAAACCTTTTTGAGGTAGTTCAATTAAAGTATTTGCATCTAATCGAAATTCAGCAGGTCTATGTATTACCCAATTTAACGGATCCACATTAGCACTATAATCCTTAAATAGATTATTAAAATAGTCTCGAATTTTTACATCTGTAATATAGTTAGCTAAATTTTTATTATAGTTATCTATAATTCTACTAAGTTTTCCTGAATCTTTTTGTACACGAGACCAAATCAATTGATCCGATCCTTGAATGGTATGTTTTTTAGAATAATATATTATAGCTTGCTCAATAATTGCACGCACAAGAAATGTTGTTGCTATAGGATAGTATTTCACAAGTTTCTTTTCTGAAAATAATTCTAATTCTTTACATATAGCGGCTACACCATGCGAATCTACATCTGATGGCAATAAATTACTATAATTAAGCCCTTGAAAAAAATACGGTAAATTTTTAGTATTCCCCTGAGTAGTTATAATATTATTTTGTGCAGGTTTAACTGATTTTATATCAGTAACATTTAAAGGGTCTTGATTTTTCGTAATAGGTATTTCATCATTCTTTGGAGCCTTAGTAATAGTTATACCTTTAGATTGACTATCAGAACCTATTTCATCAGTAAGATTTTCCTTTTCCTCATTAAGTAATCTAGTATTATAATCACTAAGCCAAGGTAATAATTTATCCTCTATTGTACCTGCTTTATTAAATAAACGAGTGACAGCAATCCCTTCATTCTCTGACTCTTTTACAACCCATTTAGAAGCATCTATTACTAATTGCATGCGCTTTTTTGTAAAAGTTTCCTCATCAGAAACATCTAACCCAATTTTCCTCTTTATTACCCTATTGTTAAATATTCTTTCAATAGTAGTAAATGGTAAGATATTAGTAATATCTAAATCAGCAAAGTATTTTTTTACATAAAAATCCACCAAATATGAAAGTGTTTTTTCATGATTCATCCTAACCTTAAAATTTTCTTTTTCACGTGCCGACCACTGTTTAGTTCCTTTGCCTTTGTCTTCACCTGAATGTAATCTCTCCATAATAAAAAAAGCATCTTTTTCATTAGTAACATAACAGCTAATTTCTTCAGAAATATTCCCTTTTTGACTAATTTTCTGAGCTTTCTCTTTAGTTGCTACATCCAAGAAACTAAATTTATCTGGTTCTAAAAGAAGTTTTAATACTGCAACCCTTCGATTACCTTCATAAACAACATACCTTTTTAAATCATTTGAATAAACAACTACAATTTGCTGATTACCTAATAAACCATTTTTTTGTATATCATCAGCCAAGTTAAGCATATATTGAACACCAACAGAATTAAATAATTTTTTTAAAGTATCTACTTCATTAGTTCCTATAACATGTCGAGGATTTTCAAAATAATTGAGTAAATCTTTAATTTTTAATTTTTTAATCTCTCCCATTACTTATTATGCTCCATTAAATAAAATTGTTAGATATTCTTCTTCATTTTTTGGTCTTTTAAGTTTTCTCGCATAGAACATAACTTCACTCGCTGAACGTTTTTTTTGTAAAGAGTAATTCAATTTAAACTCAATATTACATACACTAGAATACATTGTTTTTATGGCATTTATATTATCATATGTAACAATCCACATCCTATTTTTTAATCTACTTAATATCATATTAGCTAAATTAACATGATCACCATGAGAATAAAAATTTTTATATAACCCAGGTCCTTTACTATAATAAGGCGGATCAAAAAAAGTAAAAGTCTTTCTTTTGTTTAAAATTATATTTTCAATAAAATCAAGGGCTTCTAAATTATATATACTAATCTTTTCTCTATGCGCGGCAATTTTTTCAATTTGTTTAATAAGCCTCAATTTATTAAATCTACAATCTATTAAATATTCTCCGGTTTGCTCTAATCCACCTATAGGACCCGCTTTATCAACAATTCCGGAACGATTAGTTCTATTTAAAAAGAATGTTGAAAAACCAATTTCTAAATTACTATGATTCGAAAGATTATCTCGAATAGCTTTTTGTCTATGCCACTCGTCTATAGTCACTTCTGTGTTTGTTACTAACTGAATAAATTCATCTGTACGATATAAAATACTTTCCCAAAAACAAAAAATTGTAAAATCATAATCATTTAATATTATACGATTAACCAGTCCATTAAATAAAAGTTCCAATGCAACTGCTGCTCCACCACAAAAAGGCTCAATATATGTAGTGCAACCATTTTCTTTTATTAAACGAGAAACATAATTATATAGTTTATGTTTTCCTCCTGGGTAGCGCAGTGGAGAAGGATTCATGAATACCTCCATAACCGTAAAATAAAACTAAGGTATCTATTCCCACTCAATTGTAGCAGGTGGTTTAGATGTAATATCGTACACGATACGGTTGATGTGTTGTACTTCGTTTACGATACGACGGGAGATTGTGTCCAATACGTCGTAAG
>NZ_CAJLUB010000062.1 GCF_905209685.1 uncultured Veillonella sp. | reverse complement strand
ATACAATTATCGTTATTCCTAATGACAAATTGTTACAAGTTGTAGATAAAAAATGTTCCGTATCTGATGCATTCAGCAAAGCTGATGAAGTTCTTCGTCAAGGTATCAAAGGTATTTCCGATTTGATCCAAATTCCTGGTTTAATCAATCTTGACTTTGCAGACGTTAAAACTATCATGACTAATCAAGGCGAAGCTTTGATGGGTATTGGTGAAGGTACAGGTGAAAACCGTGCTGCAGACGCTGCAAAAATGGCTATCAATAGCCCATTGTTGGAAACTTCCATTGATGGTGCAAAAGGCATCTTGCTCAACATTTCTGGTAGCTCCGAATTGGGTATTTTTGAAGTAAACGAAGCTGCTCAAATTATTTCTGATGCAGCAGACCCTGATGCAAATATCATCTTCGGTTCTGTTATCGATGAAAGCTTGGGCGATAAAGTTCAAGTTACTGTTGTAGCAACTGGTTTTGGCAATAACGCTAAAAGCGTACCAGAATTCGGTAAAACAACTACTACATCTCGTCCAGCATCCACTACAACAACAACTAACAGCGGTATCCCAGATATCCCTGTATTCATGAAACGCTAATTTATAGAGTGTATAATCAAAACATTCGTAAATAAGTAACTTAGTAAGACATATCTTGAGATATGTGTATAGGAGGTACAAATGAAGAAATTAGTATTATTAACTCTAGCAGCTACAGTTGTGGCAGGTAGTGCATTTGCAGCGGCACCTGTAACAAAAATTAGCGACGGTTCCACTAAAGTACAAGCTGATTATGCGTTTAAACAACATGTATCTAAAGGTGGCGGCAATAGCAACGACGGTTTCGGTGTTTCTTTGCAACACGATCTTTCCAATAAAACTGCTGTTCAATATTCTTATGATAAATTGAATGCAAAAAATGGGGACATTAAAGATCATCAATTAGCATTAGTTTATAAAGTGCATCCAAACGTAAACGTATATGGTGCTGGTACTGCAATTCGTACAAATGATACAGAATTAGGTTTCCAAGCTGGTGTTATTGGTCATGTGCCATTGACAGAAAAAGTAAACGGCTTTGCTAAAGCTGGTTGGGGTAACGATATTAAACAAACTTACCAAGTAGGTGCTCAATATGAAGTTCGCCCTGATGTAGACTTGAACGTATACTATGGCTATGATAAATATAGCGTAAACAGCAACGATAAAACTGCAAAAGGTTTACACGCTGGTGTAGGCTACTCCTTCTAAGGATATCAAAGACCACTCTAATGAGTGGTCTTTTTTTTATAAATACTAGCATATGATTTATAAAAATATTTTATATAGGATATTGTATATATCCTATATACCTTAGCTTTTTTATAATTCAGATTGTAATTAGTATTTTTTCTTATGTATACAATATATTTTTAAATACTCATTGTATAATTAAATAAGTTTAGGTATGATAAATATGTAATAATTCATTTTAGATAGGATGGTGCAAGTTATGACAAGTGTTGCTGCAAAGCATGCAAAAGGGAAAAAACTTAAAGATGTAATCTTTGTAACTGCTGGCCAAGCCCAAGCTGATGCTAAAGAAAATGGTCGCGAGAACGTTGTTAATGGTACATTAGGTGCGATTTATGATGAAGATGGTAAATTAGTATTCCTTAAAACCGTTAAGGACGAATATTTAAGTCTTCCAGATTCTGAACATATTGGTTATGCTCCGATTGCAGGTGTACCTGAGTTCCTTGCTGCTGCAGAGGCGGAATGCTTTGGACAATCTCGTCCAGAAGGTCATATTCGTAGTATTGCTACTACAGGTGGTACAGGCGGTATTCATCACTTAGTTCATAACTATACAGAACCTGGTGATGAGGTGTTGACTGCTGATTGGTACTGGGGTGCCTATCGTATACTTTGTAGCGATGTAGGTCGTACACTTGTTACCTATTCTCTATTTGATGAACATAATAACTTTAACCATGAAGCGTTCCAAAATCGTGTAAATGAATTAGCTGCTAAACAAACAAATGTGGTAATTTTGTTTAATACACCTGGTAATAACCCAACAGGTTACTCTATAGAGGACAAAGATTGGGAATCTATCCTTAACTTCTTGAAAGAACTCGTTGCTATAGGCCGTAATAATGTAATCATTGGCATTGATGTTGCATACCTTGATTATTCTGGTGAAAAAGAAGAGGTTCGTGCATTCTTTAGTAAATTCAGTCATTTGCCAAAAGAAATCCTTACATGTGTTTGCTATAGCTTGTCTAAAGGCTTCACTATGTATGGGCAACGTGTAGGTGCCTTGATTGGTATTTCTGATGATGAAGAAATTGCTGATGAATTCTTAGAAATCAACAAATCTACAAGCCGTGCTACATGGTCTAATATATGCCGCCCTGCAATGCGTACAATGGCAAATATTGTAGCTGATCCAGCTAAGTTTAAAGCTTATGAAGATGAACGTAATTGCTATTATCAATTGATTCGCGATCGTGCTGATATATTTAAACAAGAAGCAGCCCAAGTTGGTCTTCCTATGTTGCCATATCGCGGTGGTTTCTTTATTACGATTCCTACAGATTCTGCTAATGCTATCTGTGAAGAGTTGAAAAAAGAACATATCTATGTTATCGCTTTAGCTAACGGTATTCGCATAGCTGCTTGTGGTATTCCTAAATTCCAAATGACAGGACTAGCTGAAAAAATCTATAATGCTATGAAACGCCTCGGTAAATTATAATACATAAGTTTCACTAATACTAAAGTCCGCTTGATATATCAAGCGGACTTTTTGTGGTTAATAGAAAAATGTACGCATATTTGATGTATCATTTATGCGTACATTTTTTATATTAATGTATATTTTTATATATTAGTGAATATCTTTATGTTCTTTAATGTCTTGGTCAGCTTCTTTCGCAAGATTTTCTAGAGCTTGTTTAGGCGCAGTTCGTTCACCGGTTTCTGGATCCACAAATTCAACACGGTCCAATGTATCTGTGATTTGGCCTCGAATGAAGCTTAAGTAAATCTCATAAAGTTCTTTTTTTTCTGCTAATTCCTCTGGTGTGAGTTGTTGCCCAGATTTTTTCTTTGCTGCTAGTTCATTTATACGTTTTAATGTATCGTTAATATTGCTCATATTGACCTCCTGTATTCTATATTAGAATAACATGATTTATTATAACATAGAACTAAATGAATACGTATGGTAAGATATAAGTTGTACGCGTCTGTACTTTCACAAGTGAGAAAGGAGAGTTATATGCGTGTAACAAAAGCAATAAAGGCAGAGCAATTGAAATTATTGCAAGAGCATTATTTTGATGCAAAACCTGCCCTTGAGTATACAAATGAATTTGAATTATTAGTGGCAGTTGTATTATCTGCACAATGTACGGATGAGAGAGTTAATATCGTTACTAAACGGTTATTTCCTGAACTAAATCATCCGGCTAAGATGTTAGCAATTGGGGTTACCAAATTAGAAACTCTGATTAAGGACTGTGGCCTTTATAAATCTAAAGCCAAAAATTTGATTGCCACATGTCAGATTCTAGTAGAACAATACCACGGGGAAGTGCCACGGGAGTTTGATCAACTCGTTGAATTACCTGGTGTAGGTCGTAAGACTGCAAATGTGCTAGTATCTGTATTGTTTGGTACGCCAGCGATTGCTGTAGATACTCATGTATTCCGCGTGTCTAACCGATTAAAATTGGGTATTGCTAAAACACCAGAAGAGATGGAATTAAAGTTGCAGAAGGCAATTCCTAAAGAGGATTGGTCGGCTGCTCATCACTGGTTGATTTATCATGGTCGTAAACTATGTAAGGCTCGTAAGCCATTATGTGAAGAATGTTTTTTAAATCACTTATGTCCTTCAGCTGGAAAGGTTTAATATGAAAGTAAATAACGAAGAATTTATTGCCCTTTGTGCTACTCATAGTATTGAAGGTATTGATATTGTAAATGAGTTAATGCGTTTTAAAGTGTTAGATCAATTGATTTCTAGTAATGCTAGCTCCCGTGAGTGGGGTGTTACGGCTGATGATTTATATGCGTTAGCAGAAAAATCTACAGTAGAATCTTTTGGCCCTGTTCCATATGATTTGAATACATTCCAAGCTCTATATGGCCCTTCGTTTAGAGTCGAATTATTTGATTTTATTAGCGATACAGGTATTTTAGATGGTCTAGATGTTGGTACTATTTGGGAGACTCCTGTTCGTGAAAGTATCGAAGCCCATAGTAAAACGGGAGAACTCGTTCTATATGCTTATGTAGAAGAATACGCAGGTATGATTGAAGAAATTCTTCAATCTTATGAAGATAAAAAAGTTGTGCTTTATACGGCATCTCCAGTGTGCTATAGCATTTTGACACGTTTATATCCAATGGCGCAAATTATTAATCAATGGCCTCATCGCAGCTATTTTGATCATATCTTTACAGGAACGGTTGGCATGTTCCAATCCTCTGAAGATATTGTGGAAGAAGTGGCTAATGGTTTACATAATCTTGTTCCAGAAGGAACTGCACAATTATTCTTGCCTGCTACGATGGCACAAAATCAATTAGGTTTGAATAATATGGCATTACAATTCTTCTTGAATCAAAAGCGTGTAGAAGCGATTCGTGAATGGATACCATTAGGGGCTTACGAAATTGTATATGGCAAATATGATGTTAAAAAGATGCGTGTTGGTCTACGTGAACGCGTAGGAGAAGAATGGAAAACGATTAACTATATTCCATTGCCTCATGGTGTGTTCGCTCAATTGCCAGTGTTTACTGTATTAAATTATGGCTTGTCTTTGCGTTCTATTTTGCTACCAGGTGGTCAAACTGATGTAGCCTTAGGACAAGATGGGATTTACTGTATCGACAGTCGAGTTTCTGAATTAGGTCGTAATGCTCTTGTTGAAAATGGCGCTTATTTCCTTACATTTAAACGTCATGCAGATCATGTAGATGTAGATATTACTACAGAAGTACCAAAAGAGGATATTTATTGGATGTTCCCAGATGCTGAATTAGCCTATATGTGGTATGCATACTTCTGTAGCACTATTGGTCAAACATTGATCCAAGAAGTTTCCATGCTCGTTCAAACAGATGAGTCATTCGGTTATATGCTTAGCAGCGTACGTCGACGCGTATTAGATGTTAACGACGAGGCTCAACTAATCACATCTGTTCAAGCAGCTGATGAAGCGTATATCAAGGCTGTGACAGAAGCGACAGAAGATTGGAAATCTACAGTAGATGAATTAGGTGCTCAAGTTATGCCACCAACAACATCTATTGATATTGAGGATTATAGCGATTATAAAAACTAATTGTAAAAGTCCGATATTTAGTTTAAAATATATCGTATCCTAAAAAATATAAACTACTAAATATAGTAGGTATGAAACATACTACACGAATGTGTGAGAAAGGAGGATTCATGGCTGTTATTAATTTTGAAATCTTCAAAGTTATTGGTACTTTATCTGAAGATAAAGATGGTTGGAAAAAACAATTAACATGCACTAGCTGGGGCAAATATAATCCTAAGTTTGACCTTCGTGCTTGGGATAGTGAATATACAAGCATGAAAAAGGGTATTACCCTTTCTTTAGAGGAGCTCATCGCATTGCGTGACATCCTTAATGAAAGCGACTTAGAGACCATCCTAGCTGAGTCTATTGAAGAAAAACAAGCATCCAAGGAATAGTATTGGCAACTTGCATTTGTGCATATGTCATGCTATAATCTATAAGAATAATATTGATTGTCGGAAAGAGGTGTATAGAATGAAACAAGGTATTCATCCAGACTATAAAGAAGCTACAGTAACTTGCGGTTGTGGCAACACATTCAAAACTGGCTCTGTAAAAGAAGACCTTCGTGTAGACGTTTGCTCCAAATGCCATCCGTTCTTCACTGGTCAACAACGCGCAGCTCAAGCTCGTGGTCGTATTGAACAATTTAACAAACGTTACGGCAAATAATTTGTCATGTAATGTAGCATCTATTGGCAGGGCTATGGGCTCTGCCTCTATTTGTTTATGAGAGGAGCTCTTGTGAACACAGAACGTATTAAAAAGTTTGTCGGTGGACAAGCTGTGATCGAAGGTGTCATGATGAGGGGACCTGGTGTTACAGCAACAGCTGTACGAGAACCATCAGGAACCATTGTAGTTCAAAAAGAGCCTACAAAATCTATTGCTGACACATATCCAATTTTGAAAAAACCATTTCTTCGGGGCTGTGTAGCCCTCTATGAATCTCTAGTGATTGGCATGAAGGCATTGTCCTTCTCCGCTAAAGCCGCTGGTGATGAAGAGGAAGAAATGTCTAATAGTGAAATTGCCATTACTATGGTTATTTCTACCATATTTGCGATAGCTGTATTTTTGGCATTGCCTACATTTATCGTAAAATTTATTCCTGGTGTACAGGATAATCATGTAGTATTAAATCTCATTGAAGGTGTCATTCGTTTAGTTCTTTTTCTACTCTACATTTGGGGTATTGGTCTTACGAAGGATATTCAACGAGTTTTCCAATATCATGGGGCCGAGCATAAAACAATTCATACCTATGAATTAGACTTGCCTCTTACTGTAGAAAACGTTCGCAAACAAAGTCGTTTACATGCTCGATGTGGTACAAACTTCTTACTCATCGTTATGGTGGTGAGTATCTTTGTATTTGCCTTTTTAGGTTGGCCTAATTTGTTAGAACGTATTCTGAGCCGCGTACTGCTCATGCCTGTAGTAGCAGGTATTGCGTACGAGGTTATTCGTCTTGCTGGTCGTAGTGAGCATTCCTTTGTGAAAGCTCTTATCAAACCAGGTCTTGTATTACAGTACATGACCACACGTGAACCAGAAGATGATCAAATTGAAGTCGCTATACGAGCTCTTGAAGAGGTTCGCCCTTCTGAGAGTGATGCATATGAAGAGGAATAAACATGTTAGTAGATAAATTACAAGTTATTGAAGATAAATTTATGGACCTGGAGCAGCGCATCAGTGACCCTGAAGTGATTGCGCGCCAAGACGAATGGCGTAAATTAACACGTCAACATGCTCAATTATCTGAAACAGTTGAAACATTCCGTACTTATAAAAAAGTATTAGCTGGTATTGATGAAGCTATGGAAGTTATTGAAGATAAATCCATGGATGAAGAATTCCGCGAAATGGCACAAGAGGAATTGAAAGAGCTAAAACCTCAAAAAGAGGAATTAGAAGAGAAATTGCAAATTCTTTTATTGCCTAAGGATCCTAATGATGATAAAAACATCATCATCGAAATTCGTGGTGGTGCTGGCGGTGATGAAGCGGCATTGTTCGCAGGCGATTTGTTCCGCATGTACACAAAATATGCGGAAAGCCAAGGCTGGCGTTGTGAAATTATCGATGCTAATGAACCAGAACTTGGTGGCTTTAAAGAGGTTATTTTCTCTGTAGATGGTGAAAATGTATACTCTAAGATGAAATTTGAATCTGGTGTACATCGCGTACAACGTGTACCTGCTACAGAAACACAGGGCCGTGTTCATACGTCGACCGTTACAGTAGCTGTATTACCAGAGATGGAAGATGTTGATATTGAAGTTAATGAAAAAGACTTGAAAATCGACACATATCGTGCTAGTGGTGCGGGCGGTCAGCATATCAATAAAACAGAATCTGCTGTTCGTATTACACACTTACCTTCTGGTATCGTTGTGGCATGCCAAGACCAACGTTCTCAATTACAAAACCGTGAAAAAGCTATGCGTGTATTGCGTGCTAAATTGCAAGACCAAGCTGAACAAGAGGCTATTTCTAGCATGGCCGCAGACCGTAAGAGCCAAGTTGGTACTGGTGACCGTAGTGAACGTATTCGTACTTATAACTACCCTCAAGGCCGCGTAACAGACCATCGTATTAATTTAACATTGTATAAATTAGATGCTATTTTAAATGGCGATCTAGATGAAATCATTCAAGCCTTAAATGCTGCTGACCAAGCGGCAAAAATGCAGGAGGCTAATACAAATGCATAAGGAGATTTGGACAATCGGTCGTATTCTCCAGTGGACAGAGCAGTACTTTCAAAGCAAGGAGATGGATACACCTCGACTTGATGGGGAAGTACTGCTTTCTCACGTTTTAGGCAAGGATCGTATTTATCTATATACTCATTATGACCAACCGCTTATTCAAGAGGAACTTGACGCCTTTAGACCTCTTGTTCAAGAACGAGCTAAGGGTCATTGTGTAGCGGCCATAATTGGGGAAAAGGACTTTATGGGATTGACCTTTAAGGTTAATGATAAGGTGTTGATTCCACGACCTGATACAGAAACCTTAATTGAGCATGTATTAGGTACGTACCAAAAAGATAGTAAAGTTCGTATCCTTGATGTATGTACAGGCCCTGGTACGATATTACTTAGTCTATTACACTATTTGCCGAATGCGTGTGGTGTAGGTCTTGAAATATCTACGGATGCCTTGACAGTGGCTGAGGAGAATAGGGAAAGATTTAACTTAAATGATCGTGTTCAATTGTTAGAGTCTGATATGTTTTCTGCCTTAGACGGTAAAGCTGAAAAGTATGACCTCATCGTATCGAATCCACCATATATCCGTACAGGAGATGCTAAATTATTGTCCCAGGATGTATTAAATGAGCCTCATATTGCTTTATTTGGTGGTGAAGATGGATTAGAATTCTATCGTATTTTAGCTAAAAAATGCGGTACATATTTAAAACCGCAAGGCCGTATAGCCTTTGAAATAGGTTACGATCAAGCTGAAGAGGTAAAGTCTTTATTAAAAGAAGCTAGTCATTACTCCAACATTCAGTGTATCGCTGATCTTGGTGGTAATAACCGTGTTGTAACTGCAGTATATGAGGGATAATATGGATACTCAAATTATTACAAATCCATCAGAACAAGAACTAAATATGCTTGCCAGTACATTGCGTAATGGTGAATTAGTGTCCATTCCTACAGAAACTGTATATGGACTCGGTGCTAATGGCCTTGATCCAGAGGCAATGGATAAAATCTATGCTGCGAAAGGTCGTCCTTCAGATAATCCCCTTATTTTGCATGTTCCTAATAGTGAAAGTATAAAACCTTTGGTAACAGAGGTTTCAAATACAGCACAACTATTAATGGATACGTTTTGGCCAGGGCCATTAACGATTACATTGCCTAAATCTGATTTAGTGCCAGATCGCGCTACTGGAGGGTTACATCGCGTAGCATTGCGTTGCCCTGATCATAAGATATGCCGTGCATTATTAGAACGCGCTGGTGTACCTGTAGCGGCTCCTAGTGCAAATATATCTGGTCGTCCAAGCCCTACAACGGCACAAGATGTTTACCATGATATGAATGGCCGTATTTCCTATATTTTAGATGCTGGTCCATGTACGATTGGTGTAGAGTCTACTGTAGTGGAAGTACATGATGATAAGGTCATTATATTGAGACCCGGTGGGATTACAAAAGCTCAGCTTGAAAATGTTGTGTCTACGGTTGAGTATGATACTGCGCTAGTTAATGCTGCCACTAAGCCTAAGGCTCCTGGTATGAAGTATACGCACTATGCGCCTGATGCACCTATGACAGTTGTTGTAGGCAGTCCAGAGGGGATAGCATCTACGTTTAAGGAGCTTTCAGAAGGTAAAGAAGGTCCTATAGGTTGTTTGGTCAGTCATGAAACGTATGACCTGATTAAAGACGATACACGCTTTATGTGCCATTGTTTTGGCCATCATGGTGATGCCTTATCATTAGGCCATGACTTTTACAAAAGCCTATTACATTTTAACGAAAATCATGTTACCTTAATCTTAGCAGAAGGTGTTAATGATGATGGTTTTGGCGTTGCTATTATGAATCGTATGGAAAAGGCATCTAGTCATCATATCATTTATAAGTAAATTTACTAGCATAAAAATGTCCACTGATAATAGAAATATGTCTTTACATATTGGATGAATTTGCT
>NZ_CAJLUB010000061.1 GCF_905209685.1 uncultured Veillonella sp. | reverse complement strand
GTGGTGCTGCGTAAGTAGCATCACGGTTTTTACATTCATTAATATCATACTTAGGTTCACCTAAGCTGAAACCTTCGAAAGAAAGTACTAGATTACCTGAATTGTCTTTAATCGGAGAAATATCGTTGAAAATATTTTGTAAACCACTCTCCAAGAACCACTCATACGATTTACGCTGAATGTCCAATAAATGCGGCATCTTGATAACTTCGTTAATTTTTGCGTACGTATAACGAGTTCGTTTGCCTACCTGTTCAGGTTTGAACATATTTGCTTTCACCCCTATCAAAACACACTGGTCTACCATTTTCTATAACGGCACGGAAAAGACATCTTACAGGTCTCAGTTTTCCTGCTCGGATAACGTCAAATAAAGCAAGGCCCATTTCATTTTTAAAAATAACCTTGCTTTCCATTAACCAAGCACAACCTTGGAAGAAAACCTAATCACTATTCAAGTTATAGTTTTTATATCCAAAAGCAGGAAACGCTACTTTTGCAATATATAATTCTATCAGTATTAAAAAAGACTGTCAACCAAAAGGGTTGACAGTCTTTCATTTTCATGCTTTATTCATGTATCCAAACAACTGACTATGTTAGTTGCCTTTTTGTTTTAAAAGATTAGCACCAGCAATACCAGGGCGAGTCATTTCTTTAGGAGAAAGGATATGATTGATTTCATCTTCAGTCAATAAACCTTTTTCCAAGATGATATCACGGATAGCACGACCAGTAGTATAAGCTTCTTTCGCAAGAGAAGATGCTGTTTCATAGCCAAGGTGTGGCAATAATGCAGTTACGATACCAACGGAACGGTTCAACCAGTATTCGCATTGTTCACGATCTACTTCAAGATCCACGAGTAATTTATCAACGAATGTATTTACGCCGTTTTTGAGGTAGCAAAGATTATTGAACAAATTGTAAGCCAATACAGGTTCCATTACGTTCAATTCGAATTGACCATTTTCTACAGCCAATGTAATTGTTAAGTCATTACCGATAACTTGGTAACATACTTGGTTCAATACTTCGGCGATAACAGGGTTAACCTTGCCTGGCATGATGGAAGAACCAGGTTGGCGAGCAGGCAATTTTAATTCCCCAATACCACAACGAGGACCAGATGCCATCAAGCGGAAGTCGTTAGCCATTTTAATCAATACAAGAGCAGTTACTTTCAAACCGCTGGAGATATCAGCAAAGATATCTGTATTGTTGGTAGCATCAATTAAGTTTTCCGCAGTGTAGAATGGTTCACCTACTACTTCACTAAGTTCATAAGCTACATCATGAATATAATTAGGTTCCGCGTTAAGGCCTGTACCAACTGCAGTAGCACCCATGTTAATTACATGTGCACCTTCAACAGCAGATTTAATACGTTTAATACCGCGGCGAACACCGGATGCATAGGCACCCATTTCTTGGCCTAATGTAATTGGCACCGCATCTTGTAAATGAGTACGACCCATTTTCAAAATTTCGCTATATTCATCAGCCTTTTTCTCAAGTTCATCAACAAGGCGTTGTAATGCTTCAAGTAAAGGTTTAGATTTCAAAATTGCACATACCTTGATTGCGGTTGGGAAAGCATCATTTGTAGATTGTGCCATATTACAATGGTTGTTAGGGCTTACAATATCATAGCTTCCTTTTGGATGACCCAAAATTTCACAAGCACGGTTAGCCAATACTTCGTTCATATTCATGTTTACAGAAGTACCTGCACCACCTTGAATTGGATCAACAGGGAATTGGTCAGCAAATTGACCTTCAATTACTTCATCTGCAGCTTGTACAATAGCTTTACCAATAGATACATTCAAGCGACCAGTTTTCATATTCGCTAAAGCAGATGCTTTTTTTACCATTGCCAATGCTTTGATAAAGTCTTGGTCCAAGTGTTTACCTGTAATATGGAAGTTTTCTAATGCACGAATTGTTTGTACACCGTAATATAATTCATCAGCTACTTCTAATTCACCTAAGAAATCATGTTCTTTTCTCATAATAAATCCTCTTTCTACTATTTTTATACAAAATAGTATTTTAATGAAACGGTTTTATCTTACGCGCTCATTATAGCATGTATTTTGTATACATAAAAGTCATTTCATGTATTCTGTACAAACAATATTCTATACAATATATTATTTCATAAATAATTATTTTGTAACTATTTCCATATTGCTAAAAGCTTTATCTTTCATTGGTTTAATTATTACACGCCCTATAGTACAATAATATAAACTATGTAAGTAAGGAGTAATTATGATTAACAATCACATGCTGCGCATAGGTGCGCTATTTTTATTAACCGTACTAAGTTACGGTTTCTATAATGCCTATCTACCCATAACCGATCCAGTTGAATCCAACTATGTATTATCTGCTATTACAATGCTAAAACATAACTCATGGATATCACCCATGATATATGACCAAGTATGGTATGATAAACCGCCTCTCACCTATTGGGCACTTATGATAAGCTATAAACTATTTGGCATATCTGACTTTACATCGCGTATACCGAATACACTCATTGCCAGTGGCAGTGTAGCGCTTATGTACCATCTTGTGTATCGCATTAAAGAGTCCACGCATATAGCAGTAACAAGCGCCATACTTTTATTTGGTGCCTTACAGTTCTGGTACATTTCACACGCAGTCATAACAGATGGCTTCCTCTTCTTCTTTTCACTAGCCATCTTCGGCTATTCTTATCTAGCTTTCACCAAGAACGATAAACATTCCATGGTAAAAGCCTATGCGGCAGCAGCCTTAGCGGTCGTAACTAAAGGGCCTGTTGGTATTGTTCTGCCTGGATTAATACTATTACTATTCATTGCTGCACGATGGTTCACCCAAAAAGATAAGGATGAATACTCACTTGCTAAGGATATTACATTATTATTTAATCCTTTGGGAATTCTACTATTTATAGTTCTTGCCAGTCCATGGTACATCGCTATGTACTTGATTCACGGTCAAGAATTCATATCTGGTTTCCTAGGGCTTCACAACATGGAGCGAGCACTTGTATCTGAGCACCCAAAATTCAATGTTTGGTATTATTACCTAATCATTGTCCCTCTTGCTCTATTACCATGGACACCAGCCGTTATTTACCGACTCAAAAACATTACCTGGAAAAATAATTTTTATCTTCTCGGCGCTATCTGGTTTATAGTAATTGTATTATTCTATTCACTAGTGGCCACAAAGTATATAACCTATACATTACCAGCTATAATCCCATGTCTTATCTGGGGTGCTGAAGCTATCACAGCTAGCTGCCATAACAAGAGTACTAGTTTTAAATATATTGTGACGATTCCATTAGGCATATATACAATCTTATTCCTAGTAGCCAGCATCGCAACACCAGAATTAAATCCTATACCATTAATTAGTGCATTCGTATTACTAGTACTATTTGCACTAGTAGTAAAACGGTACAGACATAGCAACTTACCATTATCTATCTATTTAGCCACACCTTTAACTATTTTATATACGGCAATCACAATAACTGTAACATCTATTTTATCTGATCAATCGGGGCTTCAATTCAAGCCATATATTAAGTCAAGTGCTCAACACACATATATATATGGTACCTACTATACATCGATTGTATATTATACAAAAGATACACCAACTCAAGTATTTGTACATACTACAGATAATCCTGTATGGACAGCAGGCAAAACATTGATGCCCACTATAACAGTAGAAGAGTTTGATACAAGGGTATCTAATGAAAAAGGTGCTATCATCATTGTGCCAAATAAATATAGTAAAGAATTTGCTAATTCACCAACCAATAACATAGCAACAGAAGTTGGAAAAACTAAATCGGCTAGCATTTATAAAATTCAATAATCATAGCAAAAACTGGCTAATTGGTATTGATAGATAACTACAAAATTTATTTCTATAACAAAAAAGGCGTACCCGAGGGTACGCCTTTTATTATGGCTAGAATTATTTCAATTCTACAGTTGCGCCAGCTTCTTCCAATTGAGCTTTCAAAGCTTCAGCTGCTTCAGTAGCTACGCCTTCTTTTACAGGTGCAGGAGCGCCATCAACGATAGCTTTAGCTTCTTTCAAGCCAAGACCAGTTGCTTCACGAACAACTTTGATTACGTTGATTTTGGATGCGCCAGCATCTTTCAAGATTACGTCGAAGGAATCTTTAGCAGCGCCGCCTTCAGCACCACCAGCAGCTGCTACAGCTACAGGAGCTGCTGCAGTTACGCCAAATTCTTCTTCAATTGCTTTTACAAGATCATTAAGTTCAAGAATAGTTGCTTCTTTCAATTCAGCAACGATGTTTTCAATGTTCAATGCCATTTTAGTTTTCCTCCATAAAATAGTTTATTGTATCAGTCTTAAGCGACCAATGAATACTTCGCAGAAATTATTATTCTGCAGCTTCTGCTGGTTGAGCTTCTGCAACAGCTTTGACAGCGTATGCAACGTTGCGAACAGGAGCTTGCAATACGGAAAGCAACATGGAAAGCATGCCTTCGCGGTTTGGAAGACTTGCAATTGCTTTAACGCCTGCAGCATCCATAACTTCGCCTTCAACGATACCAGCTTTAACTGTTACAACTTCTTTCTCAGTAGTTTTGATGAATTGTTCGATTACACGAGCAGGTGCAACAGCATCTTCTTTAGAAGTAGCCAATGCAGTTGGACCTTCTAAATGCTCAGCGAAACCTTCAAGATTCAATTCATTTGCAGCAATGCGAGTCAAAGTATTTTTGATTACTTTGTATTCAACGCCTTCAGCCAACATTTTGCGGCGAAGATCAGTTGCTTGCGCAACAGTCAAACCAGTGTAACCAATCAATACAGCGCCTTTTGCTTCAGAAAGAGTTTCTTTCATTTGAGCAACGATTGCTTTCTTTTGTTCAGTGACAGCCATTAGATTACCTCCTTGTAGATTTTTTGGTGCTCTATGTACTATCTTAGCGTAAAAACGACCCCATCGCACGCGATGAGGTCGAACTAGTCCTAGATTATCTAGTGTCAGCCTCAGCGGGCGGATTTTCATCCATTATACATACCAGCCGTCTACAGCTAAGAGACATATGTGATTATTGCTCTTTTGTAACGTTGCTCAATTTGAACACGTTCAAAGGCACACCAGGGCCCATTGTAGCGGACAAGGTTACAGATTTAATGTATTGACCTTTAGCTGCTACAGGTTTAGCCTTGATAATAGTATCAACGATTGTACGGTAGTTGTCAAGTAATTTTTCTTCATCGAAGGACGCTTTACCGATGGAGCAAGAGATAATACCTGCTTTATCAGTACGGTATTCGATTTTACCAGCTTTGATTTCGTTTACTGCACGAGCAACGTCTGGAGTTACTGTACCAACTTTAGGGTTTGGCATCAAGCCTTTAGGACCCAAGATTTTACCAAGACGGCCAACTTGACCCATCATGTCTGGTGTAGCAACTACTACGTCGAAGTCGCTCCAACCACCTTGGATTTTAGCTACTAACTCTTCAGAACCTACGAAATCTGCACCAGCTTCTTCAGCTGCTTTAATGTTGTCGCCTTTTGCGAATACAAGAACGCGTTTAGTTTTGCCAGTACCATGAGGCAATACTACTGCACCACGAACTTGTTGATCAGCGTATTTAGGGTCGACATTCAAGTTGAAAGCGATTTCAACTGTTTCATCGAAATTTGCAGTTGCAGTTTTCTTAACCAACTCGATTGCTTCTACTGGTTCGTAGAACTTACCAGCTTCAATAAGTTTTACTGCCTCAGCGTATTTCTTACCTACTTTTGCCATTATAATATCCTCCTTATGTGGTCAAACGGGAATTCCCTCCCACCGATTTGCGCCTTATGCGCAAGTCGTACGCTTATTAGTCAACGATTTCAATGCCCATGCTGCGAGCAGTACCTTCTACCATGCGCATACCTTGTTCTACGGTATTAGCATTCAAGTCAGGCATTTTCAATTCAGCAATTTCACGAACTTTATCGCGACCTACTTTTGCTACTTTATCACGGTTAGGTACACCAGAACCTTTTGGAATACCTGCAGCTTTTTTCAATAATACTGCAGCTGGTGGAGTCTTAGTGATGAAGTCGAAGCTACGATCTTCATATACGTTAATAACTACTGGGATAATTAAGCCAGCTTGTTTAGCAGTACGTTCGTTGAATTCTTTTGTGAAAGCAACGATGTTAACACCTGCTTGACCTAGTGCAGGACCAACTGGTGGTGCTGGAGTAGCTTTAGCGGCTTCAATTTGTAGTTTTACTTGTTTAACTAATTTCTTAGCCATGGGTAATTAAACCTCCTATGCTTATACTGTGGTGGTAACGGATATACATCCTCCCACTGGCAACCAAAATCGATTGCTCTTTTTTAGAGTTATAATATATATATTAAAGAGCTTTCTCAATTTGAGAGAACTCTACCTCTACCTCGGTATCTCGGTTGAACATTTCCACATTAAGTTTCAATGTTCCTTTTTCAGGGTTAAGTTCGGTAATAACACCTAGTTTATCTTCAAAGGCCCCGGACGTAATGCGTACCGTTTCACCAACTTCTACATCGATGTTGATGCTTGGTTTCTTATCCAAGCCCTGAGACTTAAGTATATGTTCTACTTCGGAATCAGAAAGTGGAACTGGTTTAGTGGCAGAGCCAACGAAGCCTGTTACACCTGGTGTGTTTCGCACAACATACCAAGAGCGGTCGTTAACTTCCATTTCAACCAATACGTACCCAGGAAATATCTTACGTTTTACTACTTTTTTAACCCCATCTTTTTCATCTATTTCGTCTTCAAGAGGTACCAAAATTCGGCTAATCACATCTTGTAGACCCATAGACTGAACTTTAAGTTCAAGAGTGGTTTTAACTTTATTTTCGTAGCCTGAATAGGTATGAATTACATACCACTTCTTATCTGCTTCCATGAAATGGCCCCCTTATCCAACAAAGTGCAACAACGTATTAAAAAGTTGGGCAAAGACTGCATCAAGTACATAAATAATAAAGGCGATAAAAATCGTCACTAAGAATACTACTATTGTGTAATTGATGAGTTCTTTTTTTGTTGGCCAGACTACTTTTTTAAGTTCAGCTTTCACACCGCGGAAGAATTTTCCAAATCCACCACGCTGCTGCACTGCTGAGTTAGACTTTGCCATTGTTTCACATCCTCAAATCAACAGGTAATGAATGATAAGAATTATTTTGTTTCACGGTGTAATGTATGTTTACCGCAGAATTTGCAATATTTCATCATTTCAATACGATCAGGATTGTTCTTTTTATTCTTGTTCGTTTGATAGTTACGTTGTTTGCAATCTGTGCAAGCTAAAGTAATGGCATTACGCATCCGGATACACCTCGCTTTTTATTTACTAATCTGTCTCTTGTACTCGAAAACGCTCGACTACATACTAAAGAAATATATCATACGTAGCAAGCGATGTCAAGAATTTTGAGCAACTCAAAAAAGCCAGGCACATGTACCTGACAGGGATAGTATAACAAAAAATGGCGTTCCTTGTCTAGAAAGGAACGCCATTAATATGGTAATAAATTATCACATATTTTTCATACAATTTATGCCGTTAATGCATAGAATTATATTATGTCTGTCAATTAGGATTTCTTCGGAAATAGAACTTTCACAATTTGCCAGAAGAATGCTACGGCACCAATGATTAGTATTGTATCACCAATCATACGAAGCCAACGCAAGTTTTGTAACAATGGTTGTTGCATGAATTCTTCGCTACGCGCAAACCACAAGCCATGTGTAATGCTTGCCCACGCTTGGATAAGACCTATCGGCAATAAGCTGATGAGCACCATTAAGGCAAGGCCTATATTGAGAGCCCAGAATCCAAATTTCATCAATTTATCGTTGAATTCAACTTCAGGTCGAATATAACGAGCAATAAGGAATACAAAGCCTAAGCTTAAGAAACCATATACGCCAAACAATGCGGTATGCGCATGTACTGCAGTTGTATTAAGACCTTGAATGTAGAATAAGGATACTGGCATGTTGATCAAGAAGCCGAAGACCCCCGCACCAACAAGATTCCAGAAGGATACCGCAATGAAGCAGTATACAGGCCATTTCAAACGATGCATCCAAGGTGCGCTGTGAAGACGTGTATAGTTTTCAAAGGCTTCATAACCTAATAGTACAAGTGGTACTACTTCCAATGCGGAGAAGGATGCGCCTGTCGCCACAATAGTAGAGGTAACACCTGTAAAGTATAGATGATGGAATGTGCCAGGAATGCCACCGATGAGATAAATAGCGCCAGAGGAAATGGCTGCCACAGTACCAGCACGATACGATACAAGACCAAGTGTAACAAAGATAAATGCCATCAATGTAGTAGAGAATACTTCGAAGAAGCCTTCTACCCAAAGATGAATTACCCACCAACGCCAGTACTCCATAATTGCTAAGTGGCTATGTTCACCATAGAACAAACCTGGACCATAGAAGATACCTACCATGATAACAGAGAAGATAAAGGCAGCAATAAGGTTTTTATCCCCTTTTTGTTTGAAAGCACCAATAATACTGCGTATCATGAGTACAAGCCAGAATAGAATACCAATGTATTCAATCCATTGCCAAATACGTCCTAGTTCTATATATTCGTAACCTTGGTGTCCGAGAAGGAAATTCCAGGCTGCTGGAATTTGATGTGCTACACCTAAATATGTGCCAGCGAAGGAACCAACTACGAGGACTACAAGCGCCCAGAATAAAATATCTACACCTAGCTTTTGATATTTAGGATCCTTACCACCATTAATAATTGGTGCCAAGAATAAACCAGCGCTTAAGAATGCCATAGCAATCCAGAACAAGGACGCTTGAATATGCCATGTACGGGCAATAGAATATGGGAAGTATTGAGCTAAAGGAATACCATAGAACGCTTGACCTTCTACAGTATAGTGAGCAATGATACCACCCATCCCCAATTGGAATAAAAATAATGCTAGGATTGTAAATAAATATTTTCCTAATGAACGTTGAGATGGAGTCAAGGTAATCTTGCTAATTGGATCTTCTGCTGGTGGAACCAATGCATGTTCGTCGTCTTTCTTACCAAAGGACCACAACCATACAACTACACCTATGCCACATAATAAAATGATGACACTCACAACAGACCAGGCAACACTTTCAGGTGTTGGATTATGATCCAATAACGGTTCATGTGGCCAGTTATTAGTGTATGTCGCATCTGTACCAGGACGTTGGGTAGATGCCATCCACGTAGTCCAGAAGAAGAAACGAGCCATATCAATACGGTCTTGTAACTCAGGCAATGTATTGTCCTTCATTGCAAAATGATCACGAGTCAATGTCAACTCTGGATTATCACCATAAAGTTCAACAAAATAACGACCTGTAATATTCATCGCCGTAATGCGCTCTGGAGATAAAACCACGGTTCCATCATCGCGAACTGCACTACCTAGATATTCTTCTTTTACCACTTCTTTAACTGCTGCTTGTTGTGCAGGTCCCAATTGGTTATAAAGAACACCAAAGGCCTCTTGCGACTTAATATCCAACATTATAGATACTTCTTTATGCAACCAATCTGCTGTCCAATCAGGTGCTTGATAAGCGCCATGACCTAAAACCGTCCCCACAGATTGACCACCTGTAGATTGCCATGCCGATTGACCATGTAAAATATCTTCCTTAGTGAACAAGACTTGTCCATCTTGAGATACATACGCAGTCGGCACCGGCGGTGCTTGATGATACACATCAGTACCTAGATAACCAAGGATTGAAAAACCAATGATAAGTACGGCTACTACAGCTATCCAATACTTTTTGTATTCACCCATCACTTTACCTCCTTTTCTAAAAAACACAAAAGGAGGGCTTTTGCCCTCCTTAAGATTATAATAGCACCAGTCAAAGATAGTTTCTGTATCTTTGGTTACAAATGTAATAAACAATATATAAATTAACATAAAAATAGGACCCCATTGGGGTCCTATTTTTTATAAAAGGCTACTAATTAACCTTCGATTTCAGTTACAACGCCAGCGCCTACTGTATGGCCACCTTCGC
>NZ_CAJLUB010000060.1 GCF_905209685.1 uncultured Veillonella sp. | reverse complement strand
GTTTCGTATTTACTACTCATAGAGAAACCTCCCCAGTTGGTGCTACTAATTGACAGTCTGGACGTGCTTGTTCAAATGTGAAAGCGGCACGTAACAATGTTTCTTCACCCATAGCAGGACCGAGCAATTGTAAGCCGATTGGCAAATTGCTACTACTCATACCTGCTGGAATGCTAATACCTGGAATACCTGCAAGGTTTGCTGGTACTGTACAGATATCTTCTAAGTACATTGCCAATGGATCATTTGCTTTTTCACCAAATTTATAAGATGTATTAGGTGCAGTTGGTGTTAAAATCAAATCCACTTTGGAGAATGCTTCATCAAATTCATTTTTAATGAGGCGGCGTACTTTTAATGCTTTCAAATAATAAGCATCATAATAACCAGCACTCAATACATAAGTACCTAACAAAATACGGCGTTGTACTTCAGGGCCAAAACCTTCTGTACGAGTTTTAGTAGACATATCTACAAGATTATCTGCAGATACGCGCATTCCATAGCTTACACCGTCATAACGAGCCAAGTTGGAACTAGCTTCTGCCAATGCGATGATATAGTATGCAGACAACGCATATTTAGAGTTAGGCAAGGAAACCTCAACGATTTCAGCACCTAATTTTTTATATGTTTCGATAGCCTCTTCCATAGCTTTACGAACTTCGATATTGAGACCTTCGCCAAAGAATTCTTTTGGCACACCGATTTTAAGATTTTTTACATCATTTACAAGAGCTGTAGTGTAGTCTACACGAGCACCTGGAATGGATGTGGAGTCTTTCGCATCATGACCAGAGATTGCATTTAATACTAAAGCAGCATCTGTTACATCACGAGTAATAGGTCCAATTTGGTCCAAAGAGGATGCAAAGGCGATTAAACCATAACGAGATACATTACCGTATGTTGGTTTTAAACCTACAACGCCACAGAAGGACGCTGGTTGACGAATAGAACCACCAGTATCAGAGCCAAGAGCCCAAATTGCAGAGCCACTAGATACAGCTGCAGCACTACCACCAGAAGAACCACCTGGTACGCAATCTGCATTCCAAGGGTTAGTCGTTTTTGCTAATGCAGAGTTCTCTGTGGAACCACCCATAGCAAATTCGTCCATGTTAAGTTTACCAAGACTTACAAATTGATTATCTTGTAAACGTTCAATAACAGACGCATTGTATGGAGGTACAAAGTTCTCTAACATTTTAGATGCACATGTTGCAGGTTCATCTTTAATACAAATATTATCTTTAATTGCACCAGGGATACCTGCCAATGGAGAAATAGCTTCACCTTTAGCAATTGCTTCATCTACAAGCTTAGCTGTAGCTAAAGCACGATCATGAGAATCGGATAAGTACGCATGTACAGTCGGTTCCACTTTCGCTTTATGTGCAATAACAGCATTCGTCAATTCAACGGCGCTGATTTCTTTATTCACTAGTTTCTTGTGTAATTCATGAATTGTTGCCACAGCGAAACCTCCTATTCTTGTACAACGCGAGGTACTTTAAAGTACCCATCCTCTGCTTCTGGAGCATTGGACAAAGCTAAATCATGATCTAAGGATGGTTTTGTTTCATCCTCTCTAAATACATTGTGCAATGGTACTGCATGAGCCATAGGCTCCACACCATCAAGTTCTAATGCATCTAGTTCAGCAACATAAGTCAAGATGTCGGACAACTCTTTTTCTACATGTGCCATATGTTCTTCCTTAACTTCCAATCGTGAAAGTAAGGCGATCTTTTTAATTTCCTCTTGGCTGATTTTCATCGGAACACATCCTTTCATAATTACTTATTATAAAGCAAATAATATATATTTTCAAAACATTGTAAGAATGTATATCTATTGGATTTCACCGAGTTCGCGTAAGAGTTCTACAAACTCTTCTTCGTTCATAACTCGTATACCCAATTCATTTGCTTTAGTAAGCTTGCTACCACTATCTTCACCAGCGATAACAAGGGTTGTTTTCTTAGATACAGAACCTGTAACCTTTGCCCCATGAGCTTCAAGGATTTTACCAGCTTCACTACGGCCCATAACCTCAAGCTTACCTGTAAGAACAACAATTTCGCCGTCCATTTGATTACCTGTAGCTTCTACAACATCTACAGTCATTTTAAGACCTGCTTGTATTAAGCCTTCAATAATGGCAACATGAGCAGGGTCTTGACGGTATTCAACGATACTATCAGCCATAGTAGGACCGATTTCTTCTACCGCCACTAATTCTTCTTTAGTAATTGTCATGAACCGTTCCATTGATTGCACAACATTAGCAATTGTACCAGCTGCTTTAGAGCCAATGAGACGGATGCCAAGGCCATATAATACACGATCTAATCCACGAGTTTTAGAGTCTGCAATGGCTTTCACCAAATTCTCTGCAGATTTTTTACCCATTCGGTCCATAGTAACTAATTGATCTACTGTTAAATGATATAAATCAACCACATTAGTAATTAACTTGTTATTGATCAAGTTTTCTATAATGCTAGGACCAAGGCCATCTATGTTCATAGCATCGCGAGATGCAAAATGGATAATTTGTTCTTTTTCAATGGCAGGACAGTGTTTATTAGTACAACGAACAGCGGCTTCACCTTCACGACGAACTGCCGGTGAGTCACATACTGGGCAGCGATTTGGAATGGTGAAAGGTACCTCAGAACCAGTACGTTTTTCTGGAACTACACGAATAACTTCTGGAATAATCTCAGCCGCCTTATGAATGATAACGTGGTCACCAATGCGAATATCCTTTTCATTGATAAAATCTTGATTATGTAGTGTAACGCGGCTCACATTCGTACCGGATACAAATACGGATTCCAACTCGCCTGTTGGCGTAAGAACACCTGTACGCCCTACATTGATAGTAATATCCTTAAGAACGGTTTCCACCTCTTCTGGAGGATATTTGTACGCTGTTGCCCATTTAGGGTCCTTAGCAGTACTGCCAAGTACCTCTTGATCATCAAAACTATTAACCTTAATTACCATACCGTCTGTGTCGTAAGGCAACTCATGACGCTTTTCACCCCAATAATTAATAGCCTCGATTACCTCGTCAATTGTTTTACATACGCGATAATGTGGATTTACAGAAAACTTAAATGTTTCTAAGCTTTTTAGTAATTCCTCTTGGCTATGAATATTAGCCCCCACTTCAGAGCCGATTGCATAGGCAAAGAATGCTAAATTACGACTAGCCGTAATAGCTGGATCTTGTTGACGTAAAGAACCAGCTGCTGCATTACGAGGATTTACAAAGGTTGGTAAGCCCTCTTCATCACGTTCTTCATTAATGCGTTTAAATTCGCTATGAGGCATATAGGCTTCACCGCGAACCTCGATAAATTCAGGTGCATTTTCGAGGTATAAAGGAATGGATTTAATAGTCCGCACATTGGCTGTAACATCTTCGCCAACGCGACCATCACCACGTGTTACAGCACGTACAAACATGCCATTTTCATAATGCAAATTGACAGCTAAGCCATCGATTTTAAGCTCTACTACATAAGCAGAAGGCTTATGACCCAATTCCTTTTCTACGCGACTAGCAAATGCACGTACTTCATCAGCACTAAATACATTAGATAAACTCAACATAGGGCGACCATGAACGACCTTTTCAAAGGATCCTTCCACCTTCATACCCACCCGTTGTGTTGGGGAAGATGGCACAATATATTCAGGATGAGCTGTTTCTAAATCAACAAGCTCTCGATATTTTTTATCATATTCAAAGTCGCTCATTGTCGGAGCATCTTTTACGTAGTACAAATACTGCGCATGAGTTAGCTCTTGTTGTAACTCTTTAATTCTATCTTTCGGATTCATCTTCTATCCTTTTATACAGAAAACAATTAACCCTTTTTAACAGGTGCAAATTTAGCCATTACCACACGTACACCTTGGGTTGGAAACTCAATAGTTAGCTTCATGCCAGCCCCTTCGCCAGCAACATTGATTACTTTCCCATTGCCCCACTTACTATGAATAGCTGTATCGCCAACTTTCCAGTCTGCAATCACCTCATTGCGAACAATTGGTTTTGTGACAGGGCGGCTAGTAACACTCATATGTTGTGGTACATGGCGCTTAATATCATCAGGAACTTTTCGTTTAGCACGTAAACCATCTACTAATTCTTCAGGAATTTCATCAATAAAGCGAGATGGCAAATAACTACTAGTACGTCCAAATACGGTACGCGTAGTAGCATTAGAAATATATAATTCCTTTTCAGCACGAGTAATACCTACATAGGCAAGACGACGTTCCTCTTCGATTTCCTCAGGGTTCATCAAGGTGCGGCTATGTGGGAATAAACCTTCCTCCAAGCCTCCTAAGAATACGATTGGGAACTCCAAACCTTTCGCAGCATGTAATGTCATTAAGGTCACTTTAGACTCTTCTTGCTCGAAGGAGTCAACATCATTAACGAGGGCTACTTGCTCTAAGAAATCCTCAACAGTCCCCGTTGGATTAGTATCTTGGAAGTCTTTAGCTACAGATAAAAGTTCACCGATATTCTCAGCACGAGCCTGATCTTGTGGATCTGTACTTTCTTCCAACTGAGCCAAGTAACCAGTTCTATCTAGAATAGCCTCTAAAATATCGAGTACCGTTTTATCTTCCATTTCAGCTACAAGAGTAAAGATAAGAATGCCAAACTCTTCTAACTTTTCCTTTGTTTTACCCTTAATCGTATCTACTAGATGCAATTGTGTTAATGTCATGAACAAGGATGTGCCGTTTGCACGAGCATAGTCTTGTAGTTTAGCTACAGTAGTAGCACCAATACTACGCTTAGGTACATTGATGATACGTAACAAACTCAAATCATCAAAAGGGTTATATAGTACGCGCAAGTATGCTAGTACGTCTTTAATTTCTTTACGATCGTAGAACTTTGTGCCCCCCACCATTGTATATGGCAAAGCTCGTTTAATCAGTGCTTCTTCAAGTACACGAGATTGAGCATTTGTACGGTACAAAATGGCCATATCTCCATAAGGAACACCATGAATGTCGTGCTTTTTAGCAATAGTATCGCCAATGAAAGCTGCTTCTTCATGTTCAGACTGTGCCATAAAATGCTGGATTTTAGCGCCTTCAGTCTTATCTGTCCATAAGTTTTTCTTTGGACGACCTTCGTTATTTTCAATCACTGCATTGGCTGCATCAAGAATAATCTTTGTAGAACGGTAGTTTTGTTCCAACTTAATAGATGTACAGTTCGGATAATCCTTTTCAAAGTCTAAGATATTTTGAATATCTGCACCACGCCAAGCGTAAATACTTTGGTCAGCATCACCTACTACGGCGATGTTTTTCCAATGAGAGGCTAATAATTTAGCCAATAAATATTGAGCATGGTTCGTATCTTGATACTCGTCAATCATAACGTAACGGAAACGCTTGCTATATTTATCTAACACAGCCTCATTAGACTGTAATAATTTTACGGCCACCAATAATAGATCATCAAAATCTAGAGCATTATTCTTACGCAATTCACGTTCGTAATACTCGTAGACATCGGCAACCTTTTGCTGGTAAAAGTCTCTCGCTTGCTTTCTAAAATCAGAAGCAAAGAGTAATTTATTCTTTGCATCTGAAATAGCTGCTATCATAGCACCTACAGGATAGTATTTATCGTCTAAGTTTAATGCTTTCAAAGCAGCCTTAATAACAGCTTGCGAGTCAGATGTATCGTAGATTGTAAAGTTACTGTTATAGCCTAAAAAATTATCTAGCTCAAAACGCAAGAATTTCGCACAAAAACTATGGAATGTACTGAGCCAAATACGATTAGCCACATCACCAACAAGACCTTCCACACGACTTTTCATTTCTTTTGCCGCTTTATTGGTGAATGTAATAGCCAAGATTTCATAAGGATTAACACCTTGAGCCAATAAATGTGCAATACGAACGGTTAATACCTTTGTTTTACCAGATCCTGCACCAGCTAAAATTAATAAAGGGCCTTCCGTATGTTGAACGGCTTGTTGTTGCTCTTTATTTAAACCTGTTAATAATGAATTCATCGGAACACCCCTATCGCCCTTACATATACTATAATTTCATAATCATATAAATAGAGAAGAAGAACGTTGCAAGCAACGTTCTTTTCCCTTTGTATACTACTATACTATTTCATAGCACCAAGAATCGGTGGTACGATTTGTTTTTTACGAGACATAGTATTTGGCAAGAATACGCCATTGTCTTTAACTTCTTTTTCGAATGCTTTTGTTACTACAGCTTCCACATCACCACTGAATAACAATGTAGTGCTTTCATCAAGAATATTTGTAACCATGATGTAAGAAGCATTATAGTTATTAGCACTGCGAAGAGCCTCTAATGCAGCTACAAGTTCAGCTTGTTTAGCCAATACATCTGTTGTATCCATAACAGAAATTTGACCGATGGAAATCGTTTTACCTGCTTCGGAGAATTCTTTCATGTCTGTACGAACGATATCGTCGTTAGTCAAATCAGAAATATCTGCACCAGCTTTTAACATATCAAGGCCATAGGACTCGATATCTACACCAGCGATTTCTGCCAATTTATGAGCCATTTCTTTATCTGTTTCAGTACATGTTGGAGAACGGAATAAAACAGTATCAGAAATGATAGCGGATAACATCAAGCCTGCAATAGCTTTAGGAATTTTTTGATTATTTTCCATGTACAATTTAGTAATGATTGTATTGGAGCAACCTACTGGTTCTAAACGCATAAATACAGGACCATCAGTTTCAAAGTCACCGATGCGGTGATGATCCACAACGCCACACATATTCATGGATTTGTAACCATCAATGATTTGTTTAGATTCGTTATGGTCAGTTAAGTACAAGTTGCCGCCTTCTGGAGCGAATTCTTCCCAATTCTTAACGATTTGAGGGTGTTCAAAACCAAAATGATTCAATACATATGTTGTTTCTTTATTTCCTTCACCTGCACATACTGGAGTAGCTGGTGTACCCATTTGTGTTAAGAAATTAGCAAAGGAAATAGCAGAACAAATAGAATCTGTATCAGGGCTTTTATGACCTGCTACATATGTTTTTACATCACTCATAATATACCTCTTTTATATAAATTTCATACTTAATATCGACTTACGTCAATCCGATTTTTAACTATATTATTATATCATAAATTATATAAAAAAACACGCCACTACTAAGTAGTGACGTGTTTTTGTCATTCTACAAAATTATCTAATGTAAATGATTAGTCGTGATTTTTTTTGCGGTTTGTAAACAAACCAGGTCCAAGTGTTTCAATGATGATGAACAGCATTGGAATGATAAAGATACCAAACAATGTTGCTGTTGTCATCCCTGCTACTACAGTAATACCCATGGATGTACGAGCACCAGAACCAGCACCAGAAGATACTGCCAATGGCAATACACCAAGGATAAACGCAAAGGATGTCATCAAGATTGGACGCAAACGAATTTTTGCAGCTTCGATAGCAGCATCAACTACGTTCATACCGCGCTCGTCAACACGAATCTTCGCATATTCGATGATCAAAATCGCATCCGAGCGCACCGGTCATTGCGTCCGTTTTAATTCGGAGGTGACAGAGGGGGTTTATTTTGGGGAGGCTGACGGCAGCCTGTCGTGGCGTGTTGCGGCAATAGAGAATCTTTTCAATGATTCAGGTGTGCGATTCCATATTTCAGAAGATATCCTCAAAAAAATATGGGCGAAATATGCCCTGAATATCAGTATGAATCTGCCGCAGGCCATTATCGGATGCGGTCTGGGCGGTTACAGAGACAGTGCGTATGTGATGGATATCAGTACGAAATTAAAGGAAGAGGTAGTAGCAGTGGCACTGGCCGTCGGCATCGATATCCGGGAGGAAAAGGCGGCGAGTTTTGACAGCCGGACGGTTTCACCGAAGGCCCGTTTCTCAACACTTCAGGATCTGGATGCAAAGCGGCATACAGAAGTGGATATGTTTTCGGGAGTGCTCCTTCGACTTGGAAAAGAGTTGAACATTCCAACACCATACAATGCGTTGGCGCTGGATATTATTAAGGCACTTGAAGAAAAAAATGATGGCAGGTTTGATTATCAATAACCCGGGGAGGAAATAGAGAAATGAAAAAGAGAGTAATTACAGGACTGATGGCAGCATCAGTAATAGTCAGTCTGGCAGGCTGTGGTGCAGGTCAGAAGGAGAGCGTGGAAAGCACAGCACCGGCAACAACGACAGAAACGGTTGCAGCCTCTCAGGTGGAGACAGCTGAAGCGACCGAGACAGAAAAAACGGTGCAGGAAGACCGGGCAGCAAGAATTAAAGCGTATCAGGCAGCATTGGAAAATATTTATCAGAATCATATTCTGCCGGACGGATCAGAATTGAGAGATGACATCAGTGGTGAGATGTCAGGCAACAAATTTGCTGTTTACGATGTTGATCATGACGACAGAGAAGAGCTTGTTTTCTGCTATACGGCAACAAGCATGGCGTCAATGATAGCGAAAATTTATGATTACGATGAAGCAAGCGGTGAATTGTATGAGGAACTCTCACAGTTTCCGATGCTGACATTTTATGACAATGCGACCATCGGAGCCGGTATTTCGCATAATCAGGGCTATGCCGGCGAGTTCTGGCCGTATACGTTTTATACTTATGATGCGGCCAATGACAGCTACCGGGCCGAGTACTTTGTCGATGCCTGGGATAAATCTTTATCCGATGTCAATTATAACGGGGAAGCCTTCCCGGATGATGCAGACAAAGACGGTGATGGCATTGTGTATTACCTGGAGGCACCGGATGGCAGTGAAACCGGTGAGCCGCTCGACAGGGATGCTTTTGATCAATGGGTCAGTGAGAATGTCGGCAATGAAGAAAACATTCCGTTTCAGGATTTGACAGAGGATGCAATCCGTCAGATTCAGTAAAAAAGAAAGAAATATACATGCGCTGACCGTGTTTTTATAGAAACAGAAGGTGCGTAAGGGGGAATTGGGGATGGAGCAGAGAAAAATCAGAACACTGGTCAATAGACAACGCAGGTTCTTTTACACAGGAAAAACGCAGCATATGGCGTTTCGTGAGATGGCTCTGAGACGGCTGCAGATCAGCATTGTGGCACATGAGGATGAGATTAACCGGGCACTCAGGCTGGATCTCGGCAAAAGCGCATCTGAAGCGTATATGTGTGAAACCGGCATGGTGCTGGCAGAGATCAGCTATATGCTCAAACATATGCGGCAGTTTGGCAAGGATCAGACTGTGCGGACACCGCTGGCCCAGTTCGCGTCAAGAAGCTTTAGAAAGCCGTCGCCATATGGGGTGACATTGATCATGAGTCCGTGGAATTATCCGTTTCTTCTGACGATGGAGCCGCTTGTGGACGCGCTGGCAGCAGGCAATACAGCAATCGTCAAGCCGAGCGCCTACTCACCTTTTACGAGTGAGATCATGGAGAAAATCATATCGGAATGTCTGCCACAAAAATACGTTGCGGTTGTGAACGGCGGACGTAAAGAGAATCAGTGGCTGTTAAAGGAAAAGTTTGATTATATCTTTTTTACAGGCAGTCAGGCAGTAGGTAAAGAAGTGATGGCACATGCGGCAAAGCATCTGACACCGGTGACATTGGAACTCGGAGGAAAAAGCCCGTGTATTGTTGACGAGACAGCCAATATAAAGCTGGCGGCCAGACGCATTGTCTTTGGTAAATATCTGAACTGCGGGCAGACCTGTGTGGCACCGGATTATGTGTACTGCGCGGCTTCTGTTAAAGATGCACTTGTTGACGAGATGAAGAAACAGATCTGGAAGCAGTTTGGAGACGATCCGCTGGCGAATGCCAATTACGGCCGCATTGTCAATGAGAAGCATTTCAGACGTCTGCTTGGACTGATCGATCCGACGAAGGTTGTCGCAGGCGGCGTGTGTGACAGTGCACTTCTTCAGATTGCACCGACAATCATGGATCATGTGACATTTGAAGATGCTGTGATGCAGGAAGAAATATTCGGACCGATTCTGCCGGTGATGACGTTTCATTCACTGGATGCGGTGATCAGTCAGATCAATCACAGAGAGCATCCGCTCGCCTTATATATGTTTACGGAGAGCAAGGCTAATGCCGATCGTGTGATGACAAATTGTGGTTTTGGTGGTGGCTGTATCAATGATGTTGTGATTCATTTAGCTACTAGTAATATGG
>NZ_CAJLUB010000059.1 GCF_905209685.1 uncultured Veillonella sp. | reverse complement strand
CGTCACCTGTTCCTGGTGGCATATCAACGAATAAATAATCGATGTCTTTCCAAATAACATCACTGTAGAATTGTTTTACAACATTGCCTAGAATAGGACCACGCCACAATACAGGATCTGTATCATTTTCAAGCAACAAATTAACAGACATTACATCAATGCCATATTGCTTAGTTTTAACAGGATACATACCAACTTCGTCAGCGTAAGCCTTTTCTTTGATACCAAACATCTTAGGAATGGATGGACCAGTTATATCAGCATCAAGAATACCTACTTTATAACCTTTACGAGCCATCGTTAAGGCCATCAAGCTTGTAACGGAGGATTTACCTACACCACCCTTACCGGATACAACACCGATAACATGTTTAACGGAACTCAATTCATGCAATGGCGCCGTCATATCTTGAGGCTGTTGTGCACCACCGCAACCTGCGGATTTGGATGGACAACTATTGCAATCACTACTGCTGCTACCGCAACCCATAGTAAACACCTACTTTCTTCGAGGACTTCCCTCAACAATATATAGTTAGAAAATTATTATCTCATTGTAAATATCATTCATTGTGAAAGCTCTTTCTACAACTAACACATCATATATTTACAGTGTTATTGTATCATGGTAGTTTAATAATTTTCAATATACCTATACGCTTTAAACTACTAAATTATTCACCACAATATTCCTTTGTAAGAGCACAGAGGATTTCCATTCCCTTCTCAATTTCTGGAATTGTAGGCACCGTATAGCTCAAACGGAATGCATGACCATTTTGTACGCCATCAGCCGCAAAAGCACCACATTTAATAATGCCTACATTTTTATTCATGCACGCTTCAAAGAATTCATCACAATCAACAGTATCAGGCATTGTCATCCATGCGAACATACCACCAGTAGGTTGCGTCAAATGAACCTTAGAACTTCCCTTTTCTTTAAATACACGCATCATAGCATCACATTTAGATTTATATACCTTGCGTACATTTTCTAAATGTGCATCATAATCGATATGGTCTAGCACGTGTGCTACCACCTTTTGTGTAACTAATGGCATTTGACCAGCTGTATTATTTTTAAGTGCCTGAATAGTACCGATAACATCTTCTGGGCCCAACAAAAAACCAACGCGCAAGCCTGCCGATAATGTTTTAGAATAGGATCCGGCATAGAGAACACGATTTTCCGTATCAAAGGATTTAAAGGTCGGTACATGTTCACCAGCAAAACGGATTTCACCATATGGATCATCTTCATAAATGAATAAATCATATTTAGATGCAATAGCGTAAATCTCTTTGCGACGTTCTAAAGGCATGGTAATGCCTGTTGGGTTTTGAAAATTTGGAATTAAATAGATATATTTCCCCTTGCCTGATTGAGCAGCTTTTTCCAACTCACTTGGAATCATACCGAATTCATCAGTTTTGATGCCGACTGCCTTAGCCCCCATATTGCGTACAGAATTGATAGCACTTGTGAAAGTATAATCGTCCATGTACACTTCATCGCCAGTTTCACATACAGTAATAGGTACCAAGCCCAATAGTTGACCAGCCCCATTGGAAATAATCAAACCTTGCCCCTCTAAATTCATATGGTGAACTTTCGATAAACGTTGTAAGGTCAATTCTGCTAATCGCGCATCCCCTTGCATCGGACCATATTGTAATAAACTCATAGGATTATCATGAACGATGAAATCAAAGGCATCTTCGATAACTTTCACAGGAATTGCCTCTGGTGCTGGATTACCAATGCCAAAACTGATAAATCCAGGTACACCAACACCACGTTCAAATACTTCACGGATGAAATTAGGCCCTTTTAATATTACGCGTTCAGGAAGTGAAAAACTCATAGTATCGCCTCTTTTATTTTAATTACATAGAAATACATGTTTATTAAGCATTAGGATCATGTTCTCGTTCTGCATTACGTTTATTAATATATCGTTTATATACCTTCCATAGAATAAAATATACAATGGCTGCTACGACGACAATAATGCCAAGACGACCCATATTCTCTTGGAAGTTGACAATATCTGTGCCAATAGCAACTTCAAGGGCTGTAGACGGAAATTTACCAATTAAATTTGCTAAAATATAGTCACGCGGTTTAATCTTACTGATAGCCCCTAGCGCAGTGATGACACCAGATGGAAAATAAGGTAATGATCTAGCAAATAACATGACCACAAAACCATTATTACCGGAAAAATCATCAACCTTCATCAATGTGGTACTCTTAGAAATTAGCTTATCCGCCGCATCTCGTAAGAAATAACGCATGATATAAAAGCTGATGACTACCCCAATGGTTTCAGCTAGCCATGAAATAATAATGCCAGGCCACATACCAAACACGAGACCATTCGCTGTGGAAATAAAAATAGATGGCAAAAAACCTACAGCATTGACAAAAATATCAAGGAGCATGCTCACTACCATGGCCATAGGGCCATAGCCTTGAATATACTCGGCAATTTCCTCCATAGAACCACTCGTAGCTAGATGCCACATAGTTGGGTAAAATGTAGGATCTACAATATTAATAATGATAAGTAATACAACAAATAATATGCCTGCTATTACCTGCACCAAGCCTTCACCAGAAGGCGAAAATTTTCGTTCTTTCATAGTTACCTCGTTAAATAAAACTAGTACTATTATAGCACGGATTCTATAGAGTCTGTATAATTAAGTCTATTTTAGGAAATAATAAATTTTATCATTACAAAATTAGCATATATACTCATAAGAGTTGTATAATACAAATATATTCTAGTTCATTACGAAAGAAGGTTTACTATGATACAAGTTGGTCAATCTGCGACAGCAACAGTTACAGTTACAGAATCTAATATTGCAAAAACAATGAAGTCTGGTTCTCTTGAGGTATTCGCTACTCCTGCCATGTGTGCACTTATGGAAGAAGCTGCACAAGCAGCAGTACAACCAGAATTAAATGATGGTGAAGGCACGGTAGGCATCTCCCTATCCATTAGCCATGATGCTCCCTCCCCTATGGGTACTACAATTACAGCCACTGCTACAGTAACAGCTGTGGAAGGGCGAAAAATCTCCTTTGCCATCGAAGCATCCGATGGTGTTGGAATTATTGGTAAAGGCACACATGAACGATTTGTCATTAACAATGAGAAATTTATGACAAAGGTTAGTGCACGAAAAGCATCAAACTAAATCGATAGATCCAATCAAATAAATTCTATAAACGCAAACATCCTCCACAATCTTCTGATTATGGAGGATGTTTTAATAGTATATTATTTTATATTACTTAAAAATTAGCAAATCTTAACTACCCAACCTTCTGGAGCTTCGATTTCGCCATGTTGGATACCAAGTAATGTATCATATAATTTTTTAGTTACAGGGCCCATATCATCTATACCAGCTGGTACATTAATAGTGCCTTCTGGAGTATCGATTTGACCTACTGGAGAAATAACAGCCGCTGTACCACAAAGACCAATTTCAGCAAAGTCTTTTAATTCATCTTTATGAACAGGACGATGTTCTACAGTCATACCAAGATAGTGTTCTGCTACATACATCAAAGAACGACGTGTAATGGATGGTAAAATACTATCGGATTTAGGTGTAACTAATTTACCATCTTTAGTGATGAAGATGAAGTTCGCACCACCAGTTTCTTCAACATGTGTACGAGTACCCGCATCAAGATACATATTTTCTGCATAGCCTTTGTTATGAGCATCAGTGATAGCATACAAACTCATAGCATAGTTCAAACCAGCTTTTATATGACCAGTGCCATGAGGAGCTGCACGATCAAAATCAGTGATACGAATTTTGATTGGTTTAGCGCCACCTTTGAAGTAAGGGCCTACTGGAGTTGTAAACACACGGAATTGATATTCATCAGCAGGTTTTACACCGATAACGGAGTTTGTACCTATCATGTAAGGGCGAATATAAAGGCTTGCACCATGACCATATGGAGGAACAAAGTCTTTATTTGCTTTTACAACTTCTTTTACAGCTTCGATGAAACGACCTTCAGGTAATGTAGGCATTACAAGGCGTTCACAAGATTGATTCAAACGTTCTGCATTCAAATCTGGACGGAAGCATACAATATGACCATCTTTTGTGTAGTATGCTTTTAAACCTTCAAAGACAGTTTGAGCGTATTGGAATACACCAGCACATTCATTAAGGACAACGTTAGCATCAGTAATTAGACCGCCTTCGTCCCATTTACCATCTTTATATGTAGTCAAATAACGGTAGTCGGTTTCTACATAACCAAAACCGAGATTATCCCAATCGATATTCTTGCTCATAACAATAACCTCCATTTATATTGATATACATTTAATCTTATCACTATCATCTTGTAATTTCAATAGATTCTATAGAGGTTATAAGTCATATATATAATAAATTAAGTACTCATATATATTAATATAGATTTGTACTTATGTTACTTTTATTCGTCATATATAGCATCGAAACCATAAGGATTTTTATCATAAATAACTTCTACATCTTTATCTATAATAAACTTTGTCCGATTTAAATTATAAGGTACATCATAACGCGTATGATAGGAAATCGATTCTACACGACCAGTACGAACCGCATTATCTGATCCAAAAGGAACTTTTACAATATCCCCTTCATATATGTCATTTCTATCGGTACGATAATAAAACTCTTGATGAGCCTTAAAAATATATACAGAGCAATACGTATAAAGGCTCCTATCGGATTTATGATTAGATTGTAAAAACGCTTCTACAGATTTATCTCTTGAATGAGTACGTATAAAACTAATTAGATTTTTATACCATGTAGGCACATACTGATCTGTTAGATTCCCTATAAATAACGTATCCTCTTTATGCACCCATTTAATTCGTACTGTTACAATACCACCACGAGCAGGATCCATATCAAGCTCATGACTCTTACTAAAACTAAAGGCCTTTAAATTATATAACGTATCACCTAGGTGAAAGTTAATGTCTTGCTTCAACTGATGAATCATTTGAGCATCTACATACTCACTATGACTATGGCTAGAATATCCAAATTGTGTACTATTACAATCAATGGAAATAGACGATTCATTCCAACGAAAACATAATGTATTTACATCACCATAGTCTTGATATATATTTTTTTGCACTTCAATATAAATCTCTTGAATTCTATCTTTTTCTCGATTCCCATCGAATAAAAGTAATGTAGGCTCACCCAGGATTTGTCTAAATAATATAGACATGGACCTCATATCATTGTCAAAGGGGATTTCATATGTGAACGATTTCTCCTCAGTGTTGATAAGCTGTACTTCAACAGAACACTCATCCTCATCATATAGAATAATATCGTCAGAAAATCTACGACCCATGAGGTCTAACAAATATTTTTTTTGATTTTCCCCAATTGGATACTTCTTAGTAGTAAGGGGCTCTATTTTACCCTCTATGGGTTTTGAAATATGATTCCATTTAATTTTATATGTAACACTTATAGTTTCCTTAATAGAAATATGTTGTATCTCATCAATATAATAATCTTCACGATTTACTTTTACTTCATTAGGAACACAATCTGGTAAATCACCATACCAACAACCAGTACTTGTAATGTCACAAGATACAGCAGTACCTGTAAATTTATCTATACCATTTCTTTGCATATACATAGGGTCTCCTCCTTTTATTACTTTTTTAAAGTATAACAAGTAGGATGTGACAAAAATGCCTCTATAAAATTATTTAGTCAAAAATATTTTTTACATACTGTTTTATATTATAATTAGCATAAGATATATGTATCCCACCCTATTAGGAGGTCCCTATTATGAACGAAAATAAACATTCTTTAATTCCTAGTCCTAAAAGTATCATTTGTATCGGTCTTAACTACGCTGATCATATTGCCGAAACTAGTCTAGCTACACATGATTTCCCAGAAATCTTTATGAAAACATCAAATGCTCTTGCAAGTAATCATGATACAATTACCATCGAAGACGAAGCATTCCATTATGACTATGAAGGCGAGCTAGTTATCATCATTGGTAAGTCTGGAGAAAATATATCTCCAGAACATGCGAAAGACCATATATTAGGTTATACAATTGGCAATGATGTTTCCGCCCGTAGCTTACAGTTTAGAGGCTCCCAATGGATACTTGGCAAATCCCTTGATAACTTTGCTCCTATTGGTCCTAATATGGTATCTCCTGATGATTTTGACTTTGAAAGTGCCACTATTACAACAACAGTCAACGGTGAAATACGTCAACAAGCGAAGCTAGAACAGATGATTTTTAAGCCTTATGACATTATTGCCTTTCTATCATCCTATATGACACTCCAAGAAGGTGACATTATCTTTACAGGTACACCTAGTGGTGTTGTATTAGGTAAAAATGAAAGCAAATACTCTTGGTTAAAACCAGGAGATACTGTTACTGTTTCTATAAGTGGTATTGGAACCTTAGAAAACAAATTTATTTAAAATAGGTACAATATTAAAGAATTCTATTTGCTCATATTCTAGTTATTACTATATTTATTTACATAACCGTATCTAGTTACATTACAACCAACTATATCTAAGTACAAAAAAGAGATTACCTTTATGTATATATGACTATACATAGGAGTAATCTCTTTTATTATTATCTCATTTATTATTATCTATGTTTTATATTTACTATTACTTTATTTATGTTCGGACTCTAGGTCTAGCATATATTTCTTTCGTTCAATGCCCCCTGCATAGCCTGTTAATTTACCATTGCTGCCGATAACACGGTGACATGGAATGATAATAGAAATAGGATTATGACCTACTGCACCGCCTACAGCTTGAGCCGAGAATTTCTCTTTCCCCTGTTGCTGTGCAATTTGTTTACCTATCTCTCCATATGTTGTAGTTTCACCATACGGTATAGTTTGTAATATAGACCATACAGACTTACGGAAGTCAGTGCCTTCTAACTGGATAGGAGGTGTAATAAAAGGCTTTTTACCATTAAAGTATTGGTCTAGCCACATAATTGTTACTTCAAATGGACCTGTTAGCTGCTCTATATACTCCGCATCATCATAACTTGGTGCATGAGCCTCATCAATAAAAAATAAATCTGTTAAGTATGATAATGTACCAAGCATAACCATAGTTCCTAAAGGGCTTTCATAGGTGTATTTATAATTCATAGTACATTAACTCCTTCTTAAGATAACAAATCATTCATAACCTTTTGTATGTCATTATTAAATGATACAGTATTTTTATGAATTTCAAAAGGTATAGGTTGATCTTCCATATTAATTGGTACATATAGAGCATCCATATTTTCATGTGCCATCCGCATAAATGGGTATTTAATTATCATCGGTGTATTATATCCAACACCAAATTCTAGCATGACAAGCTTTTTATCTTTATATCGCTCTATAAAGTCCGCATATCTATTTTGTGCCGCATACCAACCTTCGTCTTGTACAAAGGTGCCATCAATACGTAAGTTCATTGTCATCAATTCACCACATCTAGGACAGTGAGGAATTAACTCGGTAGGAATTTTCATATCCTTTTGTTCCTTAACCATACGACGCACTTGTTCTTCATTATCATAAGTCTTTTGATGACATGGCTCAGAGCACTGCCATAATCCATAATCACCTTGCATGTAATAAAATCTACTTTTATCTACACCGGCCAATTGCATTTGATGATCTACATTAGTGGTAATCACAAAGTAATTCTTATTTTGTAATAACTCCATCAACCGAATATAAGGTTCACCTACTGAAATATCATAGCGATTATAGTAGATATGACGGCTCCACCACGCCCAATATTCTTCCATGCTTTCAAATGAATAGAATCCACCAGAATACATATCTGTGATACCGTACTTTTTGTGAAAGTCATCGAAGTATTTATGAAAACGTTCTCCACTATAGGTCAGACCCGCTGCAGTAGACATACCGGCCCCAATACCTACGAGTACCGCATCAGCTGTATTCAAAAAATCTTTTACACGTTCTATATTATCCCAATAATTTGTTATAGATTTCATAATCTATATCCTTAAATACATTAAATACCACTTGTATTTTACTATTAGTTTCTTTTAAATAAGTACGCACCGTATCGATAGCAATTTGGGCCGCCAATTCATTAGGAAATCTAAACTCACCTGTAGAAATACAGCAAAATGCAATGGACTTCAAACTATAAGCATTAGCTAACTCCAAGCAAGATCTATAGCACGATGCCAATTGTTCTTTTTCTAACTCTGTAACAGTATCATAAACAATAGGTCCCACTGTATGGATAACATGACTGGCTGGTAAATTATAGGCATAAGTCTTACGAGCCACGCCTGTTTTCTCAGGCATATCCATATATTCTATCATCCGTGCACACTCCATACGCAGCTCAATACCAGCAAAAGTATGAATGGCATTATCGATACACTTATGATTAGGCGCAAAACAACCAAGTAATTGATTATTGGCAGCATTAACAATAGCATCTACAGATAATCGAGTAATGTCTCCTTGCCACAAATAAATCTGAGGCTCCCTCTCCTCCATATCCTTAATCCTTACAATACCTTTTTCTAGAGTCAATATATTTAAATATTCATCTTGTACTTTCATCCATTCAATAGGCATTGCACCAGCAGCACGAATATTACATAAAGCCCTAAAAAGTGTAAACTGTTCTGCTTCATCATTAGGAATTTCAATATGTTCGTCTTTATATTTCTCTCTATATTCTTCTACTAATCCTTTTACAAGATAAGATAAACGTTCTTGCTGTGTCATTTGTAACTCCTTATAGTCTATCAAGACTTTTACTTATTATATAACAAAAAAACTGCTAGCACATACATATGCATATGCTAGCAGTAACTTTACTGTAATTATATTTGTAGTCGTAATTATATTATATCCAATACTAAGGTCTTACAAAAGCTTGACCACCATGGTTAACGAGGATATCCCCATCTAGTACTTTTGTAGTAACGTTTTGTAGACTACCTTGGATTTGGCTCATCATAAAGCGATAACCAGGACTATTCAAATGTTTTGTTAAGGCTTCTTGATCACTATAGATTTGGATAACATACCAATGATTCTTTGCGTTTCTATCACGAAGCACATACCCCGCCTTATAGCCCGCATCGTCTCGAACAGCACGTTCTATATCTAGTTGATATTGACGTTGTACTGTATCGATATCATTGCTATCAACATTAAACTCTGTCAATGTCACCACAGCTTTACCGTCATTTACGATAGATAAAGCATCTTTTTTCTCAAACAATAGCACAGACTGTACATCATACATTTTGCGATTTGTTAATTTAGAACCTACTTCATTAACAAAAGCTTGATACTGATCAGATTTACGATGCGTTTCAATAGCCGCTAAATCTTTATAGATTTCTACCACATAAGACTCAGATGGATTCCCTTTCACATGAGCTACGTTCATAGATAATGTGTTAGGTTCTTTTTCCATAGATGTTGTTAAGTTAGCTACGGCCGTACTATTATATGGTCCTTGTAGTTCTGCAGGTACTTGGAAGCGATACATACCTACACTAGGTGCTGTATCTAAACCTTCATCACGTTCCATAACAAGAGCCGCAAAGGATGTGCTTACGCCTAATACTGCAATAGCAGATGTGACAAGAATACGTTTTAATAATTTTCTATTCATACATGCTCCGATTCGACTAAATTACAATGTAATATATTCTACTATTGTACCATGTTCTTCAATTAATTTAACTAAGTCTTTTCCTTGTAGCCATACAGTAGCGTCATTTTGATTTGGATGGATACCAATTAGATTATCTTTATAATCCGCATCAATATAGTAATGTACCTTACGCTCTTCATCGTGGAGCAAGCAGAATGGAGATACGTGACCTGGTTTAATCTTTAATATATCCCATAGCTCTTCTTCAGAACCAAAAGAAATCTTTTTCAGATTATGGTCCTTCCGAAACTGTTTTAGATCTACACGCTTAGAACCACGAACAGTAATCAGATAGTAGTGTTCCCGCTTGTGGTCTCGAATGAATAAATTTTTCGCATCCCACTCAGGATATGGCAGCTCTACATTGGGCTTGTCATCCATACTAAATAGCGGTGTGTGGTCCGTGACTTCAAAATCGATATGATGGTCACGTAAACAATCATATACGCCTTGTTTATCTAAC
>NZ_CAJLUB010000058.1 GCF_905209685.1 uncultured Veillonella sp. | reverse complement strand
ACTTACGTAACCTTACTGGTAAAGCTGCTCGTATTCGCGAAAAACGCTAATGTTCATAAAAGGCTGCCGTTGGCAGCCTTTTATTTTTGCTAAAATTTAGATGTAGAAAGGAAATACTATGGCAGATTCACCTATCGTACATTGGTTCCCTGGGCATATGGCGAAAGCCACACGTATGATTACGGAGTATATCAAAAAGGTAGACGTAGTTATCGAGTTACTCGATGCGCGTATTCCTCGTTCTAGTGCCAATCCTGTAATCACTGAACTCGTTGGTCAGAAACCTCATATCGTATTGTTAAATAAAGTAGATTTAGCAGATCCTAAAGCCACAAAGGAATGGACTGAATTCTTTACTAAACAAGGCATCACGGTATTGGCTATCGATTCTAAGTCTGGCAAGGGTAATAAGAAATTAATATCTACTGTAGAGCGTTTGAGCAAGCCTATTATTGACCGTTGGGTCGCAAAAGGCATTCGCAGTCGTTCTGTACGTACCATCATCTTAGGTATTCCTAATGTGGGTAAATCTACGTTGATTAACTCCTTAGCTGGTTCTGCAGCAACGCGTACAGCTAACAAAGCAGGTCATACACGTGGTCAACAATGGGTTAAAATTGGTAAAAACCTTGAATTGCTTGATACACCAGGTGTATTATGGCCTAAATTAGAAGATCAACGCGCTGCAGCTCGCCTTGCTATGACTGGTGCTGTTTCTGATGATGTGTATGATTTAGAACATGTTATTAAACAATTAATTAATCACTTGTTGACGAATACACCTAATATTTTGGTGGAGCGATATAAATTAAAAGAAGAAGAGATGACGGATGTAGATACGATTCTTGAAAGTATCGGCCGTCGTCGTGGTTGCCTCGTAAGTGGTGGCATAGTAGATTTTGATAAAGCACGCCGCATCATCTTGCAAGATTATCGTAATACTAAACTTGGTACAATTACACTCGACAAAGTAGATGAAGAACCATATTATCCTGAAGATGGTGAGGAAACACAAAATGGATAAGGATGTTTTTTCTAAATTAAAGGTTGCAGAAATAAAGGCTCTCTTTGAAACTGAACAAGCCTTAGAAATTTTGCCATTGGCTCAAGAGGACGATCGTAGCTCGGTACAAAAATTAGCTGTTTCTTATATTAAACGTCAAGAAAAAGAGTTAAAAGAACAGCAACGTCTCATGGGCATGTATGACTATGAAGGCATGTTCTATGATCAAGGTATCTATCATGTGGCCGGTGTCGATGAGGTAGGCCGAGGTCCTATTGCGGGGCCTGTAACGGTAGCTGCTGTTATCTTGCCGCCTATGACCTTAATTCCAGGCCTTAATGACTCTAAAAAGCTAACAGAAGAAAAGCGTGAGGCCCTCTACGATATCATCATGGACGAAGCCGTAGCAGTTAGCTGCATTTCGTACGGCCCAGAAAAGATTGATGAGCTCAATATCTATGAAGCAACGAGACAAGCGATGTATGAAGCGATTCGCACGCTCAGCGTACCAGCTGAAGCAGTAGTAGCTGATGCTATGAAATTGCCTGATCTGACGATTCCTGTTGAATCTATTATTAAGGGCGATAGTAAAAGCGCTAATATTGCTGCCGCATCAATCATTGCAAAGGTTACGCGAGATCGATATATGAAGAGCCTCGATGAAGAATACCCTGGTTATGGATTCGGCATTCATAAAGGCTATTATACTGAGTTACATAAAGAAGCTGTTGAACAGCAAGGTGTAACACCACTACATCGCAAGAGCTTTGAGCCTATTAAATCTATCGTTCGTTGGGTTAAACCTGAGTGATTATATTAAATTAGATTTATCATACAAATTGTGTATAGTTTATAACCGTAAAGAGGTTCCTATTGGTCACCGATGTGACTATTAGGAACCTCTTTTCTATTTACTTTCAGAGTCTCCATATTTTACGCTACAAGTAAGTATTACCTGTTGAATGTTTAAAGATGATTTGGATAAACATGTGAGTCATTGTAACTGGTACTGTAACATAGGAGGTACATATGAAAACGATTAGTACAGGTAAAGCATTTAATGAATTGGATTCAAAGGAGCTTGGTAAATGGGGCGAGCGGTTGGCCATTAAATATATTGAAAAGATAGGTCTTACCGTAGTAGATACAAATTATAGAACCCGGTTAGGCGAAATAGATATCATTGCTAAAAAAGACTTAATCTATCATTTTATTGAAATTAAAGCCCGCCGTGGAATGCAGCATGGATTGGCTCGAGAGGCAGTGACAAAGAAGAAGCAAAAGCATATAAAACGAGCCGCTATGTTGTTTCTATATGATCTTCATCAGAAAAGACGGAGGTGGAAAGAGTTATCCTTTGATGTAATCGAAGTGTACTTACATGAAGACTTTCAAAGTTCTATTCATTATTTGCCACAGTGCTTTTAGAGAGGTTGCCTATGTATGCAAAACTATATGGAGCCACTTTACATGGCATAGATGGATGTATTATTACGGTGGAAGTTGATATATCTCAAGGCTTACCTGTCTTTGACATTGTAGGACTACCTAATCAATCTGTTAAGGAGGCTCGTGAACGTGTGAGGGCCGCCATCAAAAATAGTGGCTATGAATTCCCTATGAGACGTATTGTAGTGAATCTAGCACCTGCTACGATTCGTAAAAGTAGTGCAGGACTCGATTTAGCTATTGCATTGGGTGTTCTCATTGCATCGGGACAGATAAAGGGGCGCAAAGCTAGTATTTCAGCTTTATTAAAAAACAGTTTATTTATGGGGGAGCTAGCTTTGGATGGCTCACTACTACCAACCTTTGGAACCTTGGCTATGTCCCTTGCAGGCTTGGTTTCTAATTATTCCACTATATTTACAAGTGTTGAAAATGGTCATAATTTAAAAGCCATACCAAAGCTTTCCATTTATGGGGAATCTTCATTACTACATATTATTTCTATTTTAGAGAAACTAGTTAAATCAAAGACCGTTAAAGGAAATAAAGGGACTATCAACAAATCTACAAGTTCGGCAAATCAAATCCATAATCAATCAACGGAATTGTTAGAGTCATATGATCCTGTAGATTATATTGATAAAAATAATTGTGCAGATACAGAATCTAATCAAACATATACAGTTGATTTTAGTGATGTACAGGGGCAAGAGCTTGGTAAAAGGGCTATGCTCATCAGTGCTGCAGGTCATCATCATTGTATTATGATAGGTCCACCAGGTGGTGGTAAAACGATGATGGCTGAGAGATTGCCGACCATATTACCACCTATGACATGGAATGAAATCATTGAAGTGAGTCGTATACAAGATGTAATAGGATTATTAGGAGATACAGGATTGGTTACAACTCGTCCTTTTAGACATCCCCATCATACTGCAACTTTAGCGAGTATGGTAGGCGGCGGTATTCAAGGTCGACCTGGTGAGGTAACCCTTGCTCACGGAGGTGTGCTGTTTATGGATGAGGCACCTGAATTTCAACGTCAAGTTATCGATGCGCTTAGGCAACCTTTAGAATCACGTACAATTACCATCAATCGCTCTCAAGGTAATTACATATATCCTGCCGATTTTATTTGTATCTTAGCGGCTAATCCATGTCCTTGTGGCTATTATCATGATCCGTATAAAGAGTGTGTATGTACGGAAACAATGGTTAAAAATTATCAGCAACGATTATCTGGACCTATTATGGATCGCATCGATTTGCACATACCTGTTGAAAGGCCCACATTAGAGCAATTATTAGATACTTCGTCTTCAACGATGACTAGTGAAAGTATGAGAGAACAAGTTGTTATGGCGACTTCTATGCAACAGAAACGGTATGAAGGCCTAGATTTTAGCTCTAATGGAGCCGTACCGCATAAGGCTATAGGTGAGCTTTGCCATATTACCGATAAGGCCTGGAGTATACTCGGTAATATATTTGACCATTTCCATTTAAGTGGACGTGCTTTTGATCGCATATTAAAGGTCGGTCGCACCATAGCAGACCTTGAGGGAAATCCACAAGTGGAACCACATCATATTTCTGAAGCTATGCTATTTAGAACAGGTAATAGGTAATGATATGACAAGATATGACGATACTATTTATATTGCAGGCCTACAGAGTTTATATAATGTAGGAGCTACGTATGTAAGACGATTCATAGAAGATTTTGGTTCTCCTTATGAAGCATGGAACGCTGTTAAAAATGTGGAGAATTTAAAAGGGTATACATATATTTCTATAGCTGACAAACGTGCTATTGCAGCATCGGCTAGGGATGAAAAACTTGATTATATAATTCAAAAGTTAGACGAATATCAGATGGATGTTACTACCTTTCTAGATAAAGATTTTCCATCTATGTTAAACCAAATCTATAATCCACCAGCTATATTGTTTATGCGAGGTAATCGAGCCTTATTAGATAAAAGGTTAAACCGTATTGCCATTGTAGGGGCTCGACGGTGTTCATTATATGGGCGGAATGTGGCGAGAATGTTAGGTAAAGAATTGGGCAAATACAGTACTATAATTGTGAGTGGCGGTGCTCGTGGCATTGATTCGCATGGTCATGAAGGACTACTAGCAAGTCAGGGGTACGGCATTGTTGTTATGGGATGTGGATTAGATATTGTATATCCTAGAGAAAATTCTAAATTATTTGATAGAGTACTGGCTAATAATGGGTTACTTCTATCTGAATATCCTCCAGGCACACCGCCATCAGCAAAACATTTTCCTGCACGCAACCGTATTATTAGTGGCCTTAGTCGAGGTGTAATCGTAGTAGAGGCTAAGTCTAGTAGTGGATCCTTGATTACGGCGGATATGGCGGTCAGTGAAGGGCGCGATGTATTTGTAGTACCGTGTAACCTATTAGACCACACAGCTGATGGTAATAAGTTTCTTATGCGAAATGGTGCTTTTGTATTGACTGGATACGAGGATATAGTGGAACAGTATCATTTAACATTGCGGAATTTTTTCGCCACAGAAGAGGAACTTTTACTGGCAAAAAAGAAACTTTCAACGTCAAAGAAAGAGGGACATAGTCATGTAAAAGAAGGGGATTTATCGAGTAATACATGTAAGGGTGTTGATAGTCATGGGTCGTCTATGTTAAGCTTTAGTTTGGATAAGAGTTTAATCTTGAGTGAAATACCTCATGATCGATGTATTACTGTTAGTGATATTTTGAAAGTAACTCACATTCCATTGCAACAATTGCAGCCCTTATTGCTAGAGTTAGAGCTAGAAGGGGCTATAGAGCATCAACCGCCGAGAGGCTATATTAATATGACTAGGAGTGATATACTTGTCCATTAAACGATCTATCGTTATTGGCGAGCCAAAAGCAGCTAGTACTAGTAAAGAAACAAAAAAGAAAAGTACTACAAAAGAGAGTACTACGATAAAACGTAAGGTTGCCAAAGAGGCTCTTACTCCTATGGGGATTGTTCGAGACAAGTCTGTGCTACAAACCTCTGTGCCACCTGAGCAACGGGAACCTCGCGTATATAATCCGGATGGCAAAGTATTGGTTATCGTAGAATCTCCTGCTAAATCTAAAACAATTGAAAAATTCTTAGGTCCAAACTATGTGGTAAAAGCAAGTATGGGCCACTTACGAGATTTGCCTAAATCTCAAATGGGTATCGATATAGAGCATGGCTTTACACCGCGTTATAGCAATCTAGTAACTCGTAAAAAGGTTATAGATGAACTCGTTTCCTATGCCGATGAAAGTAGTGCCGTATTGCTCGCAACTGACCCTGACCGCGAAGGGGAAGCCATTTCATGGCATTTAGCGTACATTCTTAACGTAGATCCTACGTCTACATGCCGTATTACATTTAACGAGATTACGAAAAATGCCGTTGCAGAGGCCTTAGAATCTCCACGGACTATCGATATGAACATGGTAGATGCTCAACAAGCACGCCGTGTGTTAGACCGTATCGTAGGTTATAAATTAAGTCCATTATTATGGAAAAAGGTTTGTAAGGGCCTTAGCGCAGGTCGTGTTCAATCTGTCGCTGTTCGTCTCATCTGTGAACGCGAACGAGAAATTCAAGCCTTTGTACCACAAGAATATTGGACTATTGAAGGCAATTTTGAAACGCCTAAAAAAGAGGCTTTCACAGCAGAATTAACTCATATTAAAGGCGAGAAAATCGATATTACTACTGAAAAAGATGCACAAGCCGTTGTCGATGCCATAGGCGGTGCCGATGCAGTAGTAACGAATGTGGAAAAACGTAAGCGCTCTCGTAAGGCCGCACCACCATTTACAACCTCTACGTTGCAACAGGATGGTGTTCGTAAGTTGAACTTTGGTGCGAAGCGTACAATGATGATTGCTCAACATTTGTATGAAGGTTTAGAAATCGGTTCCTATGGTCATGTAGGTTTGATTACTTATATGCGTACAGACTCTACGCGTATTTCTAAAGAAATGCAAGCTATGGCTAAGGACTATATTATTCGTAACTATGGTGAAGATTATTATCCATCTAAACCTAACATGTATGGTGCAAAAGGTTCCGCTCAAGACGCCCATGAAGCGATTCGTCCTACATCATTAGAGTTAACACCAAAAATGGTAGAACCATTCTTGAGTCGTGATGAGCTAAAATTATATACGTTGATTTGGAATCGTTTTATGGCGAGCCAAATGGCACCACAACAAAATGAATCCACTACCATTGAATTGACTGTTCATGACGACTACACATTTAAAGCCTCAGGTTCTCGTGTAATCTTCCCAGGTTTTAGTGCTGTTTATGAAGATGCTAAAAAAGAGGATGTTCCTCAATTGCCAGCGCTTAAAAAGAATGATGCTGCTCATACTGTACAGGTATTGTCTGAACAACATTTCACGCAACCACCTCCACGTTATTCTGAGGCGAGCCTCATCAAAACATTGGAAGAGCTCGGTATTGGTCGTCCAAGTACATATGCTCCAATTCTAGATACAATCGTAAGTCGTAACTATGTAGAGAATACTAATAAGCAATTCGTTCCTACAGAGTTAGGCTTTGTAGTGGTAGATTTCTTGATCGCGTACTTTGAAAAAATCATCAATACAGGTTTTACTCGTGATCTTGAAGAAGAGCTTGATGCTATTGCATCAGGTAAGGATACGTATCTAAAGGTGTTGTCTGATTTCTATGAAGTATTCGCTAAAGAGCTAGAAGATGCGAGCGATGTGGATCGCATCGAAATTGCATCTATGGAAAGTGATGAAACGTGCGAACTCTGTCATAGCCCAATGGTATATAAATTTGGTCGCTATGGTAAGTTCCTTGCATGTTCTAACTTCCCAGAATGTAAAAATACTAAACCTATTACGGTAGGGACAGGTGTAACTTGCCCTAAATGTAAAGAAGGAGAAATCGTAGAACGTAAGTCTCGTCGAGGACGTTTGTTCTATGGTTGTAACCGTTATCCACAATGTGATTTCACATTATGGGATAAACCAACCCATGAATTCTGTGATACTTGTGGTTCTATTATGGTTGAGAAGACATATAAAAATGGGACGACTAAGAAATTCTGTTCCAATGAAGCTTGTCCAACTCGACCTCCAAAGAAAACTAGAAAGAAAAAGAGCGAAGCTAGTGAAGAAACTGTAAAAGAATCTAAAGAAACTAAAGAGTCTAAGAATTCTAAAAAATCTAGCAAAGCTAACGAGGAAACAACAGTTGAATAATAAAAATGTTATTGTTATTGGCGCAGGTCTAGCTGGCTCTGAGGCGGCTTGGCAACTCGCTAACCGTGGCATTCATGTTGACTTATATGAAATGCGCCCCGTTAAAAGTTCCCCTGCACATCAAACAGATCAATTTGCAGAACTCGTATGTAGTAATTCCTTACGAGCTGGCAATATTGAAAATGCAGTAGGTCTTTTAAAAGAAGAAATGCGTATGTTTGATTCGGTTATGATGGAGGCGGCTGATATAAGCCGTGTGCCCGCGGGCGGTGCTTTGGCGGTTGACAGAGATGTTTTTGCAAAGCATATAACGGAAAAAATTAAAAATCATCCGCGTGTAACCGTATTTAATGAAGAAGTTACGGAAATCAATCCCGATGAATATACAATAATCGCAACAGGTCCGCTTACTTCGGACGGACTTGCCGATGAAATAAAGAAAATTACAGGTTCGGACGAATTGTACTTTTATGACGCAGCCGCACCGATTGTGACGGAAGAAAGTATTGACAAAGACAAAGTTTTCAAAGCGGCAAGATACGATAAAGGTACTGCCGATTATATCAACTGTCCGATGACAAAAGAGGAATATACCGCTTTTTATAACGAGCTTATCACGGCTGAAACAGCACCGCTTAAAGAATTTGAAAATCAAAAGGTTTTCGAGGGATGTATGCCTGTTGAGGTTATGGCAAAAAGAGGTGAACAGACGCTTGTGTTCGGACCGCTAAAACCTGTCGGTCTTGTCAATCCCAAAACAGGCAAGGATGATGCATATGCAATTGTTCAGTTAAGACAGGATAATAAAGAGGGTACGCTCTATAACCTTGTCGGTTTTCAGACGAATTTGAAATGGGGAGAGCAAAAACGCGTGTTCTCAATGATTCCGGGACTTGAAAATGCCGAATTTGTGCGTTACGGAGTTATGCACAGAAACACTTATATAAATTCTCCGACGCTTTTAAATAAGTATTATCAAATGGAGAAATACCCAAAAGTATTTTTTGCCGGACAGATAACCGGTGTCGAAGGTTATGTTGAGTCGGCGTCAAGCGGAATACTTGCCGGATATAATATGGCGGCTATGCTTAACGGAAAAGATATGTTTGAACCCGATTCAAAAACTTGTATCGGTGCATTACCGCTTTATATTTCAAATTCTGCAAATACAAAGTTCCAGCCTATGAATGCGAATTTCGGCATTATAGACGGACTTAACGAAAGAATAAGAAATAAAGCCGAACGCTATAATAAAATAGCAAATCGTGCTTTAGATATAATGAAAGATAAATTGAAAGGTGAGAATGATGATGAGTAAAAAGAAAATTATAGCATTGGCAATGTCAGCCGTTATGGCAGTCGGAATGATTGCAGGCTGCGGAAGTACAAAAGATTCAGGCACAGACACAGCACAAACAGAAAGCACAGAAAAGGTAACTCCTACATTTATGTACTTTGTGGCAAATGCGGACGATAACTTTGACGCAACAAACACAATGTACACTGAACTTGAAAACGAATATAAGGACAAAATCAACTTTCAACTTGTAAATGTTGACGAAAATCCTGAGGCACTTGAAAACTTCTCATTGGTAAAAGACCAAACTCCTGCACTTATTATGCTTGATACATCAAATAATATCTCGGCTATTGAATTTAAGTGCAGTGACAAGGATAAACTAAAAACAGACATAGACAATGCACTTGGAAAATAATCGAAAAGATGAGCGATACAACCGTATCGCTCTTTTTTGTATAATAATCTCTGTTTTTTCAAAAGATAGATGAAAAAAGGAGATTGTATAAATGCAGAATATAAGAACAGACTTGGCGGTGGAGGCACACGAACTCAGCAGACGTGAGGCGAAAAATGCAACGGAAATAGACGGTGTTATATCCGATGTGCGTACAGAGGACGGAATAACCGTTACGAATATAGAAATAACAAACGAAAACGGAAGTAAGGCACTTGGCAAGGCGATAGGCAATTATATAACGATTGAGTCGCCGAATTTGAAATACAGTATTGATATATACGAAAGGGTATGCACTCTTATTTCGGAGGAAATTCGTAAAATGACCGGTATAAAAAGTGACAGCCTTACACTTGTCGTAGGACTCGGAAACCGTGACATAACGCCTGACGCACTCGGTACGGAAGTGGTGTCAAGGTTGTTGGTGACACATCATATAAAACAGAATATGAAAGATTTTTTTGATGATAATATAAGCGGTGTATGTGCGTTGATACCCGGAGTTCTCGGAACAACAGGCATTGAAACTGCGGAGATTATCAAGGCAGTAAGCGAAAAGGTGAAACCGAATCTTATTATCGCCGTTGATGCAATGGCGGCGGCGGATATAAGACGTGTTTCGACCACTGTACAAATATCGGATACAGGTATTCAACCGGGTGCTGGCGTGGGAAATAACAGAGAATGTCTTAATGAAGAAACGATTGGTGCAAAGGTGATTGCGATAGGTGTACCGACCGTTATAGACGCCGCAACAATATCAAAGGTTGAAATACCAAAAGAGCTTGCACCGCTTATGGTTACGACAAAGGACATTGACCTCGTAATCGAAAGAACGGCTAAAACCGTTGCAAACGGAATTAATCTTGCACTGCACCGAGATATGACATTAAGGGATATAGAAAGCTATGTTTAAGTTCGTTGACAGTTCTAAAAATCACATCATAGATGTAATTTTTGAGGATTTTCAATGATTGACATATGGTTTATTTTGGGGTAAAATATATTAAAAACAGTAAAGGAGAAACGGAATGGAAAGTATTAATATAAATTCAAATATAAATCTGTATTATATACCTATGACGAAGTTGAAAACAACTACGATTGACGTATATATTCACAGAGATTTAAACGAAGAAGAATACAATAATGCATTAATTAATGATTTAAGAGAGCAAGCAAAAAAATATGTCGAAGAAAACAAATATCCAAAAGTTAATTAC
>NZ_CAJLUB010000057.1 GCF_905209685.1 uncultured Veillonella sp. | reverse complement strand
ACTTGATGGGCATTTACCGTGCTATCACAAAAGACAGCTATGAAGCTATCGAAGACATGTATGCAGGTAAAGGTTATGGCGTATTCAAATCCGATATTGCAGACCTATTAGTGGCAACTCTTGAGCCAATCCAACAACGTTACAATGAATTGATTACAAGCCCTGAACTTGATGTAATTCTTGATGAAGGTGCTGCTAAAGCTCATGCTAAAGCAAGTCAAATGTACCGTAAAGTTGAGCAAGCTATGGGCTTGTGCCGTAAATAAAATCATATAGTAGACTTTCAATTTGTGAGGTAAGCCATGACGAAACAAGAGGCAATGGAACGCTTTTCATCAGGTGCCGTACAACAGAGCTTAGAAATACATCGCGGGATTCAGTGGACTGGACGCATCGTCGGTCTATTGGTGTGCGTGTTAATTGTAAAATATTTGCCGTCTGATTGGGCTGAGCGTATATTGTATTATCTGTTGCTACTTCTTATATTGTGGACCCTTCATAGATTAGGTGAAAGTCAAGCTTTTATCTGTGAAAAGGGCCTCGTGTTAAAACGTAGGCCTTTTTCTTTTATAGAATACTTTCACAGTCTCTTTCATGGGGATGAATATTTTGTCTTTGTCGATTATGAGCATATTATTGGATTTACCGAAGGGTGGCGTGAATTGCAGGCCATGAATGGTCATGGTGGCATTTATGTAATCCCCTTAGATCTTGCGCAGGTAGGGTATAAAGATAAAATGGCCATGATTGAGGCTATTCATAAGCATTCAGAGCTTTAAAGTATGGGGTTATACAAACGCTTTACTCTTATAATAGATTGTATATAACATTAGAAAACTAAGAAAATTTAAAAATTCATCAAATTAACTATTTACAACTTTAACGAACTAAAGTATAATACAATCATCGGGTGTAGAGGTGAGTTCTGTACAGCATATAATAGCAAGTAGTTAAAGGTGTAACACACCGTGGAGGATAGTTATGAATTGGAAAAAAATGATGGCCGTTGGCCTTGCAGCAGTATCTATGATGGTATTTGTAACGGGTTGTGGTAGCGATACTAAAACTGCTAATACAGAATTACCTAAAAAAATCGTTATCGGCTTAGATGATAGCTTCCCTCCAATGGGCTTTAAAGATGATAAAGGCGAAATCGTAGGTTTAGATATCGATATGGCTAAAGAAGCAGCTAAACGCGCTGGTATGGAGGTAGAGTTCAAAGCTATCGACTGGTCCAGTAAAGAAGCCGAGTTGAAATCTAAAAAAATCGACGCTTTATGGAATGGCTTAACAGTATCTCCTGAACGTGAGAAAAATATTTTGTTCTCCAATCCATACATGAAGGATAAACAATACATCGTTGTTCGTAATGATGATGACTCCATCAAATCCAAAGCTGATTTAGCAGGTAAAGTAGTAGGTGTTCAACAAGCTAGTACTGGTGAATCTGCATTACAAAATGATCCAAGCGGTAAAACTGTGAAAGAAACTAAATCCTATGCTGATTTCGTAAGTGCTTTCATGGATCTTGGTATTGGTCGTGTTGATGCAGTTATCGCTGATGGTGTTATCGCTCGTTACCTCATGACAAAAGAACCTGGTAAATACAAAATCGTAGAAGGTACTGATTACGGTGTTGATAACTTCGCTGTTGGCTTCCGTAAAGATGACACTGCATTACGTGACAAAATCAATGGTATCTTAGCTGAAATGAAAAAAGATGGTACTGCTGATAAAATCGTTGAAAAATGGTTGGGCTCTAGCGCAGACCTAGATAAGAGCGATGCTAAATAGTACAATTCGTGATATACTAATAGTACTATGGTCAGTATGTACAACAGATAATTAAAGAACGAAATGTACACTAGAGAAGAGGCCAGATGCCTCTTCTCTAGTCGTGTTTTGAAGGAGTATTCCATGTTAGATTATTTATTGCAGATTATCCCAACCATCGCTGATGGTTTAAAGGTAACCGTATCGCTATTCTGTATTGTATGGATTTTATCCATCCCTGGCGGTATCTTACTTGCTTTGGTACGTCTATCAAAATTTACAGTGCTCGACAAAATTGTTGAAGCCTTCGTATATTTGATGCGCGGCACACCATTAATGTTACAAATTTTATTCGTATATTATGCATTGCCTATCATTACAGATGGAGCAGTCCAAATGGATGATGCTACAGCTGCAGTACTTACATTCGTGTTGAACTACGCAGCGTATTTATGTGAAATTTTCCGTGGTGGTATTCAATCCATTTCTCGTGGTCAGTACGAAGGGGCAAAGGTTCTTGGTTTTACTTATGCTCAAACAATGCGTAAAATCATCTTGCCACAAATGTTTAAACGCGTATTGCCTCCGCTTGCGAACGAAACAATTAACTTGTTGAAAGATACGTCTCTTGTATACGTATTGGCTATGAATGATATCTTGCGTATTACAAAATCTATCGTACAACGTGACTTTGATATCTCTGCCTTCTTAGTGGCAGCTTTGTTCTACTTGATCTTTACCTTTATTTTGACAAATATCTTCAACTACTTAGAAAGACGATTTGCTGTATATGAAGATTAATCTATTCTGTAGTAGTGTGTCGTAGATATGGACTTAGTTGTTTTTAAGGACTATAGCCGATTTGAAATTACAGCTATTTATTTATACGACGATGTAAGAGGTACTTATGACATTTGTAAATATGGAGCGTATTGAAAAACGCTTTAACAATCAAACTGTATTGCGCGATGTATCGCTCAAAATGGATAGAGGGGAAATCGTTTCTATCATCGGCCCATCTGGGTCTGGTAAATCTACATTTTTACGCTGCTTAGGTCAATTGGAAACCATTGATGGTGGTTCTATTACTGTAGATGGTACTGTCCTTGCTAGTACAGATGCTAATGGCACTGTAAACTATGCTAGCCAAGAAACACAACATGACTTATTATTACGCATGGGCATGGTATTCCAATCTTTCAATTTATTCCCTCATATGACGGTGCTTGATAACATTATGATCGCGCCGCGCATGGTAAAAGGTATGAAAGATGATGAAATTTTACCGATTGCAGAGCGATTACTTAATAAAGTTGGCTTATGGGAAAAGCGCGATATGTATCCATCCCGTTTGTCTGGCGGTCAACAACAACGCGTGGCCATCGCTCGCGCATTGGCGATGAATCCTGAAATCATGCTCTTTGATGAGCCTACATCTGCCCTTGACCCAGAATTAACTGGTGAGGTTCTTAAGACTATTAAACAGTTGGCTGATGATCATATGACGATGATTATCGTAACTCATGAAATGAACTTTGCTCGTGAAGTATCTGATCGTGTCATCTTTATGGCGGATGGTGTTATCCAAGAGGAAGGTACACCAGAACAAATTTTCAACAATCCACAGAACGATAGAACGAAAGCGTTCTTGGAGAACATGTTATAGGAGGTCTTATGAAGTTACGTTTTATTGCTGCTACGTTAGCTGTCATGGCTATGAGCACGACCTCTATTATGGCAGAAGGCTTGCAAGGCACACCTGGAACTCCGATGGCAATCGTAGATTCCCAAAAAGACTCTGCCTCTATTTTGCCAGATCAGTATAAATCGTATGCGACTACGATGAACACAGTAGTTAAGGACTATAAAAATGGCTATACCTTTACGATTCCATGGCGTGTAGCCGATGGTGTTAAGCTAGATATGGATGTGCGTAGTGAAAGTGAGCATATTCAAGGCTATTCTTTCAACCTAGCAGGTCCAACACAAGATGATTCCTATACTGTGTCTTTCACAAAACGCAATAATACACCGCAAGACGGGGTATCTCAAAAGGAATGGAATACGACTTGGTATGGTGTGCCAATCAAGGGCATGTCTGATGAAGAGTACTTGAGCATCTGGCGTCAGCATAGTAATGTCTTTGAAAATAACGATATCGTTGGGGGCTTCTTTAACAAGAAAGGGGCTATATCAGCACGTTGGGATAAGACAACACCAAAATCGTATGCTGAAATGACATCTACAGAGCCTGTTCAATCTGTATTTGAAGCGGAATTCATCATGGATAAGGATCCAACGCATCGCTACAATTTGGCGAGCACCTATGCTCCTATTCAAGGGGAATTTATGGAACAAGGCTTGATGGAACATACAATTCCATCCTTTGAATTACTAAATAAGTCTGGTTCTAGTACAATCAAAGGTGTTAAGCAGTTTATCTCTGGCACAAGTGATATCAGCGTAGCTGAAGGTATTAAATTTGCCTATCCAAAAGGTTTTACCCGTCTAAATGAAAAGGGTAAAATTGCTTTCGCTAAGCATAATGTGCGCCTTGATATTGAATCCTTTACAATCCCCGTACAAGCGGTTAGCACAGGCATGCCTACAATGATGGGCAAACAAATGCTAGGTGATTATTACCTTAAACAATTGGTTGAGGTGAATAAGGCAACCATTACTCGTTATGAAACACATATTATCGATGGTAATGTAATGTTCTACTTGGCAGGTCATATGAAGAATCCTAATACGGCTGATACATCTGCAGCTGCACCAGTATCCTTTGCCGCTACTATTATCTTAGGTAATGAAGGCAATGTAGCCGTGGCTCGTATGATTGGCCCAGCAGGAACTAGCCTTAGCACACCGGAGCTCATCGATGTGCTGGATGGATTCAAATTGACTACTACATTGAATACTAACCAATCATCACAAGTTTTATAATATACACATAATATTCTTTTATTTGTATAAATCTGTATAATTTGTGCTATAATAAAAGAAATCCTCTAGAAAAAGAGGAGTTTTCCTTGATGGTCTAGAATATAATACTATAGGCTAAACGATCTTTGATCATATCCCCTTTGAGGGATTAGAAATAGGAGGGGTTATTATGGTTACCTACAAAACTATTGTCGTACCTACTGATGGTTCTGAAAATGCTAAACGTGCGTTGGAACATGCTCTCGCTGTAGCGGACCGCAACCATGCTGAATTGATTATTGTTCACGTTGCAAATATCGTGTCTGCTATTTCCAATTTCGATCAAACACCAATTTCCGGTGGTTACGTATCTGAACAAATTGCAGAAGATATGGAAGAAACTGGTAAAGAAATTCTTAACGATGTAGTAAAAGAAATTCCTACAGGCGTAAAAGTTAAAAGCGTATTCGAAGTTGGTTCCCCTGGTCCTGCATTATTAGCAGTAGCTAAAAAATATAATGCTGACCTTATCGTAATGGGTAGCCGTGGCCTTGGCCCATTGAAAGGCTTATTCATGGGTAGCGTAAGTAGCTATGTAACTAGTCACTCCACTTGCCCTGTATTGATCATTAAATAATTCATATCCTGTACAGATATGATACAAAAAGAGACTTTGTTGTAACAAAGTCTCTTTTTTATAGCGTAAAAATGATATAATATTTGTATGTATGCCATTTAGGTTTACAAATAAGAACGAAATTAAGTTACATGAGAACAATAAATAAACATAGATAATGGTTTATAAAATGGGGGACTATATGAGCGACAAACAAGAATCATTGCTAAAGCTAGCAGAACTGTTTAAAATCCTGGGTGACCCTACACGCCTTAAAATAGTAGAATTATTATTAGAAAACGAAATGTGTGTAAATCACATTGCGGAAACAATGGGGATGGGACAATCTGCTATCTCTCATCAATTACGTGTATTGCGTCAAGCCCGTCTTGTGACCTATCGCAAGGATGGGAAAACTGCATACTACTCTCTAAACGATGATCACGTAGAAGGTCTCGTAAGAATGGGTATGGAACACGTATCTCATCAATAGTTATATATTCTTACTATATACTACTTGTCTAGTTTAACTAGGAATGTACAAAACATATATGATATATAACCTCTAACGATTTATACTATAAAAATATAAGAAAAGGAGCCGTTTATACGGCTCCTTTTTGTATAGGTATACTAGTATTAATATAAAGGGAAGAGGTAATAGGCTATCGTAATAAATAGTGGCATAGTTACTGCTGATAGTATGGTTGTACCCATTACAATTTGCGTAGCGTATTCTGGATTGTTTTTCATCTCGATAGCAATAAGGGCCATATTGATGGCTGTTGGTACGCTATAGGTGATGACAATCGTTTGCGCTGCAATCGGGTGCATAGGACCATAGAACATTATAAATAATATAGTAATAACTGCAGCAATGAGAGGACTTACGACGAGACGTAAGGATGTAGCGAGCATAACATCCGCCTTAAAGAAGTTTAATGGCGTTCTGTTAATCTGCACCCCTAAAGCGATCATAGCAACGCCTACAAAGGCATTAGCAAAGATTTTAAGAGGGGCAAAGAAGAATAGACCGTGTAAATCAAATGGTAAGAGCTGGCAAAGTAATGCAAGCGGTATAGCATATACCATAGGCATATGGAAGACTACGCTTAACGCATCTTTTGTGCTTAATCGCCCAGCGCCAGCTTGGTAGAAGCCATAGGTATTACTCGTAATGGTCTGTATAATCATAATAGATACGACGCTGACAAGACCTAAATCAGCATAGGGGGTTGCGCCATCGATGACGTAAGGCACATTAGTAAATACAAAGATGGCAAGGGCGATGCCCATATTGCCAACGTTGTTGAACATAACGCAGTTCTTTAATGTGGCGATTTTTGCTACATCATAACCTTGTATTTTGCCGACTACACCTGAAAGGATAGAGTTCAGTATGAGTACAACTAGTGCACAAAATACGATTTCTAACGTACCTGATGTAAATTTAGCTTCATACATAGCCCTAAATACAAAGGTAGGCAATAATATGTAGAAGTTTAGTTTACTCAGCGTATATAAATCTAGTTTAAATTTTCTATCCAATATAAACCCTACGCCTATCAGTATAAAAATAGGAATCATAGAGTTCATAAATATATGTCCTATTAGCTCGAATATATTCATTATCTCACCTAGAGTTTCTTATTAATTTAGTATGGATTTAATGTATAGTATTATCATACCATAGTATGTATTGTTCGGGGCTTAAAAGTTTTATCCATTATGATTTCTTATGGTATTCATCAGAAATATATATGCAAAATGTGAGTTTTTACATACATATTAATTAACAAATATATAGTATAATGTGAATATATTGTATATTTAGTTTGTTCTTTGAACGTGTCTCTACGGTGAGTAACCATAGCTTTCACAGTGTGGAGTCCAAAGGGATGCACAGGAGGAATTATGAAACGAATTCTATTAGTATTAATGAGCGTTTTCATGCTGGCCTTGTTAGTGGGGTGTGGTAGTGACACAAACAAAGCAGCAGATTCTGCTAAACCAAGCACATCTGAAAAGATTACTGTACAAGCGGCAGCGAGCTTGAAAGGTGCTCTTACTGAATTGGCAGAGTCCTACAAAAAGAGTCATAACTTATCAGACGACCAAATTGCTATTAACTTTGCTGGTTCTGGCACATTGCGCCAACAAATTGAACAAGGCGCACCAGCTAGCTTATTCATCTCTGCTGACGAAAAGAATATGAAAATGTTACAAGAGAAAGACCTTGTAAGTGATGTAAAACCATTTGTTACGAATGAACTCGTTCTCGTAGTCCCAAAAGGTCAACCTAAAGTTGAGTTAGATCAAATCGCTACAGTAAAACGCATTGTATTAGGTAACCCTGAAACAGTACCAGCTGGTAACTACGGTAAACAAGTATTAATAAAATTAGGCGTTTGGGAACAAGTAGAACCTAATGTAGTATACGCTAAAGACGTAAAAGCTGTAACGGCTTCCGTTAGCCAAGGTGCTGGTGATGCAGGCTTCATCTACAAAACTGATGCTATTGCGGCAGGCGATGCAGTTCAAATTTCTGCAGTAACACCTGCTGATTCTCATGATCCAGTTATCTATCCAATCGGTATCATTAAAAAATACGACAACGCATTGGCAAAAGACTTTTACCAATACGTAATGAGTCCAGAAGGCCAAAAAGTATTAGAGAAATACGGTTTCTCCACTTCTAAATAAGGGTAAAACGCTAGCTTTCAGGGCTAGCGTTTTCTTATGATACAATATAGATATTATTATGAATATGTTAGACATACATTTTTACATGCTATATGATGCAAATAAGTAAATCATTTTAAAACTAGATGTATTTTTATTATTACTGATTTTAGTCTTATTGATAGAAAGGGGGCGTACTATGAGTCCATTTTGGCTATCTCTGTGGGTGGCGAGCATTGCTCTTATCATCGTTATTGTTATAGGCTTAGGCGCTTGTTATTGGATGAACCGCTGTAAGTGGGGCGGTATGGCTATTTTAGATGCTCTAATTACGTTGCCTCTTGTGTTGCCACCTGTAGTTGTGGGCTTTGCTCTTCTCATGGTATTTACTCCAGGATATGCTTTTGGTGCGTGGCTCGAAGCTCACGGTATGAGTGTAGTTTTTGCCGCTTCTGGTGCAGTCGTTGCATCTTCAGTCATTGCATTCCCCCTATTTTATCAAACAGTGCGCTCTGCCTTGCAGTCCGTCGATCATAATATGGAGGATGTAGCGCGTACATTGGGCGCTTCAGAATTGCGTATATTCTTTACCATATCTGTGCCTCTTGCGTGGAAAGGTATTTTAACAGGTAGCATCTTGGCGTTCTGCCGTGCCATGGGGGAATTTGGTGCTACCATCTTAATCGCTGGTAATATTCCGAAGGTAACCCGTACTATGCCGTTAGCTATTTACTCCTACGTAGAGGCAGGGCAGTACATGGATGCCTTTGAGCTTGTTGTATATATTTGTGTACTTACATTGGCATTGTTGAGCGGCATTCACCTCATTACGAAGGGGTCCTTGTTCCGCCATACAGAGAATAACTAGGAGGTTCTATGATTACATTTTCCTTTACTGTAGCTAGACCTTCTGTGACTGTGAAAGCTGATGGGGTGCTTCCTTCTGGAATTACTGTTCTGACTGGTCAATCTGGTAGTGGTAAAAGTACCTTTATCAAATGTATTGCAGGGCTCGTAAAACCAACCACTGGTAGTATTCAATATGATGATACGACGTGGGTTGATCGAGGTAAAAAGATATGGGTGCCTGCTCAAAAACGGCAAGTAGGCTATATGCCGCAAGGCAATATTGTATTTCCTCATTTGTCTGTAGAACATAATATTACCTATAGCAAACGAGGCACCCCTGACATGTGTGATACATTGTTACAACGTTTGGGTTTGGAGAAATATCGTAATACCAAGGCTGGTAGCTTATCTGGTGGTGAGCAACAGCGGGTTGCACTAGGCCGTGCGCTCTACTCAAAACCGACTATTCTGCTCCTTGATGAGCCTTTATCTGCACTTGATTGGAACTTACGAAAACAAGTGCGTGAAGACCTCGTTTCCATCATTCGAGAATGGGATGTACCTTGCGTATGGGTGACACATGATGAAAGCGAAGTAGAAGCTGTAGGGGATAGACATTGGACCTGTGAAAACGGGCTCATTACGATATCTGAATAACTGTAAAATTTAAGATAATAAAAAACACCTTCATAATCCTACTAGTGGATTGTGAAGGTGTTTTCTTTTTAGATAGTTGATAGCAGTGTATTTAGCCTTATCTTTAGTATTGAATTAGTACGTTTATAATAGATGTTATTTGCTAATGTTACTTAATTTCTGTTGATGCATGCGCTGTTTTACTTATAAATCCCACAATAGCGGTAACGATAAATGCCATAGCAAAGGATGGTAGTGTAGCACCGATAGTGCTTTCACTATGTAACATATAGTGGTATAAGCCAACGGATACAGCCCAAATGAGACCTCTTACTAGATAAGCCGATAGTGTTTGTACTTGTTGATGATTGATAAAATAATCAGCTAATAGGATGGCAATCATTGGAGCAAATACAGATCCAATGAGGTATAGGAAGTCTGTAATATCATCCATTGGATATAGGATAGCCGCAATGGTGCCGACGATAGTTACGATAACGGCTACGCCTTTACTGGAGGCTCCGCTATAGATCGTCGTACTAGATACGCCTGCAGAGTAAGCGTCCATAAAGGTTGTAGTAACGGTAGAGAAGATAATAACGATAAGTCCTGCAAGGCCGAGGCCTGCGTTCATCATGATGGTAATGATGGAGTCGCCACCGCCAAAGATAGCGGCGCTAAGACCTAAGGTATACATAACAATACTTGTTACTGTGTAAACTGCAGCACTTGTTAGTGATGCGGAGAAAGGATTTTTACTTTCACGAGTATAATCGCTGATGAGAGGCAACCAAGATAATGGCATAGCAATAGATAGTTCAAGAGCTGCTATAAAACTCATATTTCCACTAGCTATAAGGCTACTTTCACTAGGCCATTGAGCTATCATGTGAGCGCCCATGTAGAGGGTGAGACCTAGCAATAGAACAGATACGATGGCTTGAATATAGCCTGTATTGTGGAGGCCGATGAAAAGCCATAGAATAACGAGAGCTCCGATGGCTGTGGTCCAAATCATAGGCGATAGGGGTGCTAGCTCTTGTAAGGCGAGCATCGCATCGTAGATCATGATGCTAGTCCATCCAATGAGTTGTAGCATATTTAAAAAGGCAAAGCCTTTAGCCCCTAGTCGGCCAAAGCTGAAAGCGGTAGTATTCATACTGCCTTGTCGCAAGCGTCCACCAATGAGGCCAGCTCCAAAGAGCAATATACCGCCGATGATATGCCCCAGTATGATGGCATATAAACCTTGGGTGAGCCCTAAGGGAGCCAGATAGGTTCCCGTCATAATCTCCGCTATGGATAGCGCGGCACCAAACCATATCATGGCGAACTGTGGTTGTGTAATGTGTGTGTCTTTCA
>NZ_CAJLUB010000056.1 GCF_905209685.1 uncultured Veillonella sp. | reverse complement strand
TGGGCTCTTGTTACAGCTGGTACACCTGAGGATTTTAATACTTGTACTGTTAGTTGGGGCAGCATGGGCAACATGTGGGGCCTAGTTGGTAATGATATTTCCACAGTGACTGTGTATATTCATCCAGCTCGTTATACCCAAGAATTCATGGCGAAATATGATACGTTTACCGTTAGTTTCTTGCCTGAAAGCCAACGTAAGGCTCTTGGTTATTTAGGATCTCATTCTGGTCGTGACGAAGATAAGGTGGCTAATTCGGGCTTAACACCAGTTGCAGTAGATGATGGTGTCATGTTTGAAGAAGCAGAGTTAACTTTTGTATGCAAAAAGCTCTACGAACATCAATTCGATGAAGCACATTTAGCGGATAAAATAAAAGAGTATTATGCATCCAATCCTCCTGAATATACAAAAGCTGGCAGTGATCGCTGGGAACCACACTATATGTACATCGGCGAAATAGTTGAGGCTATAGAGAAATAGACAATCTATGTAATATACAAATAAGGCAGTCCATCAGGACTGCCTTATTTGCATTATTATTTTTTCAAAAGGAGAAAGTGAGACGGTATTTACTACCTGTATTAATAATAACATAGAGTATGAGTACAAAATGCCACATGATAATGATGCAAATTCTTAGTTGTTTGAGCAAGGTTTTATGGTGTAATTTACACTAGATTTTATGGTGTAAATTACACTATATTTTTTTTGTAATTTATCAAAATAAGTCATAAAATTGATGAAAAATCAGTATATATGAGCCGACAGTGAGGAATAGCTTATATAGTGGGTTCTTTCATTGAGAACTACTATAAATTGTATATTTTGATAAAATTTTATGAATTTTAACCCCACAAAAAGTGCAAAATCTGATATAATAATAGTATCAAAAATAACTACGCGAATGCGTAGTTTTCTTATTTTGTGTTTGGCGTAGGTAGTCCCATGAGTGTAGTGAAGCCCTTATTATGGCTATTAGAACCGTATATCGTATATAAAGCCTATTTGTGGGCGCTCCGCTTTATAGCTCATCCATTGACGTGGGAAGGCGAGATAGACTTATTCTCCTTGACCTTAACGGTGCTGCTCATCCTTGATGCGGTGGCGTTGCCCTTGGTGATTTTGTATTGTCCAGGACTCAATCCTAGAAAACGTATGCCCGACTGGATTGTCCGATTAGGTACACCTATTTATATCGTCCATAATTGGCTTGATGGCAAGGTGGGCGGCGGTACGTCTACACCGATTGTATGGCTCCGCAGAGCCTTACATTCACTATTGCTGTTTATCTATTATCTTGTGCCGTTTTATGTGGGCGGTCATCTCGTGATGGGCCTCGTGGTAGCGCTCATGTATGATGTCCTCGTCTGGGCCCATGGAGGTGTGTAGTGGCTACTTGTGAATGGCCGACGACGCCCTTGTATCAGGCGTATCACGATCATGAGTGGGGTCGTCCTATTCATGATGATCGATTGCAGTTTGAACATCTCTGTCTTGAAAGCCTCCAATGTGGTCTCAGTTGGCTTACGATTTTGAATAAACGAGACATCATTCGAGGCTGTTTTGATCACTTTGATATTGATGCGGTTGCTGCTTATGGTGAAAGCGACATAGAACGGATTATGGAGACTGAGGGCATGCTCAAGTCTCGCCCTAAAACTGAGGCTATTATCAATAATGCTTCTGCTTTTAAACGTATTCAAGATGAATTTGGTTCGTTTTGCAACTATATCTGGGCTTTCACAGGTAATAAAACAATTATTTATGAAAGCCATCCCGATGGGCATGTGCCAGCAAAGAATGGTCTGTCTACACGGATTAGTAAGGATCTAAAGAAGCGCGGGTTTAAGTTTGTAGGCCCCGTTACTATTTATTCCCATCTACAAGCCAGTGGCCTTATCAACGATCACGGTAAGGACTGTCCTTGTTTTGACGAGATTAATAAGACCGCAGATATTGTTCAATTGCCTGTAGACGCTGAGGATTAATACAGGTTGTAACGTATTTGTATAATCGTTAGTTAACAATAGTTTTTATACATGATTGGTTTTACAAAATTGAACTTGTGTTAAACCGCACTTTAAGGTGTACACTATAGTCGATGGAAAGATAGCGTTCCATCATATGTCGGCCCGCTTTATACAAACACATATATTCTCTCTCTCCAAAGCGGGTCTCTCATATACTTCTCTCTCAAAGCTATAAACACAACATGAAGCCCCTATCCTTCACGGGATAGGGGCTTTTTGCTATATGTTTTTATCTAGGGCCATATAACGGCATAGATTAGTTGTATACCACGATAAATTGATTTATTTCGATATAGTTGATATACTGATGATGAAATAAAGTATTACTTTCACAATTCAGAAAGGGAAATATATGATTGGTTTGGGCACGGCCATTAACATTGGCCTCATCATAGCCGGCAGCTTGTGCGGCCTCGCATTTGGTCGGTTTATGAAAGAAAATTTGAAACAGACGCTCATGATGGTGAGCGGCATTATTGTTCTCCTCCTCGGGATGAGCGGTGCCATGCAGTATATGCTAGTCATCGTGAACGGAACGATACAAACGACGGGGCCTATGCTGATGATCATTAGCATGGTGGCAGGCGCCGTAATTGGCGAGCTTATCGACCTTAACCGTTGGATTACTGTATTTGGCGACTGGGTGAAAGCCAAAACTGGTAACACTGGTGATCCGCAGTTTACGCACGCCTTTATTACGGCATCCCTTACGTTTACAGTGGGAGCCATGGGCGTACTCGGTTCTATTCAAGACGGCTTAACGGGTAATTACCAAACGCTCTTATTAAAAGGTATCCTCGACGGTATCATCGTTATGGTTATGGTATCCTCTATGGGGAAGGGCGCGTTGTTCTCCTTTATTCCTGTAGGGATTACTCAATGGATTATTACCGCTATGGCACACATCGCAGCACCGTTGATGACACCGAGTGCCATCGATAACCTATCCTACGTGGGCTCTATTCTGATCTTCTGCGTCGGTATTGACCTCATCTGGCCTGGTAAAATCCGCATTGCGAACCTATTACCAGCCATCTTTGTAGCTATGGGGCTTACATTCTTGCTCTAATGTAAATCGTATTATGAATACTAAGAAAAATAATATATAGATTTTATAAGAGACCTATATTCTCTAACCTTTCACTGCTGTACTTTGCACATGAGAGTCTAGAGAATATAGGTCTTTTTATATTTGTAGCCATTATAAAAGTTAGTACTAATATTTGCTGATCTTCAAGTGATGACTAGAAGTAGATACATTCCGAAATAGGTGACCAATAGAGTCAGAAGAACAGTAGGATTTGAGTGCTGTTTTAGAGAAATCTTTTACCGAAATCATTTATAGAATAAAGTTATTCCACAATATACCTGAAATACAGGTATATATTATTGAGTTATACCTGTAAAACAGGTATAATCAAAGGAGAGGTTCTATGATTATCGGATTTAAAGATAAGGAAACAGAAAAGGTTTACCATCAGAGTTTTTCTAAACGCTTTTCACCGTTTATACAAAGATTAGCTCTTCGTAAGCTAATATTATTAGATAATGCTGAATCGATACAGGATTTAAGGTGGCCACCTGGTAACCGATTAGAGTTATTGCAAGGCAATCGCTTTGGCCAGTATAGTTTACGGATTAATAGCCAGTATAGATTATGTTTTAAAGTGAAAGATATTAATAGTTTTTATGATGTAGAAATTATAGATTATCATTAATAGAGAGGGAATATATATGGACAAGTTTATTCCAACACCTACCATCAGTGAAATATTGAAAGAAGAGTTTATGGAGCCATTAGGACTATCTGCATATCGATTAGCTAAAGATATACATGTGCCTGTTTCGCGTATTCAGGAAATCTTGAATGGGACACGAGCTATTTCAGCAGACACCTCTCTACGTTTAGCTAAATACTTTGGTGTTTCTGAAGGATATTTCTTGCGGTTGCAGATGGATGTTGATTTACGTACCGCAAAGCATAGTGCAGGGATGGAGGAAGTATTAAGCTCTATTGATCATTGTAATGCATTAGAACCTGTAGACTGTCAATGAGATATTGATAATTTTCGATATATTTGGTACACTTAACTTATAAATATATCGTTATAACATTATGTATTACTATAAGGAGACGCTATGTTATTTGTTGAATATCCTAAATGCACAACATGCAAAAAAGCAAAGAAATTCTTAGATGATCATAATATTAAATACACAGATCGTGACATTAAGTCTGAAAATCCTACAGCTGAAGAAATTGCTGCGTGGTATCCACAATCTGGTAAAGATTTAAAAGCATTCTTCAATACATCTGGTATGATTTATCGTGAACAACAATTGAAGGATAAATTACCAAACCTTAGCGAAGAAGAAAAACTCGCTTTATTAGCATCCAATGGTATGCTTGTGAAACGTCCTATCTTGGTTCTTGAAGACAAAGTACTCGTTGGCTTTAAAGAAGCAGAATGGATCGAGGCGTTGAAGCTCTAATTTCATATTAGTTAACCGAAAGAACAGGTCCCTAAAAGCCTCCATAGCGAGCTAAGTCGTTTTTAGGGACCTGTTCTTTCTACGTCTAATAAAGAAATAAGAGCTTTCAAATAAAGCTCATAGCTTTGAAGTCATTTTTATAAATTTATTCTTTTGGTACTACATAAAGAAATTGTAGTTCTTTATCATTTATCGAAAAAAATGATTTGTATATAATTCGCATATTTTGTATAATGGTTACATTGTAGATATACCCCTATGGGTACATAGATTTATCAAATAATTTAGGTTCATAGGGTTTTGAATTAATTTAGGTATAGAGAGTTCTGAATTAATATTGTGTTGTTTTTGTTTTATTTCCGGAGTAAGTAAGGCCGGTTCTAGTGTATAGAGGTCTATATGAAATTTTTACAGTCTTTATCGGCGCAGGTGTCGTTGTTCACGCAAGGTGCTATTTTGGCGCTAGGTGTTTTATTTATTCTATTAGATGCCATCACAGAGTCATTCAATCCTGTTATTGACTTGGCTTGGGTGACGGTTCTCGTTTGTGGTTTGCCGCTGCTCATTAATAGCGTTCAAAGTATTTTGAAGCATTTAGAGATCCATGCTAATTTCCTTATTGTTGTGGCCATGGTAGCGCTCATTTCCATTGGCGATTATCATACGGCGGCCTATGTGGGCCTCATCGTACAGGCTGGCTTTTTCTTGGAACAGCTTATCACAGGCGAGTCACATTATACCTTAGATGATGATATGCTTCCTGCCATGCCATCTCAACTCGTTGCTATGCGTCAGGGCATTAACAATTATTCATCTGTTATTGTTGTGGCTGTATTGCTATTATCTATGGGTTCCTTTGCATTGACACAGGATTTCATACATACTGTAACCTTGTTATTGGTACTATGCCCGTGTTCCTTGGAGCTTATCTTAGTGGCGCTCATGATGGGCTCTCTTGTGGATGATGCATCTCCCGTATCAGAGCTTTCAAAAGGAACAAAGCAGTCTCATTTAGGTTTACTCATCGTGTCCATTGTATTCCATATCGCCATTATCGGTGCTGGTGTATTTGGCTTCATGGATCCTGTTACGGCTGTTGCGTTGCACGGATTGGCGCGACTTGGTCTCGTGTATAATTTGAAAGTTCTCAATAGTTCTTTATGCGTAGCATAGAATGTAGTGCAGTGTATAGTTTTAGACATAATAAAATCCCCTAGTAACGATGTGTTACTAGGGGATTTTTGTGTTCAAACAACTGTTAGTTGTAGATTACTGTTCTTTTGCTTGGGATTTATCACCAAGTGTGAGAAGTAGGAATACGATAGCGAGGATACATGCACCAACGAGGGCTACGAAGCCGCCATCCCAACCATAAAGGTCAACCATGAGACCCATGAAGGCACCAGCACCAGCGGAACCGATGAGGTAACCAAGAAGGCCTGTAAGACCAGTAGCACCACCTGTTGCTACCCGTGGTACCATGTCTGCTGCTTGAAGGCCGATCATCATAACAGGACCGTAGATGAGGAAGCCGATAGCGATAAGTGCTAAGTTATCGATAAGGATATTGCCTGCTGGGTTGAACCAGTAAACGAGGATTGCCAAGATAACGAATAGCATGAAGCAGATAGTAGCTGGCGCACGGCGGCCACGGAATACACGGTCACTCAAATAGCCGCTTACGAGCATGCCTGGAATACCAGCCCATTCGTATAAGAAGTAAGCCCAACGGGAACCTTCTTTTGTAAAGCCTTTTACAGCTGTCAAATAAGTAGGAGCCCAGCTTACTACGCCATAACGGATGAAGTATACAAAGATATTTGCAATTGCAAGATACCATAAGTATTTGTTATGCAAAATATATTTGTAGAAGATTTCTTTGAAAGTAGTTTTATTTTCATCGCTTACTTCAGCTGCTACTGGTTCGTGTTTGTATTCTTCGATAGGTGGCAAGCCACAGGATTGAGGTGTATCTTTCAACAAGAAGAATGTAACCACAGCTAACACGATAGAAATAAGAGCAGGGAAGAAGAAAATACTATGCCATGTACCAAATAGATAGATACCTAACGTAGCAAGGGGTGCGATGATACCGCCACCAAGGTTGTGGGATACGTTCCACCAGGACCACCAAGCGCCGCGTTCAGAACGGGAGAACCAAGTTACCATATTTTTCGCATATGGAGGATAGCCCATGCCTTGGAACCAACCATTTAAGAAGGCGAGCACGCACATGATAGGAATACTGCTTAAAACACCAGGTAAGGTGCCGAATAATAACATAACTAAAGCACTGAGCAATAGACCTACTGTGGAGAAGTATTTTGGGTTAGAGCGGTCAGACGCATTACCCATGACAAATTTACTTACGCCGTACGCTACGGATAAGAGGGTCATGACAATACCAAGATCCGCTTTAGTGTAACCGTACTCAGCAATCATGTACGGAACAGCCAAACTAAAGTTTTGGCGGATCAAATAGAATGTAGCATAACCAATAAAAGTACCTGCAAAGACTTCTTTGCGAAGACGTTTGTAGGTGGAATCGATTTGCCCCTCTGGTAATCGTTCAATATGAGGAGCTGGAGAGAAAATCGACATCATCACACATCCTTTCTACAAAATGTCTTTTTTATCATACCATGTATGACTAAAAGTCGACTATGTTTTATTTTTAATTATGATAAATAGTTATTTTAACGCACCATTATAGGTATTTGGCATAGGCTGAGTGTTATTAAAAAATCTATTGTATGGCGATAGTCTTCTTGTAAAAGCAGCTTGCAAACGCGTATTTGAAGGGTAATTAAAATTTATTTACTGATTTGATTGATAACGCGTCATGAGCTAAACCTAATATAGTCAATAAAATAGCGCTATCTATTCCGAACAAAACTCAATTAGAGTTGTGGGATAGATAGCGCTTTTGTGTTGTATATTAATTATGAATATATTTATATACGTACGTGAATATATTGATTTTATGGTCTCAATTAATCAATATATGTTACAGGATAGCCTTTCGGTTCGATTTCGCGGCGGTTAAGACCGTTTGGTAAGTCTGGATAGCCAATAGCAAGGCTAGCATATACTTTTTCACCTTCTTTAAGGCCTAGTTCACGCATTTTAGCTTGGATGCGCTCATTGTCTTGGAGGTGACGGATTTGGTTTACCCAGCAGCTGCCAAGGTCGAGCTCGTTGCAAGCAAGCATCATGTTTTGCATAGCACAAGACACATCGGCAAAGTTGTTTGCATAGCTTGCTTGGCTTGCTAGTACGATGAGAGCCGGTGCACCATAGTTAAATACAAACTTGCCTTCAGCGGACATTTTAATGATGTTCACCATGTATGGCAATGTATTTTCCGTAATCGGCATTTTGCCGTATTCCTCTTGCACAAGCGTTACTAGTTCGTTGAGCACGTCTTGATTTGTGATGACCATGAAATGTGTTAATTGTGTATTGCCACCAGATGGGGCACGGCGACCCGCGTCGAGTACTTGGTCGATAAGCTCACGAGATACTTGATCTGCTTTAAATTTACGCGTACTATGACGAGTTTTAATACATTCTAAGGTATTCATGAGGACCTCCTAAGACAAATGGGATTTGGTATAGAATTTCTTTTATTATACTACAAGAAAAAACTAGAAGAGGCCACATTTTACTAACTAGCTAATTAAACCAAGTATATTGACAAAAATAGATATAGAGTTTACAATATTAATTGTATAAAATTATATTTTTAGCTTTTGGTTTTATTGAGTATTCATATGTGAGCAGCTACTTAAAGTTTTAAATCTATATAGCTTATTATAGAAGGAGAATATTATGAATTTACATGGTATTGCAAAGGGGAAATCCTTTGAAAAAACTATTGAGATGTTAAAGAACGCAGAAATTAACGGTGCTAATCAATATTTCACCATGTATTTTTTAGCTAAAGAGCTTGGTTATGATGCAATTGCTGATGCAATCTATAAAAATGCTGCAGAAGATGCAGCACATGGCGGAATTTATAGCCATTTATTAGGCGATGGTCCTGCTACAAAGGAAGACTTCATTAAGATGGTCATTAATTTCTACAAGGCTGAAGTGTCTGCAGATACGATCCTTACGAAATTAGCTGATGAAGTTCGCAATTCTAATGAAGAGGGTGCTCATAAAATTGCTGAATTAATTGAACATTCTATTCCAGAAGAATTAGATCATGCTAAACGTCTTGAAGAAGCCATGTCCGCATGTGGTATTGAATTCTAATATAAAAAAATCTTATTAATAGGTTCACAGCTTTATGGTGTGATTTCTGCCCATAAATTCTATAGAAGCGCTCATTTTTTAATAAAAAAGAAAAAATATATTAATTAATTGACAAATTTAAAAATATCTGAACAAAGTAGGTTTTTTACGTTGACTGCTTGCTGTAGAATTGTGTACAATTAATTTGTAGATTATTGTGTGCATATGGAGGTAGAATATGGCAGAAATTGGCGTACTGGAAGGTTACAAACATAAAGAAGATGTACCTGATGCAGAGTACATGAAATTAGACAACCAATTGAGCTTCCCACTTTATGTAGTGGCGAAGGAAATTGTTAATGCATATCGCAGTCACTTAGATCCGTTAAATTTGACATATACTCAATACATTGTAATGATGGCATTGTGGCAATATGGTGATTTGTCCGTTAAAGAACTAGGTCAAGTATTGCGCCTTGATTCTGGTACATTAACACCACTTTTAAAGAAATTAGAAGCTAAAGCATTCTTAAAGCGTAAGCGTAGTCGTCAAGATGAACGTGTCGTTATGGTAACCCTTACTGATACTGGTAAAGCATTACGTGACGAAGCTGTTCATGTACCGCGCCGCTTGTCTGAATCTGCAGGTCCGATTTTCGATGTAGAAGAAACGCGTCAATTGCGCATGTTGCTTAACAAATTGTTAGACGCAATCGATAACGCTAATGCTAGAACAGCAGAGAAGCTTAAGCGCTAATGTAGTGTAATTTAGTAAGATCTCATATGCATCATTCTCTAATTTAATATATCTAATATTTTCATAAAATGTGATATACTATACATATAACGTATTGTACTGAGGTCATGTGAGAGTATGACCTGTTCGTGAGATGCCGTTAAGGCAAAAGGAGAGCATTATGAATAAAAATTTATTAGGCGCATTTGTATTAGCCGGTACATTATTAGTTGGTGGTGTTGCTAATGCAGCAAACTGGAATGGTTTAGCTAACTATCCAGAGGTTCCAAATAGTGCAAATGGTTCTGAAACATACTTCTTTGATAAAGCATCCCAATTCAGTGGTATTGATAGTAGCCGTAACTACGTATTCGGTATCAATGTAGTGAACATGCATAACAACCAATATGGTGAAGCTACATTGTTCAAATACATTGTTCACCCAAGCTTGCATACTGTATATCGTTTCTCTCCAGATGGTCAAGCGTACCAAATCACTCCTGGTTCTAATGAATACAACATGTTCTTGGCTGCTTGGAAAGAAGTATACGGCACTGATTTCTCTTTCCCAGCTTTATAATTTGATGGCGCAAGCCGTAATAATTACATAACTATTGCTGGTGAAAGCTCCTTTGGGCTTTCACCAGTGTTGTTTATGGAGGTTTCCTATGTCTAAATCTGAATTTGCTCAAGCCTATACGGAGCGCATGTTCCCAGATATTGCAGCCCCTGCAGGTTATATTGACCCTGAGTTTGAAGTATTGTTTGATAATTTTGCCTTTGACGAAGTTATTACCGAAGAGGGTCGCAATGTGCCTGCCAAGGATCGTTTCTTGGCTATCCTTGCCACATTAGTGGGTGTATCTGCCGTCGATGAATATGCGTTGATGCTACCAGCAGCACTTAACTTTGGCTTGATTCCCGATGAAGTAATAGAGCTCCTTTATCAAGCGGTACCTTATCTTGGCATCGGTCGTGTACGCCCATTCTTTAAGGTAACAAATAAGATTTTTGACTATCGTGGGGAAACTGTTGTGGATCCGTCTCGCAGTACAATCACTAGTGAATCTCGCCTTGAAAAGGGCGTTGAAAAGCAAGTTGAAATCTTTGGTGAGTCTATCCGTAATTCTTACCAAGAAGGTCCTGAAGAGACACGCCACATCAATAAGTGGCTTGCTAATATGTTTGGCGACTACTACACTCGTAAAGGTTTAAGTGTGGCTCATCGTGAAATGATTACCTTCTGTTTCTTGGCGGCTCAAGGTGGCTGTGAACCTCAATTAAAGGCTCACGTAGAAGGCAACTTAAACGTAGGCAACAGTAAGCAATATTTGATTAACATCGCGTCCCAATGCGTGCCGTACATCGGTTATCCACGTACATTGAATGCCCTTCGCTGCATTCAAGACGGCTACACCGCATGGGAAGCAAAACAATAAAGGAGTTTTATGTT
>NZ_CAJLUB010000055.1 GCF_905209685.1 uncultured Veillonella sp. | reverse complement strand
TATTTAAGATATAAGGGTATTGTACTGTATTCTATAGAGTTATGTCAATTAAAATTACATGAATATGATGCATCACGCATTCTCGTTAGTACTTAGTCCACTCTAAGACCTCAAAATCATTGAGAATTCGTTTATCTATTTTTACCACTTGATTACTTAGCTCTATTTGGTCATTAACAAAGGAAATGTCTGTATACCAGTCCTTTAAACTAGCATACACTTCATTCTCTAAATCAATAATCATGGTTTCTATGGGGTCCCAAGTCTTATATTTTACAGATTCCACCATAACCATGCTACTACCTATGAAAGTAACATCTCTACCATATATCCAAAATGGCAATACTTTGTCTTTTATAGAAATAGAATATATGGCATCGCCATGGGGCGGTTCCGTTTCATATTGTGCTTTTATTTTGTACTTTTCCATTATCTTGTTGCTAGCATTTTCTATATATGGCAACTTGGAAACTTTGTACTTTTCTGCGTTCATAAGAGCTCCATTATTTTTAATATCAAACACAACAAAGGTTACCTATGTAATCATCATAGTTCTCTTAGCAGTAGTCACTATCATTGCACTAATTAAATAGTACAACGATAAACACCTAACGTATAGAGGAGTGCAGCCCTCTAACACGTTAGGCGCCATCATAATTTTGTTCAGTTTTAGATCAGCCTAACGCCCTAATCACGTTAATGGGCTCTCTTTATATGTATATTATAAGCTAATCATAATTAAAGAAATAGTACAATAAATAACTCAATTTATACCTACACTCTTAATAATTTCCCTAGCCCGGTTAACAGAAATAGGCTCATTAAATAAGAATACATGGTTCTGCCCCTCTTGTTCCCATGATGCTAGATATACGGAGTTATCCACCATTCGATAGGTTACGGTCACGCCATTTACAACCTCTATTTTCTGAGGCACGTAATCCTTATAGTCACCTGCGATATTACCAGATAAAGTCGATACTCGATACTTAATATACTTTGGCATATCATCTACACGGTCAAAGTATTTTCCTTTTAAAAGCTCATGATAGGCATACACGACTTGTAGTACATCATGATCCACAATAGATACATGTACAGGGCGGAGTCCCTCTACCCCAACTGGCAACTGCGGCTTAAAGTTCAAATGTTGCTTAGCCTCATATACAGTATCAAATACCTCTAAAGCTTGCCCCTTCCGAATACTTCTATAATCCTTATCAGTCATACTGCAACTACCAAATCCATCTGGACAAGGAAACTCATTTCGATCACCATAAGGCTGGTCATAAATAGAATTACCATTGAGACGAAAGCGCATCAAGTCATCTGCGGAAGCGACATTGATAGAACCTATAAAAGCTAACACAGCCAATGCACATATAACCTTTTTCATGATATATTCCCCTATAAACAACATGTATTAAGTAAATTATATCACTAAAAGAACAAATGCCTATATAATACTAGTTACAGCATGATTCTAAGTCTATAATAAGCTGATGCCGAAGACACGCCTAAGCAAGATTAACTACTAAAATTCCAATAATCCCTTTTCATCAAACTTAAAGTTTGGCCCCCATGCAACTTCCCAGTAATATCCATCTGGATCAGTAAAATATGCATGATAACCACCCCAAAAAATATCTTGTGGTTCTTTTACAATTCTTCCCCCAGCATTTCGCACTAATTCAATGACACTATCAACATCTTCTTTATGCTCAACATTGTAAGCTAATGTAATTCCTGCAAATCCATCTCCCATTGGAGGATTGCTTTCATCAATATCTTTTGCTAATTGTTCCAAAGGAAATAGTTCAAATTTTGTCCCTGCTGTATCGAAAAATATTACTGGCGGATTATTTTCTTTACAGTCAGTCTTATATCCCAAACCATCTCTATAAAACTTTATTGATCGTTCCATGTCTCTAACGCCTAAGCATATGCAAGTGATCTTATTCATTACTACCTCCATAGTTTACAATTACATTAATCAGATAAACTTGAATTTGTCAGCTAATAAATTTACTCGCCAATTTGTACACTTGATTTATTTCTTTGCTGTCTAATTTCCAATTATTAAGTTCAGCTTTAATTAATTCAGGAAATTTTTTGCTAATATCTCTTAAAGCATTGCCTACCGATTTTCTGACATATTCGCTGGTATCTTCTTTTAGTGCAGCAATACGCTTAATAGCTTCCTTCGGATTATCTTTAAAATATGGTCTACTCGTCCATATTCTTAATCCCTCTATAACGGCTCTCCTCGTATTTGGATTATGATTATCTAACCATTCATCAATAATTGGAAGAGCTTTTTCATACCCGGTCTTTCTGCAAAATTCATCAAATGCCTTTGCTAATACTTCCTGAACTCTCCAATTATCATCTTCAGACACTTCATCTCTCATAAATACCAAAATATCTTTTTTATCTGATAAATATCCAAAAAGAAATACACCGTACATTCTTACTTGATAGATATCAGATTTATAGGCTAAAAATGCCAATTCCTTGATATATTCAGTATCATTAGATTTATAATCGGCCAAGGCTCGTCTTTCTTCCTCTTTGAAGCCATTTTCTATCAAGGAAAACTCTGTTTCTAAACTCCTAATATACGCTTTCAAAGAAACTCACCTCACTTACAAATTCTAATTTGTTTATAACGCTCTGATTCTAGCCTTTACAAAATCAATAAAACTATGTTTTCAATACAGCTACATTGCGCCAATTTTTGGTATTCAGCTTTTATTATTAAATTATATCAAAAAATTTTCTCAGTAATCATCACAAATCTATCACATTTGATAGTATCTATCGCAAATCATTCTACTATTCAAAATTATTGTAGGTGCTATAATGAACTCAACAAAAGGAACAGATGCTCATATGATACTAAATGCACTATTCCAAAACTATAGTTAGTAGTTATATAAAGGAGACTATCATGACACATACACAAGTAAAAGAACTCGTACAAGCTTTATTAGATGCACCTACAAGCAACCCTACAGTAAAAGAATTCGCGCAATCTTGGATCAATGCAGAAGGTAAACCTGAACAAAAAGCACTTACAAAACAGCTAGTATCTGTAGCAGAGCAAAACATTGCTCTTATCGATGAAACAATTGGCTTTGCAGGCTCTGAACTAGCTACACAAATCCTTGGTGCAGAAGGCGCAGCTAACCTATTACAACACGCTAAATCTATCAAAGCACAAGGTGCAGAATTCTGCGACTGCCCTGGATGTGTTGCATGTAAACACGTTATCGATTTGAAAGCGGAAATTGTGTAAAGAAATTAATAAAAACAACAAACGGCTCCTTTTTAAGGAGCCGTTTTCTATATTTTAACTAAATCATATCATTTCATAGTCTTCTGAATCTCTACTATTTAAAAAAAGTCTTTCATTCAACTTTTACTCTATTTTACTTAATAAGTAAACTTAAACACTATTTATATTTAAAGTCACTATCTATTCTAGACAAATAGCTAACTTATCTTCATTTTTTATAATACTTTCACTACTCTAGTAAGGCTTTACTTATATAATAACAAAATTATTCTAATTACTTCTAGGTTGGTAAAAATTATATATAATTTATTATTATATAAGAAAATGATCTTTAAAGTTGCAATTTCATAACTACGGCTAATACAAACCCCTTTTTAATAAGATTCTTATAGCTTAGACCGAATTTCTTCTACCAATTTATATACTGTAGTACATGGATTCATTTCAGAAGGAACAGTAATGCCATCTCGGACTAATGATATATACCGATTTTTAGCAGTCTTAATAGCACCTTCTTCGCTCCCTACGGTATAAAAACGCTGATATAAATCACTATCAGTCTTATTATATTCATATCCATTCATTTTTTGTCGACAAATCCGCTTTAAACTTTCGCAACAACAAACTGATGTATCAAAAGTTTTCAGTCTTCCTAAATATGCATGAAGCCATATCTCAATACAAGGGTTTGACCAACCAACATGAATATTTAAACTCTCAGCCTTTTCTATAATTTTATCAAAAGTAGTTACTTGGTCTCTATCAAATATAATCCAAGTTTCTCTTAATTGTGGATCGTAACTACTGTCTCTACAAGCTTTACTTATTAATTCTCTAGTTTTAATACCATCTACAACTTTTATTTGCAACTTACTTCTAACTTCATCAGGTAATGACTTATGTAACCCTTCAAAATACGCCCTCTCGGTTCCTTCCGTATCAGTATATATTAAATAATAGCCTAACTCCAAATTACGTCTTTCAATCCGTTCGTGTCGAGGTCTTCTTTTACCTCTATGATCTTGTTTAGCCATAATTATTTCTCCGAAGAAAAGTCCATATCTTTTAATAACGGTATTGCGCCATAATTACCTAATAAATATTGCTTAATATAATTTACATCCTTACGAACTGCTTTTCCTGTTTCTCCCTTAAAATCAATTAAGGAATATAATTCCGAGGCTCCATCAATATCTTTTTCTGCGAACCAAATCTCATCACGTCGTAATAATCGATTAGACATAGGAAGCAAATCATGAGTTGTAAAAATTAACTGTGCATTATTTGTATTAATTTCGGGATTTAAAAATAATAGTAATATATTCCGCATCAACAAAGGATGTAGTCGCGCATTTAGCTCATCAACAAATAATACGGCGCCCTTAGTCAAGACAGATTGAAGCTCTGGATACAAAGCAAACATTTTTTGTGTCCCCGCAGACTCCTCGCCAAGCGATATTTCTACAGATTTATTACTACCTTTTTTTACATGTAGGGTATTAATAGAATATACCTTTCTTTTTTCTTTCTCTTCTTCTTTTTCGTGCTTTGTAATAGAAAACCCCTTTATGCTATCATCAAAAGCACCTAAAAAATTCACTACTTTATTTTGAACATTCTTATCCTCAACAAATCCTTTAGGCATCATCCTGTAGCGAAGTAAAGACTCTATAGGATCTGCGAAATTCGATAAAGAATTATATCCGAACCAGTCTCTTATTAATTTACATTTCTCAATTTTCAACTTAGCTCCAAGAGATACTATTAAAGTTTGTGGTTCTAAAGATATTTTAATATTTTCTTGACTTGCTTTAGGAATCCCAGATAAATCTAGCTCTTCATGAGCTGTGTTTCTATAAAATATAGGTCTATATTCTCTAACAGTTCTAGCTTTAATATTTAACCACTCTTCTTCAATGCCCTGACGGTTCATAGAGAAACCATAATTATAAACTTTTTGTTTATCATCTCCAGGGATTGTAAAATATACCTCAAAAACAGATACCTTATCAACAGATTCTATATCAAATAAAAATGGGTCCTGTTTAATCTTAGCATCAGATTCAATATCTTCATCACCAAAAGAAAAGGAACGCAAGACATATTGAGTCATATACTCAAATGCGTTATATACATTCGACTTACCACTAGCATTAGCACCAAATATAGCCGCTACAGGTAATACTTTTTCACCACCAGATGCCCGTACATGTTCAGGAAATTCAGTGCAAGTTGTTGCTGTTAAATCTAAAATAGCTTCATCCTTAAAGGATCTAAAATTTTTAAAGGAAAACTGAATTAACATAATACTTCCTCCATTCTTACGTCAAGTATACAACGCACACAAAAAAAATACAACCAAATGAGCCAAATGCTCACATGATTGTATTTTTTTAATATTTCTATTATTCAATATACAAAATAAGGGCTTTCGTTTACTCACTTGCTTCTACAAGTGCTTTTGTATAAGGATGTACCGCTTCTTTAAGCCGTTTTGATTCGATGATTTCAACGATGTGTCCGTCTTTCATAACGATGATTCGATCTGTTACGGCTTGTAACAGGCCAATATCATGGCTGACGAATACGTAGCCGAAGGGTTGTTCCGAATGGAGTTTTTGTAATAGGTCTAACACTAGTTTTTGATTCACCGCATCAAGGGCTGATGTAGGTTCGTCAAAGAGTACTAGCTTGGGGTTCATCAACATGATCCGTGCCAATACGACACGTTGTAGCTGACCACCGCTGACTTCGTGAGGGTATTTATACACCGTATTTTCTGGCAAGTCTACTCGTTGCATCCATTTGCGGATATCGTCCTTTGCAGCGGCTATATCCATAAGCCCATAGTTGATATACGGCTCTAAGAGAAATACTTCTAAGTTCATTCTAGGCGGAATCACCGCCAAGGGATTTTGGAACATCATCTGCATAGAGCGATATATTTCTGTATGATTTTGAATGGAATGGATGTCTTCACCAAAGAGTCGCAAGGTGCCAGATGTAGGTTTTTCTAGCATGGCAATCATCCTAAGCAATGTACTTTTACCAGAACCACTACCACCGGCAATACCTACCCGTTCATTCTCCGCTACAGAAAAAGATACATCATCAACAGCACGAACCGTATGATTGTGGTTTGTATATTGTTTACAGATATTCTCGAGTTGAATCATACTACACCACTTTCATTACAGAATCTAACAAAATACGAGTATACTCATCTTTTGGGCATGCCATAACCTCTTCGGTGGAGCCTACTTCGACGAGCTGTCCCTTATTCATAACGCCAATGCTATTGGCAATTTGTGCGGCCGACTTGATATTATGGGTTACGATAATCACCGTTGCTCCAAGAGCTTGTGTTACCTCTTTCATAAGGTCTAATACAGAGGCTTGCACGAGCATATCTAAGGCACTAGTTGGTTCATCAGCAAACACGATGCTAGGCCTCAAGATAAGGCTTAAAGCTATTGCCAATCGCTGCTGCATGCCACCGCTCAATTGAAACGGATAGGACTGCAAGATACGCTCTCCGTCGGTTAAGTGAACAAGATTAAGCATATCTATAACGCGGCTTACATCATAGCTTTCATCATGAGCACAGAACAAATCCTTAAAGTGATTTTCTACGGTGCGATTTGGATTTAGATAGGCGCTGGGATTTTGAAAGATCATAGAAATCTTCGTGCCCCGCAATTGTCGCCAATCACCATCACTCAATGTAGAAACATCGGTTCCGTTTAGCAAAATTTGGCCGCTAATGGTAGCTTGTTTCAACATGCCAAAGGCGGCACGAACTAACGTAGATTTACCAGATCCGCTTTCACCAACGATGGCAAAGACCTCACCATTAGGCACGGAGAAGGATACATCGCGTACCGCTTGCTCCGCACCATATGAAATTGTAACCTTATCAAATACGATACAATCAGATTTATTCAATAGTAGAATCCTTTGTTAATAAGTAGTAATCGATAGGATGTACTGGTACATTTTTAACTTTTGTAGTAGATACAACTGTTGCACTTGGATATAACAAGTAGATATCTGCCACGTCATCAACTAAGATTTGTTGCGCTTGTTTTGCAATATTAGAGCGTTCGTTTTGATCAAATGTTACAGACAATTGGTCGATTAACGCATCTACTTGAGAATTAGTGTAGCCGCCAATGTTTGCTTTCGCACCAGTTTTGTAGAATAAGCTGAGGAACCAGTAAGGATCGTTTGTAGACATAGTCACTACATTGCGTTCTACCAAATCAAAACCATCTGTACCAAGTGTATCTACTTCATCAGGGCTTTGTAATTTCTTAAGAGTTACAGCAATACCCGCTTTTTTCAATTCTTGTTGGATTTCTTCGTATAAGCTTGTGTCTTTACCCCAAATAGCAATGGTAATCGCTAATTCTTTGCCATCTTTTGCATACATGCCGTTTGCATTTTTAGCGTAACCAGCTTGAGTCAAGATTTGGTCAGCTTTTGCTACATCTGTCATCGGTTTATTAGCAATCGCATCATAGCCTAAGTTGGCAGATGGCGGGAATGGTGCCGCCCCTGGTGTAGAGCCATTGCCGATGATTTTAGCCATGGAATCATAGTTAATGATATGAGCAATAGCGGAACGTACAGCTTTATCATGCAATGGAGATGCTTCTGTGTGGTTTGCTTTCAACATAAACACACGAACGCCAGCAACGTCTTGAATATTGAAACCGTCTTTGAACAAGCTGCGGTTAGCAGAGTCCACTTTTTGAATTACGTCTACGTCTTTAGATTGTAACGCCATAGCGCGTTTATTGTTGTCTTCAATGTCTTTTACAGTTACAGTATCAAGACCTGGTTTGCCACCCCAGTAATCTGCAAAGGCTTCCAATTCAATAGTTTCACCTTTTTTGAAAGCAGTGATTTTATAAGGGCCTGTAAGAACTGGTTTAGATGCTACGTCTTTAAGATCTGCAGTGTCCATGATAACGAACGCTGGTTCAGTTAAGCTAGATAACAAGGAACCATTAGGTTCTGTCGTTTTAATAATCAAGTTTTGACCATCTACTGCGATAGATTCAATCTTAACAGCTTTTGCAGAACGAGCACTTTGTTTCATTGTGTACTCGATGGACTCTTTTACCTTTTGTGGCGTCATTGGAGTGCCATTGTGGAATTTAACATTTTCACGGATGTGGAATTTCCATGTTGTAGGGTCCACATTTTCCCAAGAGTCTGCTAATTGTGGAGTAAATTTCATATCTGGTGTTACCGTTGCCAATGTTTCACCAGCGCCGATACGAGTCAATGTCCACGCATCCCACTCGTGAGTTGGGTCTAATGTTTCACCAAACCAATACAAACCAACATTCATATGCTTCCCTTGTTTGCCTTGTTTAGCGGTATCACTTCCGCAACCAACCAAGAGAGCTACCATGCACAGCATAGTTAGACACGCTAATAACCAACGTTTCATAATATCTCCTTTAAAATACATTGCCTCATCGAGGCTTTCACCATAAAAAATCTATACACAGCACGGTTAACGAGATACATCGAGAGCATCGCGCAACGCATCGCCAATATAGTTAAATAAAACAACAGTAATAAAAATAGCGAGCCCCGGGTAAATTAGCAGCCACGGCGCCGTTTGTAGAAAATCTCGGGAGCTCAACAAGATAGCGCCCCACTCCGGATCCGGCGGTTGCACACCGATGCCTATGAGCGAGAAACTGGCTACCAAAATGATGGCATCACCTAGATGTTGAATAATAACAATCACCAACGGTGGCAATACATTCGGCAGAATATAGCGCCACAGAATTCGTAGATTTGAAGCACCTGACATACGAGCAAAGGTAATATACTCCGCGTGGCGTTCAATCTGTACAAAGCCTCTAGTGATACGGGCATATTCCGCCCATTTCGTAATGCACAAGGAAATGATCACATTCGTTATGCTAGGTCCCATAATACCGATGAAAGCAATGGCAATCACCATGTTCGGAAACCCTAGTACCAAATCAATCAAGCGAGATAACCAACGGTCAATGCTAGGTGTAGAGAATCCTGCTAAGCCACCAATAGCGATACCGATGGCCCCACTAATGCCAATGATGGTGAAAGCAATCCCTAAAGAGACTTTACCACCGTACAAAATACGAGACCACACATCACGACCGAGTTGGTCAGTACCTAATAGATGGGTACTACTAATGTCTTGTAAGCGGTCCGCGATACTCGTCGTTTCAGGATCAAATGGTGCTATATAGGGAGCGCATAAGAAAAATGCAATCCACAGAGCTGCTAATACCAACATAGCATATAAAGTGTAAGGCTTTCGTCTATTCATAGGAGCCTCCTTTTATAGCAGCTCTTCGTTTTGGATTTAGCCAAATGCTCAATACATCAATGATGATATTAATCACGATGAATACCATAGTAATCCAAATAATATAGCCTTGCATCAAAACATAATCGCGAGCCATAATGCCTTGCACCATCATGTAACCAATGCCTTTTATAGAGAATACCGTTTCAATAACGGCAGACCCGCCTAGCATGGCACCCATCGTTACCCCCATCATAGGCAACAACATAAGTCCCACATGAGGGAATATGTAACGGGTGTAGACCATCCATTCTGGCAAGCCTAATGCTCGCGCCCCCTGTACAAAGGGCTGTCGCGACACTTCTAAAATAGCATTGCGCAATCGACGAATATAGAGGCCACATATCCATAAAGCAAGGGTTACCGCGGGCAATACATAGGCAGAAAAGCCATTGGTATTCGTTACCGACACTAGCTGTAATTTAACACCGAATAAGTACAATAATAATAAACCGACCCAGAACCCAGGAATAGCTAAGGCCAAGAACGTTACTAGACGTATACCATGATCGATCCAAGAATCCTGATATTTTGCAGATACTATACCAAGAGGTATTGTTACTGCAACCCCCATGACAAGCGCTAAAGATACGAGCCCCAATGTATTTGGTAGCGCCCCTTTCAACAACGTGGCCACAGGCACTGCATAAAGTATAGACTCACCAAAGTCCCCTTGTACAATTTGACCTAACCAACGTAAGTATTGCTGCCACCAAGGATCATTGAGCCCTAACTGCTCTCGTATTTGTGCAACCACAACTGGATCTGGTGTAGCCCCTACAAGATTAAACTTCATCGACACAGGATCAATAGGGGATAATTTTATCAATACAAATGTACCAATAGTAACCACCAATAAAATACCTACAATACTCACCAAACGCTGTAGTATTAATCGATACAATACATCACCTGCCTTCTTTATCACAAAATAGCTATATTTATATTCTATCAATGTAATACTTAGATAGATATACCCATACGGGTATTTAGAATCGTTATCATTATGAAAGTTTTGCATACCAAAACAAAAACGGCCCCTCATATGAGGAGCCGTTTCTTATATAACCCTTACAGTGTCCATGCGAGTGCTTCACCACAGCTCGCATGCCTATCCCACTAGGCTAGACTGTTATATTATTTTGTATATGCTGTATGTGCTGTAGGTGCTACAGTATTAGCAATGATCGCTTTTGCCATGTCGCGATTTACAGGGCGTTCAAAGTACATCGCATGGTTTTGACCATCTTTTGTCCAACCAGCGAGATATACCATTTTTTCGCCACCTTTGAAAGTAACCTTTGTACCGTTTACCTTTTCTGTAGCTGTAACGCGAT
>NZ_CAJLUB010000054.1 GCF_905209685.1 uncultured Veillonella sp. | reverse complement strand
ACCCATGCCGGGGTGGCGGAACAGGCAGACGCAACGGACTTAAAATCCGTCGGTTGGAAACAACCGTACCGGTTCGATTCCGGTCCTCGGCACCAATTAAGACTAACTTCGGTTAGTCTTTTTTTCTTATGTAAATTAAGTTTTAATACTACATATTAAATAATACTATGAATAAGAAACCTAAATTGCTAATTAGTGAATGTCTATGCGGCGTATCATGTCGTTATGATGGAAAAGATAATTATATAGGGAAATTACCATTGTTAAAAGAAATGTTTGATTTAGTACCTGTATGTCCAGAAGTATTAGGTGGACTTAGTACACCGCGTGATCCTGCAGAGCGACAAGGAGAACGTATATGTACGGCTAATGGGACTGATGTAACTAAAGAATTCCTTATAGGCGCTCAGAATACATTAGATATAGCTTTTCAAAATGGGTGTAATCGGGCTCTAATGAAAGCAAAAAGCCCTAGTTGCGGCTATAAGCGTATTTACGATGGCACCTTTAGTAAAACCCTACGGGATGGTCATGGATGCACTGTAGAGGCTCTATTAAAGAATAATATTGAAGTGTATACAGAAGATGATATTGATCTATTAATAAGACAAAAAAAGAGATGAGTTTTAACTCATCTCTTTTTGTTTTTTATTACTTTACTATAACCTTAACTGGCTATTATTACATAATTATATGCTTTACTGATAACAGATTAATATGCCTAACTCAGTGCAAGAAATAGTCCAGATTATTTACCTGCATTTACAGGATCGTTAGTTAATGGTTGTTCCCCTAGTAAGGTAGTAAGGTTATGTAAATTAAATCGATACTTATCATTACTGAAGTCTCGTGTTGCATCATAACGTTGGTTAGGTGCATGCATAAGACCGATTAATGTGTCATATAGTAAATCATTTGTAAAGTATTGATGTTCGTGCTTAGTAAGTTCCTCTGCAGTTTGAGGATACGCTGCACGATATTGAGGAGATAAATAAATCCAGAATGGAATGTGAGTCATAACAAAGTCAAATGTATCTGGGTTATGAGATTTATCTAAACTTTCACCGTGGTCAGAGAAATAGACCATAGCTTGTAAGTTTAATTTTTCCTTACCATACGTATAGATTTGTTGTAATAACCAATCAGTATAAAGTTGGCTATTAGCATATGCTTCTTGGCCATCTGGATACGGGCCTTGTTTCCATTTACTAAACTCATGAGGGTAACGGTCATTGTAATAAATATGGCTCCCCATGATATGAATAACAATAAAGTTATTTTTCGTAGGATCTACAGATTGTAATAAAGGCAATAAAGATTCATCATAGCGGTCAGAGAATGCATATGATTCGTGAGACCATTTTGTAGTATCTGCTGTTTTGGCCATTAGAGAAATGGCTGTATCGTATTCACCAAATACACCTTGGTTACTAAACCAAGAAGTAGTATAACCAGCCTTTTTAGCTACGTCTAAGATGTTTGCTGAATCAAGGAATGGTTTATCATCATATTGATTGCGTTCGGATAGAGCGCGTTCTAGGGTAGGTACAGTTTGTACATAGGATGAATATGCGTTATCAAAGAATATAAAATCTTTGTTATCAGAGCGCATATTACCTTGCCATGGTGTATCGTCATAAGGGAAGTTTTGATTATAAACCTTCATATAATCACGAGAACTAGACTCACCAATTACTAATATGATCGTACCTGGTGTTTTATTGGCAGAGGTTTCCTTTGTATCTAAATTGAAGGAATCGAAAACTAAATGATGGTTATCATTATATTGTTGCATCTGTTTTACATAATCGCCAGCAGCAATCCAATTTGCTACAATACATGTTTTAGGGAATAAGAAGAATGGTACATATACTAAGAATGCTACTATAGACACAATGAGTAATGTGGAGCGCATAGGTCGTGTAGTATTTAAGTTTACCACTGCTTTCATTCCTAGATTAGACCAGTAGAGTAGATACGTCCAAGCTACTAGACCGATACCAACAGCGATAAGACCAGGAATACCAGCAGCATTTTTTAAGAATCCAAAGGCTTCCTCAGGGTTTGTCATATATACTGCTAGTAAACTAGCTGGCGTTAAACAATGCCATGTAGTTAAGTAATATCCAATTTGTAAGAATGGAATAAGACTTAATATCATGGTAATGATTGCCATGATTAATGATGTGGTTTTATGAAGGCGATTCGTTTGATTTAGTAAGAATTGAATTCCAGATAAGCCCATAAAAATGAGTAGGCCAAATAAGAAGTCATTAGCGAATTCATAGAAATATAAAGGCTTAACATAGGACCAGTGGAAAAGGAGTGGGAATGTAAGAGCCCAAAGAATACCGACCAAGCCATATCCTAAAAATGGTCTATGAAAAACTGTACAGCCCATAAAGTATTGAAATAAAAAAGTACCTACAATTGTTGGTACTGCTAAAATTGTTATATCTTCAACATCTAGTCCTAGTGTAATAGGTTCATAGATGAAAAATAGAGCTATATATAAAACAATACCAATGATACCAAAGCGAAAGATGGGGTTTCTCCCAATTTGCTTTAAACTAGATAACATAATAAATCCCCTCTTGTAGGAATACACAATAAATTTTTTTCATAATATATAATAATTACTATAATAAAGATAGCAGATGACTGTAAAAAAAACAATTATTTGAAAGTACTACTATAAATGCTTTATAATTATATAGTTAAAGTATATTTTCTAAGGATTGGGGTTTATGGGAGATTATAATTATAAGTTAGATGTTTTTGAAGGTCCTTTAGACTTGCTTTTACATCTCATTGAAAAACATAAAATAGAAATCACCGATATTCCTATCGTTGAAATTACGAGTCAATACTTGGAATATTTAGATAATTGGAATCACTTTGATATTCATTATAGTAGTGAGTTTCTTGTAATGGCATCTACCTTATTGCAGATTAAATCGCGTATGTTACTGCCTAAAGCTGAACCTGAGCCAGATGAAGCTGAGGATCCACGTGATGAATTGGTAGCAAAATTAGTAGAGTTTAAGAAAATCAAGGATTTTACAGCTCTATTAATGGAGCGTACAGCTGTTTCTGCCAATATATTTAGTAGACCTGAAGAAACAAGCGTACTTGGATTAGATAATGTATATAATTTAGAACTTTCCCAATTATACGAAATTTTTTATCAAACCTTAAAGCGAGCTAAGGAATTACCTGAAGAGGAACCTATTCGTGAAGTAAAGGTTGAAAAAGACAGTTATAGCTTAGAAGATATGATTCTGTCTTTATCTAGTCGTATACGTCGTGGTGAAAGTTTACATTTTAGAGAGTTATTAGTAGCAATTGAAACAAAAAGTGGTATGGTAACGATCTTTATGGCTGTTTTAGAATTGTTGAAACAACAAATCATGGAAATGCGCTATGAAGAGGATGATATTGTATTCACTGCAGCCTTAGAAGGTACCGTATAGAAAGGGGGCTATATGAGCTTACCAACAATGCATTTAGAGGCCGTATTGTTTTCATCGGCAAAGCCTATATCAATCGATATGCTTGGAGAAGTATTCGGACTTTCAACAGAGGAAGTACAGGACTATATAGAAACATTACAACGTGAGCTTGAAGACCAAAACCGAGGTATCCGATTGAGAGTATCAGGGGCTGGTGTTGAGTTAGTTAGCGCTATGGAAAGCGCTGATTATGTAGGTCATATACGTAAGCGAGAAGATAAACTATCTAATGCAGCGATGGAAACATTAGCTGTTATAGCCTATAAACAACCTATAACTAAAGCTGAAATTGAAGAAATCCGCGGTGTAAATAGTGATAAGATTATTAAACAATTACTCACTCGATCTCTTATTGCTGAGCTAGGTCATAAAGATACTGTAGGTAGACCTATTCTTTATGGCACAACCGACGAGTTTTTAAGAAGTGCTGGTGTAGAATCTATTGAAGCTTTACATCAAGAAGTTTCGGAAACAGAAGGATAATATGGAACGATTACAAAAATTTATTGCTAGTTGTGGTGTTGCATCACGACGTAAGGCAGAAGAATTAATTACGGAGGGGAAAGTTCAAGTTAATGGCCGCAAGGTAACTGAGCTAGGCGTTAAAATTGACCCTCAAAAAGATAAGGTTAAGGTTAATGGCCAATTATTAGCTCAAGAGAAACCTGTATATTACTTGTTAAATAAACCAAAGGGCGTCATTACATCTGTATCTGACCCTCAAGGTCGAGAAACTGTTTTAGATTATATTAAAAATGAATCTAAACGCATTTATCCTATTGGTCGTCTCGATTTATATACTGAAGGTTTATTATTACTTACCAATGATGGTGAGTTAGCACAAAACTTAACACATCCATCTAAAGGTGTAGAAAAAACCTATGAAGTGCGCATTAAAGGTCGCGTTCGTGATGAAGATTTACAAGTCATTGCCAATGGCGTTAAACTTGAAGATGGAATGACAGCACCTGCTATAATTGTAGACTTAGGTTTTGACGATCATAACGGTGTTCATGAAGTAGAGATTACAATTCATGAAGGTCGTAATCGCCAAGTTCGTCGTATGTTTGAACACTTTGGGTATCGCATTCATAACTTAAAACGTATTGCTTATGCAGGTCTCACATTGGGCGGTGTAAAACGTGGTGCTTCTCGTCAACTTACTATTAGAGAGGTTAAAGCACTTAAAGCGTTGGGGACTGATAAGAAATGAAACAAATCATAGTCATTGGTGGTGGTGCGGCAGGTCTTATGGCGGCAGTTATAGCAGGTCGTGAAGGTGCTCGTGTCATATTACTTGAAAAAATGAATATGGTTGGTAAGAAGATGGGGATTACTGGTAAAGGTCGCTGTAATATTACAAATAATGCAGATATGGCCGAGTTCATTAAAAATACGCCAGGTAATGGTAAGTTCCTCTACGGTGCTTATGAACGCTTTAGTAATGAAGACTTGCTTGAACTATTACATAGTTGGGGGTTGAAAACTAAGGTAGAACGTGGCGGGCGCGTATTCCCTGAATCTGATTCCGCTCTAGAAGTACGCAATACGTTCATGAAAATCCTAAAAAAGTATAATGTTCAAGTTCATTTAAATGAACCTGTTACATCTATTACTGTAAAAGATGATCGAGTAGTGGGTGTCACAACAGATAAAGAACAATATGCTTGTGATGCTGCTATTATATGTACTGGTGGTGCTTCTTATCCTTTAACAGGTTCGACTGGTGATGGATATACCTTAGCTAAGAAAATAGGGCATACCATTACGGATATTAGACCATCGTTGGTGCCAATTGTAACTGAGGAATCTTGGGTGAAGGATATTATGGGGCTTAGCCTTCGTAATGTTGAGGTATCCGTAATTTCTAAAAATAAGGTACAGGCCAAGCAATTTGGGGAAATGATGTTTACCCATTTCGGCCTTACAGGTCCTACCATCTTGTCGTTAAGTCATACGGTAGGTAAATTATTGCGTAAGAAAAATCCTCAAATTACTATTGAAATAAATCTTAAGCCTGCATTAACTGCAGAAGTATTAGATAAGCGGTTACAAAAAGATTTTGATTTATATTCTAAGAAACAATTGTCTAATGGAATGAAGGATTTACTGCCGGTAAATCTTATTCCTATTGTTATAAAGCTTGCTGAATTAGATCCAAGTAAACCCATTAATCAAATCACAAAAGAAGAACGTTTGCGCTTATGTCATGTGTTACAGCATATGACATTAACCGTTAAGGAATTGCGTCCGGTGGCAGAAGCCATTGTTACAGCAGGGGGAATCTCGTTAAAAGAATTTAGTCCAAAAACAATGGAATCTAAATTAGTGAAAGGTTTATATGGTGCCGGTGAGGTATTGGATATTGATGCCTTTACGGGTGGCTATAATTTACAAGCCGCTTTTTCCACTGGTTATGTAGCGGCTATGCATGCTGTACATGGTGATGAAGAATAGAGGTTATTATGAATACTAAAAAAATTGCCATTGCTATTGATGGTCCTGCAGGGGCTGGTAAAAGTAGTATTTCAAAGGTAGTGGCTAATGAATTAGGTTATTTATATATTGATACAGGTGCTATGTATCGAGGCGTTACATGGGCTGTCCTTGATAGTCATGTAGATGTTAACAATCAAAAGGAGGTTGAGGCTTTACTCCCTTCATTAGATTTAACACTAGAGCCTACGGCAAGTGCTTGTAAAGTGTATGTAAAAGGTCAGGATGTAACTGATTTAATTCGACAACAACAAATCAATGAAAATGTATCAACCATTGCTTCTTATAAAGGGGTACGTGAATACTTAGTTGAACGTCAACAAGCAATGGCAGCTGTTGGTGGTGTTATTTTAGATGGTCGTGATATAGGTTCTGTTGTATTACCGAATGCAGAATTGAAAATATATTTAACTGCTTCTGTAGATGCACGAGCTAAACGTAGATGGCTTGAAGTTCAAGGTACTTCTAATGAACAACCATTAGAAGACATTAAAAAGAACGTAGAAAGTCGCGATGAAATGGATAAAAATCGTGATGAATCTCCACTTGTATGTGTTGAGGATGCCATTGTTGTGGATTCTAGTAATATGACTTTTGATGAAACAGTGGAACATATATTGCATCTAGTACAGGAGCGAATCTAAGATGAATAAATTTTCTACATGGCTTTGGCGTACTGCCTTTTGGTTGCGTTATAAAGTCGGATATGGATTAAAGGTATACGGTCGTGATAATTTCCCTATGGAAGGTCCCGTTATTGTTGTACCAAATCATTTGAGTAATAATGATCCACCTATTTGTGGGTATGCATTACCAAGACATGTGCACTTTATGGCAAAGCAGGAGTTATTTGTAAATCCTATTTCTCGATTTTTCTGTACTTGGCTTGGTGCGTTTCCTCTAAACCGTGGAGCCATCGATAAGGTAGCTATACGTCATGCATTAGGTTTATTGAAAGATAATAAGGTGCTAGGTATATTTGCCGAAGGAAATCGACAAAAGAGTGGAAAACTTGGTAGATTCCATGATGGAGCCGCATCCATTGCGTTGCGTACGGGTATTGGCATTACACCAGTTGCGATTATTGGATCTCATAATATGAAGAAAAATCAAGTCGCATGTATTATTGGTAAACAAGTTCCTGTAAGTAAAGCAAAGCCTACACCGGAAGCAATAAAAGAAGTTAATGATCGTGTGAAAGGTGAAATTCAACGCATGATAGATTCTTATCATGAAAATCGTATAGAGGAGACTTTATGGAAATAATTTTGGCTGAAAACCACGGCTTTTGCTATGGCGTAAAACGAGCTGTTGACATGGCTGATGAAGCTGCCAATAGCGAGGGTAAAAGTTATACATTAGGTCCTATCATTCACAATCCTCAAGTTGTAGGGCGCTTAGAAAGTAAAGGTGTAAGCCCCATTCAAGAGGTTGCTGATATTGATGAAGGAACTATGATTATTAGATCTCATGGTGTAGGTCCTGCCATTTACGCTGAAGCCGAAGAAAAGGGCTTACATATTTTAGATGCTACATGTCCTCATGTAAAAAAAGCGCAACAAGATGCTAAGTCTGTCATTGAAGATGGCATGACATTGGTGATTTTAGGCGAAAAAAACCATCCTGAGGTCAAAAGTATCAATTTATGGGCAAATAACAAAGGAATAATCATCGAAGATGAAGAATCCGCCGAAAAACTACAAATTGTGGAAAAAATGGGCGTTGTTGTACAAACTACCTTTTCACAATTCAAATTTAACAGTATAATAGAGATATTAGAGAAAAAATCTAAGAATCTTAAGATTTTCAAAACGATATGCAATGCAACGCAAGAACGACAGAACTCTGCCGTTGACTTAGCACGTAATGTAGATCTTATGATAGTGATAGGCGGTAAGAACAGCGGCAATACAAACCGATTGGCAGAGGTTTGTCGTGACGTTGGATGTACAACATATCACATTGAAACTTCTACTGAATTACAACTGGAATGGTTTAACCGAGTACAGACGGTAGGAGTTACAGCAGGAGCATCGACTCCCGACTGGATTATTAAGGAGGTCATTGAGACAATGAAAGATTTTGCAGAATTATTAGCAGCAGAAGGTCAAGAAGAATTTAAGAAAGGGAACGTTGTAGAAGGTACAGTAGTTCAAGTTGAAGATGAACGCGCATATGTATCTTTTGGCTACAAAACTGAAGCCATTTTGAACAGAACTGAAATTTCTTATCCAGCACCAGAATCTGCCAAAGATGTGTTGAAAAATGGTGATGAAATTAAAGCAGTTATCATGAACCACATCAAAGAAGATAATCCTATTTATCTTTCCATGACTCGCTTGGCTAAAGATGAAGATTGGCAATATGTTATCGAAGCACAAGAAAAAGATGAAGCTATCGTATGTAAAGGTATTGATGCTATCCCAGCAGGTTTGGTAGTAACAGTTAAATCCCTTCGTGGTTTCATTCCATTGTCCCAAGGTGATGTTCATTTCGTAAAATCCTTGGACAACTTGGTTGGTACAGAATTCGAAGCTAAAGTACTTGAAATCGACGAAAAGAAAAACCGTTTGGTTCTTTCCCGTCGTGCAGTATTGGAAGTAGAACGTCAAGCTAAATTAGCTGAAGCATTGAAAAACATCAACGTTGGCGACAACTATAAAGGTATCGTTCGTAAAATCATGCCTTATGGTGCTTTCGTAGATATCGGCGGTATTGAAGGTTTACTTCACATTTCCGACATTTCTTGGCAAAAAATTAAAAAAGTGGAAGATGTTCTTTCCGTTGGTCAAGAAATCGAAGTTAAATTACAATCCTTCGACGCTGAAAGCAACAAATTATCCTTGTCCTTAAAAGCTTTATCTAAGAGCCCATGGGACGTAGCTGAAGAAACATTGCACGTTGGCGATGTTATCAACGGTAAAGTTGTTCGTTTGGTAGCTTATGGTGCATTCGTAGCTGTTAACGACGACATCCAAGGTTTACTTCACATTTCTCAAATTACAAAACAACGTAATGCGAAAGTTGAAGATTACTTAAACCGTGGTCAAGAAGTTGAAGTTAAAATCATTTCTCTTAACAAAGATGAAAAGAAATTGGGCTTGGCTTTAACTGAATTGATGGAAGCAAAAGAAACTGCAGAAGACGCTGAATAATTCATTGTCTAATATAAAGGCTAACCAAGGTTTCCTTGGTTAGCCTTTTTGCGTACTATACGTAGAATATGATAAAATATAGTAATGTATTAGATTAGATAATGAGGTGAAACCATGGCAAAACCATTAGTGGCCGTTGTAGGTCGTCCAAATGTAGGGAAATCTACACTTTTTAATGCCATTGTTAATAAACGGATCTCTATCGTTGAAGATATCCCTGGTGTAACACGGGATCGTATTTACTTTGACGCAGAGTGGTTAAATCGTGAATTTACAATGATCGATACAGGCGGCATCGAATTTATTACAGATAATAGTCATGTCATTCCTAAGATGATGCGATTACAAGCTGAATTGGCTATTGAAGAGGCAGATGTAATCTTATTTGTGGTAGATGGCAAACAAGGTATTGTACCTGCTGATGAAGAGGTAGCTAATATCTTACGTGCTAGTGGTAAACCTGTAGTATTAGTTGTTAACAAAATTGACAGTGTTAATCAGGAACCTAATATTTATGAATTCTACAATCTTGGCTTAGGTGATCCTATCGGTATTTCCGCTAAGAACTTAATGAATTTAGGCGACTTATTAGATGATACGGTTAAACATTTCCCTCCAGTTGGGACAAATGTTGATGACGAAGATACCATTCATGTCGCAGTTATTGGTCGTCCTAATGTAGGCAAATCTTCTTTGACTAATGCCTTATTGGGTCAAGATCGTGTAATCGTATCTGATGTAGCAGGCACAACACGTGACTCTATCGATACATATTGGACTCATGGCGATCAAAAGTTTGTTCTTATTGACACAGCAGGTATGCGTCGTAAGTCTAAAATCGAAGAAGCTGTTGAACGATATAGTATTGTTCGTTCCTTGCGCTCTGTAGACCGTTCAGATATCGTCGTTCTTGTTCTTGATGCGCAAGATGGTGTTACAGAACAAGATAAGAAAATTGCTGGCTATGCTTATGAAGCAGGCAAGGGTGTAATTATTGTTGTTAATAAATGGGATCTTATTGAAAAAGATGACAAAACAACATTGCGCTTTACTGAAGATATTTATGATGAATTAGGTTTCTTGCAATTTGCTCCAATTCTATTTGCTTCAGCACTTACAAAACAACGTATACACCGTTTAGCAGATATGCTTAAGTTTGTATCTGAACAACAATATCGTCGCGTGTCTACAGGTACATTAAATCAATTGTTACAAGATGCTCAAACAGTAAATCCTGTACCTTCTCGTAATGGCAGAATTCCAAAAATTTACTATATGACGCAAGCTAGTGTTAAACCACCTACATTTATTTTGTTTGTAAATGAACCAGAGTTAATTCACTTCTCATATATGCGTTTCTTAGAAAATAGATTGCGTGAGTCTTTCGGTTTTGAAGGAACACCAATTCGTTTAGTATTGCGTGGTAAGAAACGAGATGATGAAGACTAATGGATATTATGATTATTGTATATGCTGTGTTGGCATACCTTATTGGTTCAATTCCTAGTGGCCTAATTATTGGCAAGACCTTCTTTAATACAGATGTACGTCAATACGGTTCTAAAAATATAGGTGCTACTAATACGTATCGCGTTATAGGTCTAAAAGCTGCATTACCAGTATTTCTCTGTGATGCTTTAAAAGGGGCAGCTGGGGTTGTATTGTTGTCCTCTTATGGACCTATGTATATGATCTTAGGTGGTATCCTTGCTATGATGGGCCATAACTGGTCTATTTTCTTAGGCTTTAAAGGTGGTCGTGGGGTAGCTACAGGACTAGGAGTTCTAATTGCTTTATCACCATTAGTGGCTTTGATTGCCTTCTTGGTATGGGGCGTGATTGTCTATTTTA
>NZ_CAJLUB010000053.1 GCF_905209685.1 uncultured Veillonella sp. | reverse complement strand
CATTCATTAAGGAGTTTTCATAGCTGCCACTACGGCCACCAACGATGTCGCGAATACCAGACATGAAATCTTTCACAAAGTTACGGCCTTCTACGACTTCACCAAATACGATACCTTTATACTCTTGGACAGGTTTATTTTCAATATGCATAGTTGTAGTAATAATCATAATTGTATCCTCTCTAATTGACTACAATATATTTTGATTAATTATAGCAAGGCTTTCACAGAAATACAATCATAAAAAAGACCTGTTCACTATTTCATAATGAACAGGTCTAATTATGTTATTATTTATCGAAATCGCGGTCTAGGTTAACCTCTTTCAATGGAACAAGTTTTGTTTTCTTGATGTATTTGTAACCTAAGTATACTGCGAAGAAGATTGGCAATCCGATGTACGCAACGGATACACCATACCAGTCGATTGTATCGCCTGTGAAAGCGGAGTAGTTTTGGCCAGCAATGATGATGACGCAAAGGATGAACGCCAAAATTGGGCCAATTGGGAACAACCACGCTTTGTAAGGTAATTCACTAAGATCTCTACCTTGTGCAATGAAGGCACGGCGGAAACGATAGTGAGAAACAGCGATACCAACCCATGCGATGAAGCCGCAAAGACCGGAAATATTAACAATCCAAGTATATGCAGTACCTTCGCCGATGAAGCTTGTAAGGAATGCAAATAAACCGATTGCTGTTGTTAAGATTAACGCTGGCACTGGAACACCACGTTTATTAAGCTTACCGAAGATTTTTGGTGCTTGCCCTTCTTTAGCGAGTGCGTACAGCATACGCGTAGAAGAATAGAGACCAGAGTTACCAGCACTGAGTACTGCCGTTAAGATGATAGCATTGATAAAGCTAGCAGCAAAGGCAAAACCAAAGCGGTCGAATACGAGTGTAAACGGAGAAATAGATACATTCTCTACACTAGAATTTAATAGGTTTGGATCAGTGTACGGAATTAAGAAACCGATAACGATGAAAGCACCGATATAGAACAATAGAATACGCCAGAAGATTGTATTAATCGCTTTTGGCACGTTCTTTTCAGGGTCTTCTGCTTCACCAGCGGCTACACCGATAAGCTCAGTACCTTGGAAGGAGAAACCAGCCACCATGAAGATAGCGAGGATAGATTCCCAACCACCTACGAATGGCGCTTCCCCTACTGTCCAATTCGCAAATCCTGGAGATGTACCGCCAATGCCAAAGATAAGCATAAAGCCACAGAACAGGAATACGAATACAGTAATAACCTTGATGCTAGAGAATACATATTCACTTTCACCAAAGGAACGTGTGGATAAATAGTTCAAGCCGAATAAAACGAGCAAGAACAGAGCAGACCATACAATGGCAGGCACATCAGGGAACCAATATTTCATGATGAGTGCCCCTGCTAAAACTTCAGCAGCCAATGTAATAGCCCAGTTAAACCAGTAGTTCCAACCTAAGGCAAAACCAAAGGCCGGGTCTACATAGCGTTTTGCATAGGTCCCGAAGGAACCTGGAATTGGCAAGTACGTCGCCATTTCACCAAGAGATGTCATGAGGAAGTACACCATGATACCGATGAGACCGTAAGCTACAAGCGCACCACCAGGGCCTGCTGTACTTACAACTTCACCACCAGCTACGAATAAGCCGGTACCAATAGCGCCACCTAAAGCGATCATATTCATATGACGCGCCTTTAGGGAACGTTTTAAATGTTGATCTTTATTAGAGGTAAACTCTACGTTATTATTTTGATTTTCAGCCATGGGTCACCTCTTATAAATCTAAATTACGCACATATTTTGCGTTATCTTCAATAAATTTACGACGAGGTTCTACCTTATCACCCATGAGAACGGTAAAGATTTTATCAGCTTCGATGGAATCTTCCAAGCTAACTTGTAAAATCGTACGGTTTTCAGGGTTCATTGTAGTTTCCCATAATTGTTCAGGATTCATTTCACCTAAACCTTTGTAACGTTGGATAGTAATGCCATCGCGGCCTACTTCATCAAGCTTAGCTGTAAGCTCTGCATCAGAGTATACATACCAGTGGGATTTACCCTTCTTGATTTGGTACAACGGTGGTTGTGCAATGTAAATATGACCTTCCTCTACCAATGGTTTCATATAGCGGTAGAAGAATGTTAATAACAAGGTACGGATATGAGCACCGTCAACGTCCGCATCGGTCATAATAATAATCTTGTTGTAACGGGATTTTGTAATATCGAATTCTTCCCCAATACCAGTACCAAAAGCAGTAATCATGGAGCGAATTTCGTTATTAGCTAAAATCTTATCAAGGCGCGCTTTTTCTACATTAAGGATCTTGCCACGTAAAGGCAAAATCGCTTGGTAACGACGGTCGCGACCTTGTTTTGCAGAACCGCCCGCAGAATCACCTTCGACTAGATAAATTTCAGTCATAGATGTATCTTTTTCGGAGCAATCTGCCAATTTACCAGGAAGGCTAGATACTTCCAAGGCATTTTTACGGCGAGTTAAGTCGCGAGCTTTACGAGCTGCCTCACGAGCACGGCTTGCCATAGTTGCTTTTTCGATGATTTTCTTCGCATCTTGCGGATGTTCTTCGAAGAATGTTCTAAGACCTTCAGATACTATAACATCTGTAATACCTTTAACTTCGCTATTGCCAAGTTTAGTTTTAGTTTGGCCTTCAAATTGAGGTTCCAATACTTTTACAGATACAACAGCTGTCAAACCTTCACGTACGTCTTCACCGGAAAGGTTGGACTCATTTTCCTTGATCAAACCAGATTTACGGCCATAATCATTGAGGGTACGAGTTAAAGCGGCACGGAAACCAGAAAGGTGAGTACCACCGTCAACAGTGTTGATGTTATTTACGAAGGACAACAAGTTTTCGCTGTAGCTATCGTTATATTGCAACGCTACGTCTACTACTACGTCGTCTTTTGTATTTTCGATATCGATAACAGTAGGATTTACTACTTCTTTATTTTCGTTTAAGAAGGCAATGAAAGAACTTAAACCACCTTCGTAGTGGAAGCTTTCAACACGAGGTTCCTCTTGGCGCAAATCGCTCAATGTAATGCGAAGACCTTTATTAAGGAATGCCAATTCTTGTAAACGAATTTTCAATGTATCAAAGTTGAATACTGTAGTTTCAAAGATTTCAGCATCTGGCTTGAAGATAACTGTAGTACCAGTACCTTCTGCTTTGCCGATTTCATGTAACTCGGAAGTCTTATGACCACGAGCGAATGTAATCTCTTGAATAATACCATTTTGAGCTACTTGAACCTTAGTCCATTCACTCAACGCATTTACTACAGAAATACCTACGCCGTGAAGACCACCAGAAACCTTGTAGCCGCCACCGCCGAATTTACCGCCAGCATGCAATTTCGTTAATACTAACTCTACCGCAGACATACCGGATTCATGCATCCCTGTAGGAATACCACGACCATCATCGACAACAGTGATGCTGTTATCTTCATTAATGGATACTTCGATATGTGTAGCGTAACCTGCGAGCGCTTCGTCTACAGAGTTATCTACTACTTCATAAACGAGGTGATGTAAACCGCGAATGGACGTACTACCAATGTACATACCAGGACGTTTACGTACCGCGTCAAGACCCTCAAGAACCTGTATATTCTGAGCGCCATAATTTTCTTCAGGCATGAAACAAACTCCTCCTAACAATCTATCACACTGTACTGGATTGAAATTTGGTACAACACATGTACAGAATAAATCTTATCTTTTTATTATACTATAAAACTCATCAATTCGTCTCATTAAAGTCTTAATGCTAATACCAGATCCGTAAACACAATCATCAGTGACTACATAGGTCTTGATTTGCTCCTCTGGTACCATAGCAATATACTCTAGCGTTTCATAGTGATGAATAGGACTTTTATGGGACTTTCCGCCCTTGGCGTGCACCATAGTAATGATGGATTCAATAGGCACGGAAACGGTATCCCCAATATGAACGTACATAGGAATGCCCCCTCTACTTTTCTAATGTCCCATTAAGGGCATCAATTTTGCGCTGTTCTTCTTCAGCAAGGAACTTAGACCGATATTTATTACATAAATTAATAACATGCTGATCCGTTAGCTCATCAGGCTTTTTATGCGTAATGAGCATGGCCACCATATACATATGACGGCGATTAATAGATCCTTTATAAATTTTATCTAGGTAAAAGTATATGGATTCCCGCATCGCTTCTGCAAAGTCTGGGAAGGTACATTGTATGAATTGCTGACAGTCGCTGTACTTAAAGTACGGATATTTTCGAATGACAGACTTAATGTCCTTAATATGTTTTCGATGTAATTCATATTCACAGGTCGGACATATATCCCGTTTAGATTGCATATGCATGCCACATCGACCACAACGATGATAGCCATGCTGCTCTAAATAGATTTCCCGCTTTCGAGCTGTAATTTGCACTTTTCTGAAAGCAGCTCGTAATTCTTCATTATCCGTCTGTTCTAACGACTTATCGATGGCTTCTACGTCTTCTTTTGAAAGCACAATATCTGCGAAATTAATACGTTTTGTAATCATCTGTTCATCAGGTAATGAAATCGATGTATCAGTATTAGCTTTCACATAGCTCTGACGTTTCATAATGAAGCGAATATCTTTGATCACCTCTTGATGGTAATACTTGTTAATAGATTCGATGATGCGTCGTTTTTGCATCTGTAATTCCTGCATCCACATGGAGTTATCTGCACTGATAACCATGTCTGGAGGCTTAATAGATACAATTTTTGTATGATCTGCAATGACATCGCCCACTACATCACGCCACTTGTGAACGAGGGTATTTAATTTATATTGTTCCAGTAAATTCAGTTTTGATAAGGCCTTTGGTAAACAAAGATCAAGGCTGTCCATACTGAACCTTTCCCCCTTCACAAGAAATAAATTGAACAGATTTCAAATCTTTAAAATCGTGAATGTCTGTAGTAGTAATAAATGTTTGAATACGTTTATGAATAAACTGCAATAAATTCGCTCGTCTCGACTCATCAAGTTCGCTCAATACATCATCCAATAATAGAACTGGATATTCCCCAACCTCGGACTTGATAAACTCAAGCTCGCTCAACTTTAAGGACAATACAGCAGTTCGTTGCTGCCCTTGGGATCCAAATTTCTTTAAATCCATCGCATCAGAGAAGAATCGTAAATCATCGCGGTGAGGACCTACGCTGGTGGTCATCCGATGACGATCCTGCGGCAAAGCTGCTTTGATGCGCTCGTAAAAGCCTTCCTTTGTATATTCTAATGAACCATTGTCCATGTAAGGCTGTTCATAACCGATGGTTAAATTCTCTAGACCACCCGTCAATTTACGGTTCATCAAATCGATGAGAAGGTTAATTTTCTTCAAGCTCTCTAACCGTTTCTTTACGATAAAGCTCGCCATATCGGCTAATTGCAAATCCCATTCTTCAAGAGGAATATTTTGCTTCCCTCTATATTCTTTAAGGATCGCATTTCGCTGCTGTAATAATCGATTATACTGCATCAACTGATGATAGTACGTAGCGCTCGTCTGAGAAATTTCCATATCGAGGAACCGTCTACGTCCCGACGGAGTCCCCTTAATGAGTTGTAAATCTTCAGGACAGAATATAACTGTATTTAATGTACCAATCAGTTCCTTTTGAGATATTTTAGTATCATTTAAGCGAATATCCTTAGGACCTTGGCGGAATAACTTAATATTTACCTTTTGTGGCGTATCCTTTTTCTCGAACTTGACTACAATGCCTGCTTCCTCAGCATTAAACATGAGCATATCTGACGTATCGTTGGTCCGATGGCTTTTACCAATGGTCCCCACATAAATAGATTCGAGGATATTCGTCTTACCAGCCCCATTAGTGCCGTGCAAAACGATAATCTCCGGATTAAACTGAATCGTTACATCCTTGTAATTACGAAACTGGAATAATTGCAGTGAGTCAATTCTCACCGATTAAGCCTCCTCTTGAGTAATTACGAGATCTACATCAAGACCTTCGCAAGAAATCACATCGCCAACGCGGCATTTCTTGCGCTTTTCTGTGACAACTTGACCATTCAAAGTAAGGATACCTTCTTCGATAAAGGATTTAATTTGACCACCTGTTTCGATAATACCTTCTAACTTCAACAACTGATCAATTTGAATGTACTCCGTATGAATGGGTACCTGCTGTTGCTCTTTCATAACGTCCTCCTATAGTGGACAATTTATAACTATATGGGAATTAGGTAACGATGACTTTTAATCATCATTACCTAATGAAAATATGTATATTAATTCAGTGAGATATACAGAATTCTGATATTTTTATCAATAAACTAATAACAGACTGTCTTTAACATTATTAATTATTTAGTACCAGAGTACAGTTCCTCACTGTGAATTTTCTTTAGGCTACGTTGTAGCCTAGAAAATTTTACGTTCGGAACAAAGCGATGCAGTGTCCCTGTCGTCGCAAGCTCCTCCATTGACTACTGCCCTGCTTTTATGCATTCGTACGAACTGGTGTTACTACGTATGTATAGTTCGGATTATTGTCTTGGCGAATAACAACAGGACCGTTTTGTTTTAAGAACAAGTGGATGTTGTCGCCTGTACTGTGGCGTAAGATGTCGGAGATGTAGCGACCGTTGAAGGAGATTGTGAAAGGTGTGCCTTTAAATTCAACAGCTACGTCTTCTTTTGCCATGCCAATTTCAGTATTTTGAGTAGATAATGTTACATTACTTTCAGCCCAATCATAACGAATTACGTTATAGCTGATATCTTTAGCCAATAAGGATACGCGGTCAACAGCACCAGCGAATTCGCGGCGGTCGATAACAGCGCTAGAATCGAATTGGGAAGGAATTACCTTTTCATATTCAGGGTAAGTACCTTCGATCAAACGAGAAATGATGTAAATAGATTCAAAGTTGAACACGATTTGTGTACGGTTCCAAATGATGTTGATCATAGCTGGATTATCTGTTGGTAACAAACGAGATACTTCAGCCAATGTTTTTGTAGGAATGATAGCACGCATTGGTGTAGTTGCTGGTTCATCGATGGTAATTTTCTTAACAGCCATGCGGTGTGTATCAGTAGCAACCATTGTTACTTCGTTTTCTTTGATTTCAAGAAGAGCACCAGTAAATACAGGACGATCTTCGTCTGTAGCAGCTGCGTAATTTGTTAAATCGATGAGTTCTTTCATTGCAAAGCTATCGATGTTCACATGATCTTGGTCGTGAATTTGTTCAACTAAGGAGAAATCATCTGGATGCAATGTTACCAAGTTGAATTCGGAAGAGCCGGATGTGATTGTTAAAGAATTGCCATCTTCTGGTTTGTAAAGTTCGATGGTATCACCAGGCAATTTTCGAATTAATTCTTGGAAGTAGCGGGAACCTACAACTAATGTGCCAGGTTCTTTGATGTCGCCGTCGATGGTTAAACGAATACCGAGTTCAAAGTCGTTACCTTGTAATTCTACTTGACCATTTTTTGTTGTCATGTAAATAGCGCCTGGTAAGTTGGAACTTGTTTTATTTTGAGATACCTTTTGCAATACGTTGATTGCTTTTTGGAGATTTGCTTTTTGGAATGTAATATGCATATGTTACTCCTTTATAATTTGTATGTTTGTTATTAGTATTATTAGATTTGTAGATTACTATTTTGCTCTACTAATTTATATATTGTTTGTATGTACTGTTTCCATATAATGTAGAAGCACTGATATCTACTTATCTTTTTTTTAATATTCTATGTTTGCTATCGTAGATGTTCTATAGATATTCTGCGATAGATCTGTTTCTACTGGTTTTTTGATTGTTTGTAGGTTTAGTAGTAGTAATAGTAGGGGCCTGTTCATATGTGTAAAAGTGAATTGGCGCTACTAACTGTGCGATTTCTCGGTTGTGTATAACTATGTTGATAGTTTGTAACCACTTATCCACATACTCACAGCGAAGTGCGGTTTTTAGGATATCCACAAAGTTACACACAATATATCCACAGAGTTATCCACAGGTTGTTAATTTCTGTTTAATTTCAGAAATCATGTTCTTAGTTTCTTCGTTTCGTTCAATTTCCTTCGTAATTTTATCGTACGCATGGAGAATTGTCGTATGGTCACGAGAGAATGCAGCTGCGATTTGCGGATAACTTTCATTAATCATATCGCGGCATAGATACATGGCCACTTGGCGTGGGAACGCGAACTGTGCTTTACGCTTCTTACCGAGCAAGTCTTGCTTTTTAATATTGAAATAAGAACTTACAAAATTCTGAATACTTTCAATAGTCACCATGTTAACCTCTTCTGTGTGAACGAGGCCAGCCAAGGCTTGTTTAGTGTATTCTAGGTCGATAGATTCAAGACGTTGATCGATGGATGCGGTACCGATTAATTTTGTGAAAGCACCTTGTAATACGCGGACGTTTTCGCTGAATTGAAGCGCTACGTAGTTGATGGAGTCGTTATCGATGCGGATAACGCGGTTTTTCTTATATTCTCTTTCGAGTAAGGATCTAAAGATAGCGATGCGCGTTTCTAAATCTGGATTTTCCATTGTTGCAATGTAGCCAGCTTGGAAACGAGAACGGAGACGGTCTTCGAATTGCTCCATATCGTTTGGCATCGTATCGGATGTAAGTACAATTTGCTTATTGTTATTTAATAACTCATTGAACGTATTAAATAGCTCGGTTTTCGTACTTTCACGACTTTCAAGAAACTGAATATCGTCAATCATGAGCACGTCGATATTGCGGAACGTGTTGCGGAATAATTTACCTTGGTTACGCTGCAATGTTTCGACGAAAATGTTCATAAAGTTTTCGCTCGTAATGGACATAACCTTCATGTGTGGATGATTTTCCTTGATGGCATTGCCAATGGCGTGCATCAAATGCGTTTTACCGAGGCCTGAAGGACCATAGATAAAGAGCGGATTATAGTCGCCGCCTGGAAACTCAGCTACATTTTGAGCCGCCCCAAATGGAATGCGGTTCGCGTTGCCTGTTACATAGTTGTCAAAGCGGTACGCTGGATTTAGGTTAGATAAGGATAAATCTACAGGTACATTATCAGATTGTAATGTAGGTGTTGTAGTTTCAACTGTTTTACTAGGCGCTACCATTGGCTCATCTGGGATTTCCACAGGTGCTGGGGCGCGATCGATATAGACCGGCTCTTGATAAATTGGTTTATAGAACTCTTCTTGATGCGTTTTCTCCTCTACTACTGGAGGTAATGGCATGGGCGGAGCCACTACAGGTGCATCATCGATGAGACTTTCATCAACAAAGGTATTATCTACACTCTCTTGATTGAAATCGAATAACACCATATCCCGATGAGAACCGATAACCGTAGTAATAGCATCCTGCAAAGCCTTGCTAATCTGTGGCTGCTGATCGATTAAGTTTTTAACAAATGTTTGCATGACCCCAATATGGATCGAATGACTTTCGAGAGACATGGGAATCAACGATGACGTGACGCGCAAGTACAATGCGTCAGGCAAATGTTGCATGTTCTTTTTCGCCTCTTGCAATATATGTTCCCATATATTATTCAAATCAAATGACTGCATGACGTGCCTCTTGTGTATAACTATTGCGATAAATGTGTATAACTTTAGGAATAATGTGTATAACTCTTGTGAAAGCTGTGGAAAAACCTGTTATCCCTGTGAATAACCTGTGCACAACCTGTGAATAAGTGAAAATAAAATTCTCTTCTAACCAGATAATAACTGACTTTATAGATTACACAGGTTAAAAGAGAAAAAATGTGGATAACCTTAAAAGTTATCCATTAAAAACTTATAAAAATATATACTTTTTCCTAATTTCAAGTATGATTGTACCAAAAAATAAGTAATTTGTCATTCAATCTGTGGATAACTTTTGGTTATCTGAAGGAGAAGTGTTAATAACTCAGTTATTATCTCATCTCTTGTTCATCAATTACTTTTGGGGGAGGAATGAATGGAATTACAATTTGTATATGAACTATTTTTAACTAAGTATCGATGATCTATAAATCTAAATTTTATCCACTTATTTTTATCTTTGTTTCTAGATTACTTTTAGGAAGGAATTGATACTAATTTTCTTGCTCCATTCTAACGCAAGTCGCTTAAAAATTAGTATCAATTCCCTTTCTAACAAAGATAGATAACCTTGTTAATAAATAATAACTGTGGAAAAGTAATCTAGAAACTATCTAATCATCGTTACTAAACAATAAAATCCTGTTCATAAAACAAATTGTAATTTCATATGGCGTAAAGGGAAAAGGGAGAAAAAAATATCTATTCATCCCCTCCTTCCAATTAGAGATCAAAACATAAATTTGTCTAATATAAAAAATATTAGAATTGTGAGTTCTTGTGTTGATGAATAATTGATGTTACGTTTACATCGTGTAGTGGTGTGTGAGGATAGATTAGGGTTGTCTTAGGGAGGAAATATAGGGTCCTTTTGAGCGACTTTACGGTTAGTATGGAGCGATGAAGGAGCTCTCTTTTGGAAACGTAACATTAATTTTCCCTTTTTCCCTCAAGAGGTTGAAAGGGAAGATTTGTTATATCTTAGATCCGTATTTTGAAAGACTTTTAGATTTGCCATAAAAACTGATACTACTTTTTATACTGGTGGTAGGTGTTATAGTAGTCATTAGAGTATGTTAGGAGCAGGAATAGATGTGGATTTTTGACCGAAACGATGAGTATGGAGGGAGAAAACCACATCTATTCCTCCCTTCCTCCAAGTAGAGATCAAAATGTAAAATTTTCTTATATAAAAATATTAGAGTTGTGAGTTCTTGTATTGTTGATAATTGATGTTACGTTTACATCGTGTAGTGGTGTGTAAGGATGCATTAGGGGAATCTTAGGGAGGGAATATAGGGTCCTTTTGAGCGACTTTACGGTTAGTATGGAGCGATGAAGGAGCCCTATATTCCTCCCCCTGGAAACGTAACATCAATTTCTCCCTTTCCCTTCAAGAGGTTAAAAGGTAAGATTTGTTAAAGCTTAGATCCGTATTCTGAAAGACTTTTATTGATTTGCTATAAAAACTGATACTACTTTTTATACTGGTGGTAGGTGTTATAGTAGTCATTAGA
>NZ_CAJLUB010000052.1 GCF_905209685.1 uncultured Veillonella sp. | reverse complement strand
CACCTAACATAAGGGCACCAACGATGATAAGAACAGGAGATGTGGCTGCATTTGGCACCAAGGATACGATTGGAGCTAAGAACAAGCAGATTAAGAACAATACGCCTGTTGTAACAGCTGTTAAGCCTGTACGGCCACCAGCACCTACACCTGCCGCACTTTCAACGAAGGCAGTAATCGTAGACGTACCGAGCAACGCACCAGCACTAACGCCGATAGCATCGACAGTCATGGCTTTACCAAGACCTGGGAATTTACCAGATTTAGGATCTGCAATTTTCGCCTCTGTAGCAGTACCAATCAAAGTACCCATGGAGTCGAACAATTCTACGAAGGTGAAGGAGAAGATAATCGTGATTAAGCCCATGTGGAGCGCACCAGGAATATCTAATTGAAGGAATGCTGCTTTAGAGAAATCAGGCACTGCTAATACAGTAAAGTTCTCAGGCATTGTGGAAAGGCCAGTAGCATAGGATACAATTGTTGTTACTACCACACCAATCAAGAGGGAACCTTGAATTTTACGAGCCATCAATAGAGCTGTAAAGATGAGGGAGAATAGAGCCAACAATGTTTCGCCACTGTGCAAATTACCGAGCGTTAAGAGTGCTTCGGACGCAGGGGGCACTAAATTACCGTGTGTTTGCACAACTTGACCTAAGGAGTTTGGAGACAAACTAATGGAGATAGCCATCAAGCCGGACAATTTCAAGCCGATGATAGCGATGAAGAGGCCGATACCAACGGTAATGGCAACCTTCATAGAGGCAGGGATGCCTTCAACAATCATTTGTCGTATCGACGTAAGTGTTAATACGAGGAATACGAGACCTGAAATGAATACCGCACCTAATGCTGTTTGCCAGGATACGCCCATACCGAGAACTACGGTAAAGGAATAAAAGGCTAAGAGGCCAACTCCAGGAGCGAGGGCAATCGGATAGTTTACGAATAAACCCATAGCAATCGTTACAAGGCCGCCACCTAAGGCAGTAGCGATGAGGACTGCATCTTTATCCATCCCTCCGAGACTAAGAATGTTTGGCGCCAAGAATAGGATGTACGCCATCGTGATAAACGTAGTAATACCAGCTAAAATTTCGGTTTTAACAGTTGTACCGCGTTCACTGAGTTGAAATAGTTTATCTAACATTAGATAACATCCTCCTATATGAAATTAAAAAATACCCAAATAAAATATTTCGATATATGTATAGTGTATCATATTTCCCACCATTTTTTGTATGAATTTGTGATATACTATAAATATATTATGAATGACTTAGAGGTTAACTTATGAAAATATCTACAAAAGGGCGCTATGCCTTACGGATATTGGCGGATATTGCAGAGCACGGGGTAGAAAAAAATGTACCAATTCGTGAGATTGCAGAACGCCAAGGATTTTCCGATAAATACTTAGAAGGGATTGTATCTCGCTTATCCTCCGCTGGCCTCGTTAAAAGTGGACGTGGTAAATACGGTGGATATCGCTTGGTGAAATTACCTGCTGAATACAATGTATATGAAATTTTATATGCTGCAGAGGACTCCATTGCTCTCGTATCTTGCTTAGAAGACGATGTAGAGCCATGTCCGATGTTTAACGATTGCTTGACTGCTCCATTGTGGCAGTACTTGCAAGATGAATTCCGTCACGTTATGGAACGCGTATCCTTACAGGATGTAATGGATCACAAGTTTCCAACGGAATAAATGAGAGAGTCGCGTATCATATGCGGCTCTTATTTATATAGAATGTAAAAGTATCTTGCTATATATACTTTTATATATGAAAGGAGGGACCGAATGAGTACAACTACATATGACGCTCGCGGTGGCATGCGCAATGTATGGATTATTACGGCGGCCATGACAGTGCTAGCCATATGTTACACTATGATCATTCCGTTTTTGCCTATCTATCTCTTAGAATTAGGCGTTCCAAAGGCTGACGTAGCTCTTTGGTCGGGTCTCGTTTTCGGTATTACCTTTCTCATTGCAGGCATTATGGCTCCTATATGGGGCAAGATTGCCGACAATAAAGGTAAAAAACGGATGGCCTTGCGTGCTGGCTTTGCCATCGCTATCTGTTATGTATTAATTGGCTTGGTTACAGATCAATATCAATTACTCATGGGTCGTGCCCTCGTTGGTTTTGCTAATGGATTCTATCCAGCGGCAATGACTATGGTGTCCCTTAGTGTTGATGAAAAACAGGTTGGTAGAGCATTAGGTATATTTCAAACCGGTCTTATCTTAGGCAATGTCATTGGCCCGTTTTTAGGTGGCGCTGTTGAGAGTGTTGTAGGCATGCGACCTGTATTTTATGTATCTGGTATTGTTGTATTTATTGCGACTTTGGCCGTATTATTTTTTGTGAAAGAACCAAAATTACATGCTACAGGTTCTGATGGAAAAGAACAGCCGGCTCAACCTACTAAATCTACATCCTTACGTGAAGACTTTAAAGCAGTTCAACAACAGCCTGTGCTAGTACGATTGCTTTGGATTTTCTTCTTCATGCAATGTGCTATCATGATGTTGCAACCTATCTTGGCTCTCTATGTTGGAGATATGCAAGGTACCATGGAAGGGGCTGCTATGATTTCTGGTACAATCCTTAGTATCGGCGGCTTAGCAGGATCTTTAACGACAAATCTATGGGTTCGCCTTGGTGAACGCCGTGGTTATTTTAAGACCATTTCCTACTGCATGATGGGAAGTGGCATCGTTCTCTTGCTTCAAAGCTTGCCAGTGGGCATTTGGTGGTTTGGTATTTTACAAGTCTTAATAGGCTCTTGTATTGTAGGCATTAATCCATCCTTGAGTGCAGCTGTAACACTCAATACAGATCCAAGCTTTAGAGGTCGCATGTTTGGTATGACAACAACAGCTCAACAATTTGGTTCTATGGTAGGCCCTGTATTTGCTAGTATTGTATCTACTTATGTTGGTATATCCTATGTATTTAGTATTACAGGATTGTTATTGTTATATATGGCATTCCAATCTAGAAAACTATCTGCCAAGCACGAATAATGCTATAAATGATTACTCCACACGATTATGTGTGGAGTTTTTATTTAGAGAGATTAGATATACTCATCAGGATTGAATAATATGACCAATTTTAATAAGACCGAGAAAATAGGATATAACAAAAAATTATGTTAATCGATAATCTAAGAATACATTTTTAGTGCATAATAACGGGCTTTCATACGCTTTTTGTGAATAGCAATCCAATATAGCCGGATTGATTGCTTTTACCAAAATATTGGTATATAGTTAGTTTAAGGTAAGTCATTTGTCTCACCCTGTGGGACGGAAAGGAGTTATTATGGTCCGTATCGGTCATGCAGTACTCGGCGAAAAGGGTACAAAGATATGTGTTCCTATTGTGGGCACAACAATGAAAGAAATTTTAGATGCTACTGCGGTTGCATGTAATACACCGTGTCATGTAGTGGAGCTACGCATTGACTATTACGAGCGGGCCTACTCCATTGATGCTATTATTGAATTATTAATGCTCATCAAGCCTCAACTAAAAGGTCGTGCCTTGTTATTTACATGGCGCACGAAAGGTGAAGGTGGGGAGAAATCAATTTCTTCACAAGATTACTTCACTATGTTAGAGCGCATCATTCCTACTGGATTGGTAGATGCTATTGATATTGAACTCTTCTTTGATCAAGATAGAATGCTCAAGACCATTGAATTTGCCAAGGTACATGGCATTACAATTATCATGAGTAATCATGATTTTAATGGAACACCAAGTCATGAAGTTATTGTAAATCGTCTTCTTCAAATGAAAGAATTCTTAGCCGACGTGCCAAAGATGGCTGTTATGCCTAATACAACAGGGGATGTATTAACTCTCCTTGAAGCAACGGCTGAAGTTAAAGCCCTGTATCCATCTGACCCAATCATTACGATGGCTATGGGTCCACTCGGTGCTGTTACACGTACTGCAGGCGCTCTATTTGGTAATGCTATGACATTTGCCTCCGCTGGCAAAGCATCAGCACCAGGTCAAATCGATGTGCATGAACTAAAACGTATCCTCGATACCATCGACGTAGATGGCGTCTTCGATGAACAACAACATAAACGCGTAAAAGTGCATTAAAAAGTCGGCGAAAGCCGACTTTTTATATACTCATACCTTGCGTTAGTACTTTCTTAATTATTACAGTTTTATTTTTTATAGAGTATAAGATAATATAATGTTTAGTGACCATTTTTCGAAAATAATAAATTTCATTATTAGTCTTATATATAGGATATCGTTCAGGAAAAATATCAAGTGAAAAGACTGCATTTCGAATTTCGGCTTGTCGTTGTTGAATTAGATTTAAATCTTGAGTAAATTCTTTTAAATTTATAATGATATTTTTCACTTCTTTTTCAGCAAGCTTACTAAATAAAACTTTATAGCTCATAAAAGAAGACCTTCTTTCTTTAGTTGCTCAAAAAGATCTTCAGCTGAAATTAAGTTACCTTGTTCTATATCTATATATGACAACTCCAGTAGTTGATCGATTTCTTCGTCAGTAAGAAAGTCTGCATTCATAGAGTCACAAGCGATAGGCTTGTTTACAGTCTTAGGAATTGCTTTTGAAAATTGTATTTGTTTGGAGATTAGTGTAATCAATAATGATATAGTTAATCCCATTTCTTTTAAGATAGCTGTTGTTAGTGTCTTAACTTTAGGGTTTATACGGATATTGAGTATGCCTGTTTTATCAATTTTATCAAAGGATATTTCTATTTCGTTTTCTGTTGATGTTCCGTACGTATTTATAATATCTGAGGCCTTTAATGTTCTTCGAGGTTGTTCGTAGGTGCCGTCATTGTTGAGTGTACTTGGCGTTGGTGTTTTTTCTGTAGGAGTTGTTGGTAAAGCAATAGCGAAAGGAATGCGACGTTCTTTTATAATTTGACGAAATAGTGCGTCTAGCATGGATGTATAGGATAGGCCCTGTGCCTTTAATATGCTAGATACTTCCTGTTTTAGCTCTTCGTTGATGCGGACTTGTAGGTTTACGGTTTTCATAGTATCTCTCCTAGTATTCTTTTGGCTTGTGACTGTAATTCGTTGATCATATTGTTGATTTTATATTAAAAGGTATTTACGTTAATCAATTCTATTTGTAATTACATTGTAATTGCAAATATGGTTTTCTACAAATATATATAATACATAGGGGAAATAAAAAAGCAGTAGTTATCCATAGGATAGCTACTGCTTTTCAGTTTATATCATAGGTATTATGATATGCGTTTTAGTTTTATCTAGAAATACAGATATAGATGCTCTTACTGATTTATTTGTGAAGCGTTTTATAAATACGCTATACAAACGATTATAATAGGTTTGCTTCGAAGTCTTCTAGGATAGCCGCTACTGTTTCTGGTGCATTGCGGTTATGTTCTATTATGCATTGAGCGAAGCTTTCATACATTGGTGTACGAATTTCTTCGAGCTCGCGTAAACGGTCTAGACCACCACTAGAGAGTACACGACCGGAGGTAGATAGGTTTTCTACTGGTTGTGTTAATTGGTAAATGCGACCATTTTGGCGTAGGTGTGCGTAGTTTTTAGGCACTGTTACACAGCCACCGCCAGTGGAGATCACCAGGCCCGTTTGAGTGCCGAGTTTAGCAATCATTTCAGCTTCTTTTTCGCGGAACGCTGGTTCCCCTTGTTCTGTAATATAGGTGGAAATGTCACCGATTTCTTTTTCTAACTCTTGATCCACATCAATGCAAGTGCGGCCCATTTCTTCGCCAAGGGCTTTGCCTACTGTTGTTTTACCTACACCAGGCATGCCGATGAGGATGATATTTTCCTTTTCACGTCGCATATCGCGCAAGATTTGCTCGATTTCTTTCGTGCCAAAGCTTTCACCTTGGAAATGGTTAGCCGCCTCAACACCTTGTGCAACAAGGAATGGCAAGCCATCACAATGAGGAATTTCCATCATTTCTGCTTGTAACAGTAAAATCGTACGGCGTGGATTGTAGATGAGGTCTACAACGCCTTCCAATTTAGAAAACTGCGTAATATCGATAAGGTTGGCTGGATTATGAGGGTACATGCCGATAGGGGTACAGTTAATAATAATCTGCGCTGTTTCATAATAGTTTGGCGCATCACCATAGAATGGCGCCATCTTACGAGATAAATGAACGATGTTTTTAGCGCCTAAATCTTCGAGAGCTACGTGAACAGTAGCAGAGGAAGCGCCATCGCCAAGAATGATACACTCCTTGCCAGCTACATCGATACCTGCATGTTGTAGGGTAAATACGAAACCATCATAGTCTGTATTATAGCCGTGCCATTTACCATCTTTGCGAACCATTGTATTTACACAACCGATGCGTTCTGCACGAGGGTCAACCACATCACAAGCTTCAAGGGCATTTACCTTGTAAGGAATAGTAATGTTAATGCCTTGTAATTCTGGATCAGCGAAGAACTCTTGTAATTGGCTTGGTTCGCGCTCAAATAATTCATAATTTGTATTCCCTAACGCACTATGAATGCGAGGGGAGAAGCTATGGCCCAACGTACGGCCAAGTAAACCAAATTTCATAGGACCTCCTAGGTCAATATACATAGAATGGCTAATAGGCTGGTACCTATTAGCCATTGGAATTTTATAACTATATTCATTGTACTATATATACCCTTATGGGGACTAGTACAGAGGAATATATTAGTTTTCTGGATAATTACCGAGCAAGCGGAATTTATCTTGGGATGTATGAAGCTCTGCTAGAACAGATAATACCTTAGGATCCGCTAGGGATGCCTCTAAGTCGAGGTAGAACAAGAACTCAAAGTTATGGCCCACGATAGGGCGAGACTCAAGTTTTGTAAGGTTTACGCCGATGTTAGCAAACTTGGTAAGCAATGTACCAAGGCCACCTGGAGCATGGCTTGCTGTGGTTACTACAGAGATTTTATTAGCCCCTGGGTATACATGGAAGTCCTTGCTAATGCAGATAAAGCGGGTATAGTTGTTATCGCTGTTTTGGATGTTGCGCATCAATGGAGACAAATTGTACAAGTCTGCACATTGAGGTGCTGCGATAGCGGCTACACCTGGATCATCACTAGCTGCTACTAGCTGTGCAGCACGTGCTGTATTATCAAAGGAGCGTAATTCGACACCTTCTAATTTTTCTAGGAAGTGGCTACATTGGCCCAATGCTTGTGGGTGAGAGATGATAGTATGAATATCCTCTAGTTTTGTACCTTTTTTTACGAGTAGGTCATGAGAAATCCATAGGCGTGTACCGCGCACGATATAGCACTTGCGATCTTCTAGAAGGTCATATACTTCTTTTACAGAACCATTGGAGCTGTTTTCGATAGGTAATACACCGAATTGACATTCACCAGACTCAACGGCATCGAATACGGCACGGAAGCCTGTTACGTAGTGAATTTGGCTAAGTGGTAATAATTTATCACATGCCACTTGTGCATTGCTGCCGAATACGCCAGCACAAGCTACGCTGCCTCGTTGAGGAGGTAAGGTAGGGGATTGCTCAATGGCTTTTTTCATTTTTACAGTGAACTCATTATCTTGGAATAACTGTTCAGATTGGTACGTACGGCTCAAGCTGAATAATGCTTCGAAGAAACGGCGTGCATATAGATCGAGGTCAGGGCCTGCATCTCTCGTTACTTTGTCGAGAATATCTCGTTCCCGTTTAGCATCGTAAATGGCCTTATTCATTTCTTTCTTTGCCGCGGCAACATCTTTGGAGAGTTCCATGCGCTCTTTGAATAATTCGAGCATCTGATCGTTTATGTCGTTAATTTTAACGCGTACTTCATCTAAGTTCATGGTCAATATCTCCTAAGAAATCAAGAATAACGAGGGCTGTTACAGCTTCGATAACAGGTACTGCACGAAGCGCTACACATGGGTCATGACGACCTTGAATGGTGAGCAATGTGTCCTCTTTTTGTGAAAGTGATACAGAATGTTGTTCTTTATAAATGGATGGTGTTGGCTTGATGCCTACTTGCATAACGAGCGGCAAACCATTGGTAATACCGCCTTGGATACCACCGCTATTATTGGTAGATGTTGTAATCTTGTCACCGTCCATGGTGAAAGCATCATTCACTTCGGAACCAAGCTTAGCACACATATCGAAACCACCGCCGAAGGATATGCCCTTAATAGCAGGTACACCAAAGATAACGCGAGCTAGTCGGTTTTCAATGCCGTCAAAGTTTGGATTGCCAAGGCCAATTGGTAGCCCTGTAGCAACGACTTCAACGATACCACCGGTAGAGTCACCATCTTTTTTGAGCTTCATGACCAAGTTTTCTACTTCGCTACGTTTTTCTGGATCAACCATAGCAATCGGCTCTGTAGCAATGCTAGCTAATGCTTTCATATCTGGGTGAACCATGTTGATAGGAGCATCTTGGATTGTTCCCACTTGTTTTAAATGGCCGTGAATTTCGATGCATTTTTCGCGTAATAGTTGGATAGCAATGCCACCGGCTACGCATAGAGGTGCTGTAAGGCGTGCCGAGAAGTGGCCGCCGCCTCGCATATCTACCTTGTCACCGTAGCGCATACGAGCTGTAAAGTCTGCATGAGATGGGCGAGGAATGTCGCGTAAGTTGTTATAATCGCTAGAGTGTTGCGATGTGTTGCGGATCATAAATGCCAATGGAGAACCACTGAGCATGCCGTCCACCAAACCTGCTAAAAATTCAGGTGTATCAGCTTCCTTACGCTGTGTTGTTAATTGATTTTGCCCTGGCGCACGGCGCTTTAAAAAGGCTTTTAACTCATCGATATCGATGGTATGTCCACAAGGTAGACCCTCTACAATACCACCGATGGCATACCCATGAGAGGCGCCGAAGGTAGATACCTGTATGGTTTTACCGAAATTAGATGCCATTATATTAACTCCTACTATATAGCACGTACTATTTCTATTATCTATTAGATTTCACCAAATACGATTAGAAATCTAAATTGGTTGTGCATTACCGCCCAGTAAGTTCCAGTCCTCAAAGAAGTCTGGATAAGATTTTGTGATAGCTTCGCTATCTTTTAAGGTAACAGGGGCTTCACTGATGAGAGCCATCAATGTGCCAGCCATAACGAGTCGATGGTCATTTACACAATCACCTTGGCCACCTTTAAGTATACCACTACCGATGATATATAGGTCATCACCGTCTTCACGAACTGTGCCGCCTAAGTCTCTCACGAGATTAGCAACGGCTACGAGGCGATCCGATTCCTTTAAACGTAGGCGAGCGCCCTTAACAAAGGCGCTTTCACCAGTAATAGAGCAAGCGAGGGCCGCCATAACAGGCAACATATCAGGCATTTGCTCAAGGTCTGCATAAATCGGTTTGGAAGCGCGACCTGTGACCGTTACATTCATTCCATCCCAGAGAACATCACAACCAGCATCAATCATAACTTGCATGATGCGTCGGTCCGCTTGTACAGAGTTTTTATTCATACCTGTAATAGTAATTGGTTTGCCCGTCATACCGGCTGCTACCATCCAAATCGCTGCATTAGACCAGTCGCCTTCGATTTGGTAATTATCGCGACCGATGAAAGATGCACCAAATGGAACGGTGAAAGCCTCATTAATATCGGTATCTGGTAAGGTATGCTCTACTTCTACACCAAAATCGCGCATAGTTTCAGTTGTTAATGTTACATAATCGCTAGATTGTAGTGGTGTAGTAGAGGTAATGGTAGATAAGCCAATTTGAGGGGCTGCCAACAATAAACCAGAGAAGAATTGGCTACTCACATCTCCTACCATAGCGAAATTGCCCCCTTGAAGACGACCTGTCATAGTGAATGGCGGTTTGTCTTGGGAAAAAGTTACGCCATGCGCTTTCATTTCCCCTAGCATAGGTTCTAGCGGACGATCTGGTAAACGACCTTTAGCATCTACATCTACATCGTTACAGATGGATGCTGCTACAGGTAATAAAAGGCGTAATGTAGTGCCTGATTCGTGCGGTACTACATTGCCCTTTGCTGGAGCTGGGCCAGGAGTAACGGTAACAATTTTATTTTCATATACTACGTGGGCCCCTAAGCCTCGCAAAGAGTCCATCGTTGCATCGATATCCTTAGAGGTACGACTCAGTAATATAGTAGATGGAGAGGTAGCAAGGGCTGCACAAATCAATGCGCGGTGTGCATGGGCCTTTGCTGGGATAGACGCAATCGTCCCTGTAGGGATGGCGTTCGTTACGGAATGCATATAAATCTCCTTTAAATATTAGGTAAACCTTATATTACAAATAACTATTATGCAGGTTGTAGGTGCTAGAAACTTTAGATAACTTAATCGTAATAGATAAGTTATCTTAATCAAGATAGGTTGCTAACTCTTCGTGGGTAACAACTTTGAGTTCGCTATGACCATAAGTAGTAGGGATAACGATTTTTATAGTAGCACCTTCGCTTTTTTTATCATGTTTAGCAGCTGCTAGGATTTCTTCTTTTGGTATGGTCGTAGTGGTTGGCAAATCGTGTGCTTCGATGAGGACCTTTAATTTGTCTAACGCTTCTGCATCTAATTCTCCATGTTTTATAGCACCTTGTGCCATGAGGACCATACCAATGGCTACAGCATAGCCATGGTGTACTTCAAAGTGGCTCGCTTTTTCAATACCATGACCAAAGGTATGACCTAGGTTTAAGAGGGCACGAACACCAGATTCACGTTCGTCTTGCTCTACGATATCCGCCTTTGCTTGAACGCAACGAGCGATGACGGCACTCACGCTATCGCGATGTTTTATTAATGGTTTGTGTTCGAGTTGGGTTAATAAACCTGGTACATCGAGGAAACCGTATTTGATAATTTCCCCACAACCATTTTTCCATTCCATGTCTGGCAATGTATGGAGGGTTGTAGGATCACAGAGGACAAGGATAGGTTGTTTGAAAGCACCCCACAAGTTTTTACCTGCTTCTAGATTGACCGCAGTTTTACCGCCTACAGAGGAGTCTACTGCGGCTAATAGGGATGTAGGAACCTGTACATAGTCGATACCACGTAAGTATGTAGCTGCTGCAAAGCCAGCCATATCGCCTACAACACCACCGCCAAGGGCGATGAGAAGATCTTTACGCGTTAACGATTGGGCTGCCATGTACTCTATTAAATCGATGAGTTGATGAGCGTTTTTGGAGCTTTCACCTGCAGGGAACACATAATCACAAACAGTATAACCAGCACGTTCCATATTAGCTTTCACAGAGTCCAAATAGTGCGGTGCCACATTGCTGTCGCTGACGATGATAACACGGCAATTTGGTTTTAACGGTTTAATATAATCGGTGATGCGTTGTAAAGCGCCTTCCTCGATGACAACGTCATACGGTGTGGACGCGTTAATATGAATGCGAGTCATAACAG
>NZ_CAJLUB010000051.1 GCF_905209685.1 uncultured Veillonella sp. | reverse complement strand
ATTCTCCTTTAACGATGTTGTAGGTGAACGTACTGCTGAGGCTGGCTATGATGATGCACCGGTAATGATTGATGGCAAATTAGTTCCAGGTATTGGTGGTGGCATTTGCCAAGTTAGTTCTACCATCTTTAATACAGCATTATTATCTGGCATGAATATTGTAGAACGTACACCTCACTTTGAACCTGTTGGATATATTCAAGCTGGTCGTGATGCTACAGTAGCATGGGGCTATTTGGACTTTAAGTTTAGAAATCCATACCAGCAATCCATTTATATCCTCAGTGTGATGAATCATGGTACACTAACCATCTATATTATAGGTACTGCTCAAGACAAGCCTAAAAATGTATCTATTTCAGTTGGTGATCGTAGTGAAATACCAAATAAGACAATTACACGCGTAGATCCGTCTTTAAAAGAAAAAGAAGTACAAGAAGGGCATGTAGGCTTAACAATGAATACGTATAGAACCATAACATATGGTAATTGGGTTACACAAACTGATTCCTTTGAATCTGTATATGACCCAGTAGATACAATCATAACAATGCCACCTGAAGGTTCAACTAAAAAAGCAGATAAAAAGAAACCATAATTAAAGATTTTATTAAATATAGCCTAAACTATTGACCATGAGGTATAAATAGTTTAGGCTATTATTTGGATGTAATTGAGAAACCAATATATACATATTACAAAGTATATGGAAATCCAATACAGAATATTGAGGATATAATCTATTCTCAATCATTCTCAATAATTATCATTTAGTTAAATAGAAGAGGAAACTATGGACACAATCTTACAATTTGATCACTCCTTGATCTTCTATGTACATGACCATCTTGTATATAGTTTTTTAACACCAATTATGGCATTTATTTCAAAAATTACTGGCAGCGGTGCCTTATGGATTGTCATTGCCTTATTATTGATGTTACAAAAAAAATACCGTGTATTAGGCGTAGCTATAATAATTGCATTAGGATTTGTATTAATCATCGGTGACCAAGGTTTAAAACCACATGTAGCTAGATTAAGACCATTTGTAGATTTTCCTAATGTAACAGTACCATTAGAGTCTGCGTTACCAAAAGCAAATAGTTATTCATTCCCGTCAGGCCATAGTTTTGGTTCATTTGCATCAGCCATGACCATTTACCTAGGCTTGAGTCAAATAGCGCCTCAGAAGCGATATTTAGGAATTATAGCATTACTTGGGTCATTAGTAGTAGCATTTTCTAGAGTATATCTATTTGTACATTATCCAACAGATGTATTAACAGGCTTAGTATTGGGAATCATCGTAGGCTTCATTGCATGGAAGCTTGCAAGAATCGGTTGGAACTGGTGGACTAACCGTCATAATGATGTAGAATACGAACCATACACATTTAAACGCAAATAAGCTTAATAAGCTAAAAAACTACATAACATAAGGGATTGGGTCATATAGGCCCAATTTTCTTTATATAATTACTTCCGATAATATATCGTTATCGGAAGTAATTTAAAAACAAATAAAAAACTAGCCTATATATCTATAAGCTAGTTTATTTACATTTCAACCCAAATAAGCCTTTAAATTAATCAATCAACAGATCCTATCGTTTCATATTATGTAATCCAGTCCATTACACAATATTTAACTCAATTTATCTAACCTTATAATTCTAATTTAATTTATGTAACCTAGTTAATCTCACTATATAAAACTTAATATATGTAAATGTTTAAACTATGTTTTTTAAGCCTATTAATCATTAACCTTAGGTGTATATACATATAAGCTCTTAAATAATGCTTTGTATCTAATACAACTATCTTTTTATATAACATCATTTAGCTATATATATTTATATAAGTCTTACATAACCTTAATATATACCAAACTAACTAGATGCTTATGATTCCTTATTTTATGTAGGTTTATGGTAACTATAATTTTATTATTATAGATGTATGTGTAGAATTATTATTATTTAATTTTAAATACATATTGAAATTTTTGATATAAGGTTGTAAAATAAGCATATAAGTTATGTAATTTACTCATATTAACTCTCACGGAGGTATTATATGTGCTGGTGTGACATCGTAAGTAAAGCCAAAATTGGCAGTTTAAAACATTTAGGTAATGGTATGGAAGGTTCCTTAAGATTCTTAGCCGAAATTATTGTAGGTCTTAGTATCCTTCGTGTATTCGTTAACTGGATTTTCGGAGTTTAGACCTTACAATTAAATATAATATATAAAAGACGCTTAGTATTCTAAGCGTCTTTTTTGTATATATTAAGTTTATTTGGCTTATATCTTTACATACTACACTAGATCATATTATTGATATGCTTCGCTGCAATCAATATATTCCATAATCAGTTGGCAGATTTGACCATCTTTATCAAAGGCCCAGTATACAGGATATAAACCATCTCCAAAGCCGGATTGAATCATAGGTACTGTTAATTCAGTTTCAGGAATTGTAAAGTTAATCCAATCCCCTTTAGACCGTTGGAATTGTGGATATGCCAATGCATTTAACTGGAACAAATCACTGTAGTAATCATCATAGATATTTTTATCAGGATAGTTTGTATGCCATTGATCATAGAACTTTCTATAGGTTTCGATAGTTTCTGCATCAACTACAGTAGCAAGTCCAGAATCTACAGGGAACCCGATGTAGCTTTCACCATCATCAAGATCTGTTAAGTCTTCCGTACCTTTTAAAGCCAATTCATAGTTAACAGGCTCATTGCCACTAAAAACAACACGGCTTGCCACATAGCGATACTCATTTGGTTCCATTTCAATAATTTTTGTTTCTAACAAATACGTACCTGGTTCTACAGTTCTAATATATGTATCTGGTTTATTAGGTAATGTTACCAAAGGATCGCAGCATGTAATATGACCAGTTGGGAATGTTACAGTCCACATAGGTAATGTATGTAAGGGGAATCCTTTTAGCTCTTTACGGTTAAATAAATCATGATATGGTACGGTAGGTTTTAATTTACCTTCAGAACCTAAACGGTTAAACGTTTGAATCCATTCACTTGTCAATTTAGATTGTTCCATATTACTCCTCTGCTTCGTGTTTACAATGTATATACTCGCCCTCTAACACTTCATATGCCGCTGTTTTGCGTATAATTTGTTTAACTAATGTATCTAACTGGGAACCATTTGTATAGTCTGCAGGTGCATAATAGCGTATACGGTGATGACGCATCATCTTATATACCTTATCTTTATCCTTTTTAATAGGATCATACACACCTATAGAATGGCCTCCATTTGCGTTAACAAGGCTCATGCAAGGAATATCTGTATCACTATCCCCAATATAAATCATATTGCGGAATGGAACACGTTGGTCCTCAGGCTTAATATAATCGTTAACGCCTGTATCATTAATATCTAGAATTCCCTTTTGAATACGGAACAAAAACTGAGTTTTATTCGTATAGTTAATTGCTTGCGCAGGCCATACGGCTACACCCTTGTCGTCGAACATAAATGCACTGGCATATATTTTAGTGAAAGCTCCCTCTTTCGCCATTTCTGTGCCTTCTATCATCTCCTTCAATCCAGAAGAGATAATGTAATGTTCAATGCGAACACCATGTTCTAATCCATACTCTCTAATACGTTCAAACCAAGTGCGAACACCATCATACAACTCTACTTGATTCCCATATTCCATGAGCTTTTCTTTAGTTACATAAAAGCGACCTACAGCCTCTTGGATCATCTTGTACATATAGGCTAAGTTATTATCCATATCATTTTTCTTAGCCAATTGATTCGATTCTTGCCAGAACTGCTTGATTTGCTCCTCATCATAGCCAACAGATTGAATAAAGCCTTGTGCCTGCATATCATCCGGTGTTAAGGTCTTATCAAAATCGTAGCACATGGCAAGGACTGGCATAGAGTCTTCACGAGATCCCAAGGATGAATCTTTAGAATCACTTTTGTATGTTATCATACGACACCTCCTTTAATATAGTATAAACATAACAATCGTCGTTCTACCCTCTTATATTCCTGAGGTGTCTCTTTGACAACCCCCTTTGTTATCTATTTTACACGACACGTCAACGAAATAATCGTTATATAGCATCGTAATTCCATCTAAAATAGAGTTTCTTGCCTGTAATTTGTATCAATAATCCAGCTTTTTTCCATGCTTTCTTTAATAATTGCTGTTTTTGAAAGCTGGTCAATAAGTAAACTAGAATTTGGATCATGTAACAAACGATTATGCCGGACCGCCGCCTGATTTGTATTAGCATAACAATAGCGACAGAAATGACTACAACTATCATAGGCACCTATATCACCATGTAAATAACAATTACATTCCGGTCTCGCTGGTGCCCGTTTAGGTGCTTTTAACGTAACATTCCAAGCCCGTTCATAACAATCTAAGGTTAAACAACCTTCCGTATTAGCCCCTAATTCTTTAAATGCGTCCCCTTCTCCACAGGTTTTAAGGTCCATATTGCAAGAATGAGCAATAGAAATAAGCTCCTTAATAATGTTATGTTGTACATCAACACTTGGTCTAAAACCTTCAGGAAAGTTCTGAGCCACCTTATCAAATATATCTAAGAAACTTACAACTACCGTATCCGTATATCCTTCTAGCGCCTTAGCCATGTTATAAAAGCTTTCAAAATGGAAATCTATTGTGTAGATATGGGTTAAAATAATAGGATCATAACGCCACACCATGGATTGAGGATTCAGTCTTGTTGATATTTGTTTAAATCCGTCTATTACAGAATCTGCTTTTGGTACATAGGGCTCGATATCTGGACCATAAGGGGTTATAGTCATGTGCCAAAACTGTCTATAATCATTTATTTCATGTAAGAGCGGAATAAATGGCAAAGGATTCTTTGTACAAAACGCAATACCATCTACTACTTCATGATTAATAGGATACCGTGTTATCTGCATTGGGTTATAGGGATTTCGTACATCTACAAATCCTTGATGAACACGATTAATCAACCATTGCCCATAAAAGGCAGGAATATCCGTACGTTGTCCCGTCTGTAAAATCATTGTCCTGCCCTTTCATAAAACAAAAATATAGATGTATTATATCATATTCAATATTAATTATTTATGTAGTAAGTGTGATATTTATAGTATGGTACATTCTCATTTTATGGTACTATTAAGTGTATTAAAAATGAGGAGAACAAAAAGATGAACGATATATTTGAAAAGAATCATCCTATGAAGGATGACAAAGAGTTTATTACCGCTTATTGGAGCGATCGAGCACGTGATTTTGGGTCATTGCGAGCTAAAGAATTAGAAAGCCCTAAACTTAAGCTTTGGCGTGATGAATTGATGAGCCATATCTTTGACTCTGATCGATCTCTACGCATTTTAGATATTGGCTGTGGCGCTGGATTTTTTAGTATTATTCTCTCTGAATTGGGCCATACAGTACATGGTATTGATATTACCCCAAATATGATTGATGAAGCTAATCAACTTGCCGAATCACTAAACTCCGATGCCACCTTCTCCGTCATGGATGCTGAAAATCTTAGCTTTGATTCTAATACCTTTGATATTGTTGTAGCCCGCAATGTAACATGGAACTTACCACATCCAGATAAAGCCTATGCAGAATGGTTACGCATCATTCGTCCAGGTGGTTTAATCCTCAATTATGATGCGGAATATGCTCGCAATCACCATGACTTGCCACCATCTGTTCATCATGCCCATGAACATGTAAGCAATGATTTAAAAGAGCGGTGCCATACTATTTATCATATGCTTGAAATTTCATCCTTTACACGCCCTCAATGGGATAAAGAAGTGCTCACAAAATTAGGTGCTAGCTCCGTCACTATTGACTCCACAGTAGGACCTCGTATTTATAACGAAAAAGATGAATTTTATATCCCTGTACCAATGTTCTTGGTAAAAGTAATAAAATAGCATTCAAAGTAAAACATTACAAAATAAACCCACTCCATATGATATGTACCCCTTTTATTAAGTATCTAATAAAGGAATATATCATACTATGAGTGGGTTTTCTTTTATAAATCATTTCTTATTGTCTTTAATGATAGAGTCATCAAAGTTATAGGTTGTTATAAATTTTGTTTTAGGATTTGCTGCATTGCCAATCTCTTCTAAATATTTATTAGAAGCTATTTGGAGATCTTTCTTATACGCATCAGCCAAGGTTTGTAAATTATTTGTATTGCTTACCCGTTTAAAGGTTTGATCCATAAATTTAATAGTATCTGTTTTTGAATCATAAATAAGAGCAGTATTTGGTATGCCAGTAATATCCATCTTGATTGTATTAGAATTTGAGCTATCTGCGTTACCTACTATATCGTTAGCACTCATTACAAGTGTAAGAGCCGTAATATAATTTAGACGAGTTTCCTTTATATCCCCTACCATTTGAGTAGATTCAATAACAGGTCTCTTTTCAGGCGTCGTATATTGATAGTTATAAGCTTTCATATCTGCTGTATAAATCGTCTTACTATCATTTCGAGCTGTAAGATTCATCGTAAAAATAGGCGTATCAACAGCGCTGACTACATTTTGAACGGTATAGCCTGAGTAAGCAATCCATTCCCCTTCAGCTCCTTTAGGCTGAGAAGACGCACTATTACTACTACAACCAGCTAATATCAACAAACTAACTAAGGCGATACAAAGTGAAAGGTATTGAAGTATTCTTTTTAGCATAGCAGTACCTCGCATACAAACTTATATTATATAAATACAAACCTAACTAGTACTAAACTAGACAAGAAAAAGCTAATCAATTACAGCTATAGTTTTTTTAATATATTAGTTACTGAAATACGCTTGAGCCATAGTGATTTCTACACGAAGTTTTTCTTCATCAATAGTAAGCAATTCTTTATCTTTCATAAGAACTTTGCCACCTACAATTGTAGTATTTACATCAGAACTGTTTGCAGAGTATACGAGTGCCGCTAAATCGTTGTAACGTGGCATCCAGTGCATACCAGTTACGTCATATAGCACGATATCTGCTCGATAGCCTTTCGCTAAAACACCAAGGTCTGTATAGCCAAGGGCTTTCGCTCCTTCTACAGTCCCCATATGCCAAGCTGCTTGTGCAGGAATCGCTTTAGGATCGTAGAGACGTCCTTTATGTAAGGTAGCCGCAAGGCGTACTTCTTCAAGCATGTCCGCATTATTATTAGATGCGGAACCATCCGTACCAAGCCCAACAGTAATACCTTTATCGATCATTTCAGGAACTGGTGCAATACCACTTGCTAATTTTAGGTTAGATTGTGGATTATGTGCTACTGCTACATTGTTTTCAGCCATAATTGCCATATCTTCATCTGTAACATGAACACAGTGTGCAGCTAATGTAGTATTCCAGAATAAACCTAATTCATGCATATGAGCGATTGGAGTTTTACCTGTAGCTTTCATAACATTCTCCACTTCCCCTTTAGTTTCGGACAAGTGCATGTGAATGCCACAATTTAATTCATGAGATAAGGAGATAACCTTCTCCATATAAGCATCTGGACAAGTATATGGCGCATGTGGTCCAAGTAATACCTTGATGCGGTCATTATCAAAGCCATTCCATGTGCGGAATAAATCAGCATTCTCAACTAATGCTTGATCTGCTGTTGGAGAAACACCTGCTAAGCCACGAGATAATACAGAGCGAATGCCCGTTTCTTTTACTACCTCAGCCGTAGTATTCATAAAGAAATACATATCGCTAAAGGTTGTAGTGCCAGTGCGCAGCATTTCCGCAATGCCAAGTTGAGTGCCATAACGAACATAATCGTCGTTAAGTTTTGCTTCTGTCGGCCAAATTGCTGTTTCAAGCCATTCCATAAGCTCAAGATCATCTGCATAGTTTCTAAATAGACCCATCGCAATATGAGTATGGGTATTTACGAGACCTGGCGCTGCCAATTGGCCTTTACCATCGAGCACTTCCTTAGCATAATCTTTAACCTTAATAGCTTCACTATCCTTTAAAATAGCTGTAATATAGCCATTTTCAATTTCAATAGCATGATTTTTAAGAACACCCTCATTGGTGAGGACGTCTACATTAGTAATCAATAAATCAGACATAGGTTTCCTCATAGGTATAACCGAGCTAAAGTAGCTCGGTTATATTTGGTTAATTAATTTACTTTTGTAAGGTAATCGATTTGATCTTGTGTTAAGGAGTCTAAATCGTAACCCATGGAATTTAATTTTAATTTAGCGATTTCCGCATCTAATTCATGAGGCAATACATATACCTTAGGTTCCATATCTTTGCCATTATGTAAAATATGTTCTGCTGCAAGAGCTTGCATTGCGAAGGATAAATCCATGATTTCTGCAGGGTGACCATCGCCTGCAGCAAGGTTTACAAGGCGACCTTCAGCCAATACATAGAGTTTGCGACCATCTGCCATAGTATAGCCTTCAATATTTTGACGAACGCGTTCATGACTTACTGCAAGATCAGTTAGATCAGCTACATTAACTTCACAATCAAAGTGACCAGCATTACATAAGATAGCTTTATCTTTCATTACTTCGTAATGTTCTTTCACGATTACATCTTTACAACCTGTTACAGTACAGAAAATATCCCCTACTTTAGCAGCTTCAATCATAGGTAATACTTTGAATCCATCAAATACTGCTTCAATCGCTTTAATTGGGTCTACTTCTGTTACATATACATAAGCACCAAGGCCTTTTGCACGCATAGCAACGCCTTTACCGCACCAACCATAACCAGCAACAACTACATTTTTACCTGTTACGGTTAAGTTAGTAGTACGCATAATACCATCCCAAACAGATTGACCTGTACCATAACGGTTATCAAAGAGATATTTACAGTAAGAATCGTTTACTGCAATCATAGGGAATGTCAATTGTTTTGCATTCTCTAAAGCATAGAGACGATGTACACCTGTAGTTGTTTCTTCACTACCACCTAAAAGGCGTTCCTTAGCATCTTGGCGAGTTGTGTGTAACAAGTTTACCAAATCGCCACCATCATCGATGATAATGTGCGGTTTGTGATCAAGTGCCTTATTAAGGAAATTGAAGTATTCTTCTTCAGTACAATCATACCAAGCATATACAGTAAGGCCCATATCAACGAGACCTGCAGCTACATCATCTTGTGTAGATAATGGGTTGGAACCAGTTACGATAACATCTGCACCACCGCGTTTTAAAACTGTAGCTAAATACGCTGTTTTTGCTTCCAAGTGAACACTTACAACAATTGTTTGACCTTTGAAAGTTTGTTCTGCTTCAAAGCGGTCGCCCAATGTATTTAATGTAGGCATAAAGTTGGAAACCCAGTCAATTTTCTTACGGCCTTCTGCGGCTAAATTAATATCTTTAATTAAAGATTGCATAATATCTCCTTTTACTCATACAAGTAGATTAAATAAAAATATGTATCGTTAATCCACTTGGATTTTTTGTTATTTAGATTCTACGATCTGACGTAGCTTATCAATAGACTCTTCGTAGTTTGGTTTTAATACACCTTCTTCAGTAATGATGGCAGTCACCAATTCATGTGGTGTCACATCAAAGGCTGGATTAAGCACATCAATACCATTAGGTGCAGTTTGAACACCATGTAGAGATGTTACTTCATAATCATCGCGCATCTCAATAGGAATATCAGTACCATTTTCAAGGGTAAAATCAAATGTGCTGTATGGCGCCGCTACATAAAATGGAATGTTATGGAATTTAGCTAGTACAGCCACACCATAGGTACCAATTTTATTGGCTACATCACCTTTTGTAGTGATGCGGTCTGCACCTACAATAACGGCATCAATGAGGCCATGTTGCATCGCATAGGCCGCCATATTATCAGTCTCAAGAGTAACAGGGATACCGTCCTCATGAAGTTCAAAGGCAGTAAGTCGAGCACCTTGTAATAATGGTCGTGTCTCATCAGCATACACGCGTTCCAATTGACCATTTTCATGTAATTTACGGACAACACCAAGTGCTGTTCCTAAACCACCTGTAGCTAGCGCACCAGCATTACAATGAGTTAGAATACGAATATTCTTTTGCCCTTCAAATAATGTGGCCCCTGCTTCTGCCATACGACGGTTCAATGACACATCTTCTTCGTGAATTGTAATAGCCTCTTTTGTAATGAGCTCTACTACTTCACTCATAGAAGACATACTTTCAACATGCTCTTTTACAAGACAGATAACACGATCTACGGCCCAAGCCAAGTTGATTGCTGTAGGACGAGTTTCCTTTAAGGTCTCACTAAATTCATATAAGCTTGTAAGTTGTTCACTAAACGGAACCTCCAAACGCCCTGCTTCCATAGCCGCTAAAATGAGGCCATAACTGGCAGCTACACCAATAGCAGGTGCGCCACGAACGCGAAGCATTTTTATAGCTTCAGCCACTTGTCGCCAATCTGTACAGTGAACATACGTAATTTCAGTAGGCAATTTAGTTTGATCTAATAGTACTAGCGTATCTTTACGCCATTCAATATTAATCATACCTTCTCCTTTGATGAACTATTGTATTTCATTATGAATGGATTATAGTTTAAAGCCACCATATTCTTGCATGCGATTATGTGCGTCATAACGAGCATCTACATCGATTGCATCAATAGCACCTAAAATAAGAGATTTAAGTTGAGCTGCCATGTCGCCCATCATTTCTACCACTTCACCATGTGTCAAAGCAGATTCAGAAATACCTGCTGCATAGTTTGTAATCATAGAAATAGTAGCATATGCCATTTCAGCTTCATTCGCTAAATTTACTTCCGGTACATTTGTCATACCTACTGTATCACCACCGAGCATGTGGAACATTTTAATTTCTGCTGGTGTTTCAAAACGAGGACCTTCTGTACAAACATAGGTACCGCCATTATGAATTGTTAGGCCTTGTTCAGTACCTACCTTTTGAAGAATATCACGTAATTCAGGGCAATAAGGATTTGTTACATCCAGATGTGCTACTGGACGGTCACCACCTTCATAGAATGTAGTGATGCGGTTCTTCGTGAAATCTAAGAATTGATCTGTCAAAACGAAATGACCAGGCTTGAAGTTTTCATTTAAAGAACCTACAGCTGTTGTAGAGATAATAAATGTAACGCCTAATTTTTTTAGACCCCAAATATTAGCACGATAGTTAATTTTGTGTGGAGGAATTGTATGATCTTTGCCGTGACGAGCAACAAAGATTACCGTTTTCCCATGGTATGTACCTTGTACATAATCTATTTCACCATATGGTGTCATTAAGGATTCTTCATGAATATTTTCAAAGATGGATGGATCATAAACGCCAGTACCACCAATTACGCCAATTGCACTCATTGTGACCTCCTATTATTAATCACTCTATCTTTTATTTTCTCATAGAATAGAAAAACAGGCTATAGGAAAAACCTAGTAGCCTGTA
>NZ_CAJLUB010000050.1 GCF_905209685.1 uncultured Veillonella sp. | reverse complement strand
GGCCGTGAATGTCATGAACCGTTACGCGTTGTATTAGGTGATCAGGCAAAACATTTCACCGAGAAGGGAATCAAGACCTTTAGTAAAAATATTTACACACTAAGCGTAGAATGCGATCGAATGGGGTTCCGATTAGATGGACCTGAAATTGAACACGTAGACAGTGCAGACATCATTTCTGATGGTGCTGTGTTCGGATCTATTCAAGTACCATCTAATGGACAACCTATTGTCCTTATGGCAGATCGCCAAACGACAGGTGGTTATACAAAGATTGGTACAATCATTACTGCCGATTTACCTCGGCTTAGTCAACTGCCGGTAGGAGATGGGATTAGCTTTAATCTTGTATCGATTGAGGAAGCTCAAAGTATATACAGAGCATATATAGAACGTTTACATAAGCGGATTAAATTAGCACATGAACAAAGTGCTTATGTTTTTAAGGTAAGGAATAAAATTTAAAAGTTTATATAGATTTAATGAAGTGAACACCTCTGTAATGAAGATGTACGGTTTGAGCTGTATTATTCAGTTATAGAGGTGTTTTTCTGTACCTGTAATCTTATAAACTCGGTTTAAAAATTTAATTATGAGTTTATATTCATCTTAGAATTTTATTTATGGTGTAAAAATAACACATATGTGGTAAAATTTTGATACGAGTCATACAAGAATCCGCATAATTGCAGTATTTGCATAGGTTATTATTTTTGTGAAAGTTTAATGAAAACACTTGCAACTATATCGAAGATTTTGATATACTAACTACATCGAAAAAATTGAAAGTCAATTATGACTAACACATTATAGTAAATATATATAGAGAGATTATAAGAAGGTTTATTGGAGAAAAAGGAGAAAAGAAGGATGAACAAAATTTTTAAGGTGGTTTGGAGCAAATCCAAAGAATGCTACGTAGTAGTATCTGAATTCGCAAAAAACAATAGCGGTAAAAAGAAAATTGTAGTAGCTGGTATCTTTGCAGCATTGGCTATGACTAATGCTAATGTGGCGTTGGCAGCAAATACTCTACCTATCGTAGCTGATCCAACTTCTGTTGGCTTTGGTGCTGGAGCTAATGTTTCTGGTAGGAATTCTGTTGGCTTAGGTACAAATGTAAAAGCTACTCTTAGTGATGTTGTTGCAATTGGTACTGCTGCAAAAGTAGAGACTGCTGGTGGTGGGGTTGCTATTGGTCAAAATGCTTATTCAAAATCTCTATATGGTAATACACCAAGTGTTGCTGTAGGTAAAAATTCAATTGCAAATGGTGGTACTGCCGTTGCTCTTGGTACTGGTGCGACAGTAAACGAAGCTGGTAATTCATATTCACAAGGTATTGCCATCGGTGGTGGTGCATTACCGGGGCAAGGGGCGGTTGTTGTAGGGGACCAAGCCATTGCTATTGGTGGTAATACAAAGGCTCTTGGTCACTCATCTATTGTTATTGGCGGTGACGATGCTGATAGAATGACGTCTACTAAAGCAGTTTATACTGATATTACAACAGGTAGACCTGCTGTCGCTACTGTTTCTGATGCTGTTAAAGCTTTAACAGGGTATGAAATTAAGTGGCGTGATTATAATAATGCTACAGCAGACCATATCGGTATCACAGTGGGTACTAAAGGGCAATCTGGTAATGCTGGCATTGCTATTGGTACGGGCGCTGACTCTAAAAATCGTATTGCTGGCTCTTTGACAGGTGTTAATACAAGTGCTGCCGATAATGATTCTGTAACAAATGCCATCGCTATTGGTACAGGCGCTAAAGCAAATCGTGATAACTCTGTCGCTTTAGGTGGTGGTTCTACTACTGATCTGGCTGGTACCAAACAAACTAGCTATACATTGCCAAATGGTGTAGTTGCATCTTGGTCTGGTGGTAACTCAACTTTAGAAGGTGATATTGTTTCCTTCGGTGCTGCAGGATATGAACGTCAGTTGAAAAACGTGGCTCCTGGTGAAGTAAGTGCTACTTCTACAGATGCGATCAATGGCTCTCAGTTAGCTGCTATCGCAGATCAAGTTGCACATAAATATGTATCTATTAATTCTAATGATAATCCTAATAAAGATAATACTGGTGCAAAAGCTAATAACTCTATTGCGATTGGTCCTAATGCATCTACAGATACGGCTGCAACAAGCTCTGTAGCTATTGGTGATGGTGCTAATACAACAGGTCGATCTACAGTTGCATTGGGGTTATCAGCACAAGCTACATCGGCAAATGCTACAGCGTTAGGTGCTAACTCCATTGCGTCCGAGGATGATACTGTGGCAGTTGGTCATGGTGCTAAGGCAACAGATGGCAATGCCAGTGCTTTTGGGGCTGATGCGATAGCTTCCAATATTGAGTCTACCGCAATTGGTCATGGTACTGCTGCATCTGGTGCATCCTCTACTGCATTGGGATCTAGGGCAAAGGCCGCTGGAACTGCAGGTGTTGGTATCGGTATGTTAGCCAATGCAACTAAAGATTATGGTATTGCTATTGGCGGAGAAAGCTCTTCCACTGCAGATAACAGTATTGCTATTGGTAGAAAAAGCTCAGTATCAGAGAATGATGGTATTGCTATCGGTACTAGATCTAACGCAAGTGCAGTTAAATCGATTGCTATTGGTGATGGTGCTAGTGCTACAACTGTTGATGGTGTTGCAATAGGTTCTAAGTCTGTTGCTAGTACTGCAGCAGGTGTAGCGGGCTATAATGCTAATACTGGTCGTACTGATACATATGCTAACTTAACTGGTGCAACTTTAACATCTACATTAGGTGGTGTTGCAGTAGGTACAACAAATCAAACTCGTCAAATCAACTATGTTGCTGCTGGTACGGCTGATACAGATGCAGTCAATGTAGCACAATTGAAGAGTGTAAACCTTGCTTTCACAGGCGACACTGGTTCTGGTGACGTAAACCTTGCTAACAGTAAATTAGCTGTAAATGGTGACGATACATATATTACAACTACAGCTAATGGTAAGAAAATTACTATTGCTGGTAAAAAACAAGATATTACTGTAACTAATGGTGTTGCTTCTGCAACTGCAGGTATGGCAGATGCTCAAAACGTAGCTGATGCAATTAATCAAGCAGTTGCTAATAGCTCTTCTAGCTGGAACTTATCTGCAAATGGTGAAGCGACAACAGCAACCGTTGAAAAAGGTAATAAAGTAGATTTCTCTGGCGACGATAATATTACAGTTGCTAGAAATGATAAAAATATCTCTGTGTCCTTGAAGAAAGAGCTTACTGGCTTGAACAGTGCATCTTTTAACAATGCTGCGGGCAATCCAACTGTAAAAATTGATGGCGACAAAGGCATCAATGCCGGTGATATGAAAGTTACTAACGTAGCTGATGGTGTAGATGATAAAGATGCTGTCAATGTATCTCAATTGAAGAAAACAGACGCTAAAGCAGATGCTAACAAAGCTGCACTTGCTAACAAAATTTCCTTAGAAGGTAATACTGGTTCTACAACAGCGAAATCTTTAAATGATGGAGCTGTAAGCTTCAAAATTAAAGGTGAAGATGGTATTGCTACAACAGCTGCTGGTAATGATGTAACAGTTAAACTTGATGCTGATACTAAAGGTAAAATCGATAATGCTGCTGATAAAAACTTGAGCAACTTGAACCCAGCCGGTGAGCAAAAGGTTAAAGATTTAGCGGCTTGGAAAGTAGTGGCTAACAGTGGTACTGCTGAAAATGTTAAAGGCGGCGATACTGTTAAGTTCATCGATGGTGATAATGTTGAAATTACGCAAGCTGGTAAAGATTTCACAATCTCCACTAAGAAAGATGTAACATTCGATAATGTAACTGCAAACCAAGCTATCACGGCTCCTAAAGTAAAAGCTACAACTGGTGTAGAAACACCGCAAGTAACAGGCTTGACTAATACAACTTGGGTTCCAGGTCAAACACAACCAGTATCTGGTCGTGCAGCAACAGAAGATCAATTGAAAAAAGTTGATGATCAAGTAGATGCAAATAAAACAGCAATTACTAAAAATGCTGGTGATATTGCAACAAATAAAACAAATATCGATAAAAATACAACAGCAATCGCTCGTAAGATTTTCTTAAATGGTAATACAGGTACTACAACTAAGAAATCTTTAAGCAGTGATGATGTAGATTTCACTATTAAAGGCGAAGATGGTATTACTACAACAGCTTCTGGTAATGATGTAACAGTTAAACTTGATACAGCTACTAAAAATAAAATCGATAACGCTGCTGACCAAGATTTGAGCAACTTGACTCCAGATGGTGAGAAAAAGGTTAAAGATTTAGCGGCTTGGAAGGTTGTTGCTAACAATGGTACTGCTGAAGATGTTAAAGGTGGCGACACTGTTAAATACATCAATGGTGATAACATTGTTATTACACAATCTGGTAAAGACTTCACATTTGCGACTAAGTCAGATGTAACATTCGATTCTGTTACTGCAAATCAAACAGTTACAGCACCAACAGTGAAGGCTACAACAGGTGTAGAAACTCCTCAAGTAACAGGCTTGACTAATAAAACTTGGGATCCAAATAATATTACGTCTGGTCGTGCAGCAACTGAAGATCAATTGAAAGCAGTTGACGATCAAGTTAAAGCAAACAAAGACAATATCACTCAAAATACTGGTGATATTGCTGATAATAAACAAAAGATTGCAGATAACAAAGCTGCTATCGATAAAAATGCAGGTGATATTGCGGCTAACAAAACTGCTATCAATAAAAATGCAGGCGATATTGCTACAAATAAAGCTAATATTGATCAAAATACAGCAGCTATTGCTCGTAAAATCTCCTTAGGTAGTGATGATGGTGATACAGATGAAAAATCTTTGAGCACTGGTGATGTGAAGTTCAATATTAAAGGTGAAAATGGCATTACTACTGCAGCTAATGGAGTAGATGTAACCGTTAAATTGGACGATGCTACAAAAGATAAAATCGATAATGCAGCAAACCGTGATTTGAGCAACTTGACTCCAACTGGTGAACAACAAGTTAAAGATTTAGCAGCTTGGAATGTAGTAGCTAACAATGGTACTGCTGAAAAGGTTCAAGGTGGCGATACAGTTAAATTCATCGATGGTGACAATGTTTCCATTACACAAAATGGTAAAGAGTTCACAGTTGCCACAAAGAAAGATGTAACATTTGATAACGTTACAGCAAACCAAAAAATTACAGCTCCAGAAGTAAGTGGTTTAACAAATAAAACTTGGGTACCAGGCCAAACAACACCTGTATCTGGTCGTGCAGCCACTGAAGATCAATTGAAAGCAGTTGATGATCAAGTAGCAGCAAATAAAGCTAACATCACTAAGAATGCTGACGATATTAAAACTAACAAAGATAATATTGCGGCAAATAAAGAACAAATTGATAAAAATACAACAGCTATCGCTCGTAAGATTTCCTTAGGCAGTGATAATGGCGATACAGATAAAAAATCCTTGAGCACAGGTGATGTGAAATTCAATATTAAAGGTGCAAATGGCATTACAACTGAGGCTAATGGTGACGATGTAACTGTTAAATTAGACGATGATACTGCAAACAAAATCAATAATGCAGCAAATACTGATTTAAGCAACTTAACAGATGCTGGTAAACAACAAGTTAAAGATTTATCTGCATGGAATGTAGTGGCTAATAATGGTACTGCTGAAAAAGTTGAAGGTGGTAACACAGTTAAGTTCATCGATGGTGATAATATTTCCATTACTCAAAATGGTAAAGATTTCACAATTGCAACTAAGAAAGATGTAACATTCGATACAGTAACTGCTAATGACACAATTACAGCACCTAAAGTAAAAGCAACTGATGGTGTAGAAACTCCAGAAGTAACAGGCTTGACTAATAAAACTTGGGTACCAGGTCAAACACAACCTGTATCTGGTCGTGCAGCAACTGAAGATCAATTAAAAGCAGTTGATGATCAAGTAGCAGAAAATAAAACTAACATTGGTAAAAATGCTGATAATATTGCGAAAAACAAAGCTCAAATCGATAAAAACACAGAAGCAATCGGCCGTAAGATTTCCTTAGGTGGTAACACTGGTTCTACTGATGAAAAATCCTTGAGCACAGGCGATGTTAAATTCAACATCAAAGGCGAAAACGGTTTAACAACTGAAGCTAATGGTGAAGATGTAACTGTTAAAATCGATGATGCAACAAAAGCAAAAATCGATAATGCAGCAAATCAAGATTTGAGCAACTTAACAGATGCTGGTAAACAACAAGTTAAAGATCTATCTGCATGGAACGTAACTGCAGCTGGCGGTACTGTTGAAAAAGTACAAGGTGGCGATACTGTTAAATTCCAAGCAGGTGATAACCTTGAAGTTAAACAAGATGGTACTACTTTCACATATAGCCTAGCTAAAGACGTGAAAGGTCTTAACAGTGTAACTGTAGGTGATGAAAATGGTCCATCCACTAAAATCACTCCTGCTGGTACAACTGTAAAAGATGCAGCTGGTAACTCTACAACAGTTAATGGCGCAGGTATGACTATTAACCCTGCAAACTCTGCAGCTAGCCCTGTATCCCTTACTGTAGATGGCTTGAACAATGGTGGTAACCAAATTCATGGTGTAGCACCTGGTACAGCAGATACAGATGCAGTAAACGTTAGCCAATTGAAAGGTGCACAAGCAGGTTTACAAGAAGCTATTAACCGTGTAGGTGTTGAAACACAACGTGTAGGTGCTCATGCAGCAGCTATGGCAGCGTTGAAACCAATCCAATACGATCCATTGGAACCAACACAAATTATGGCTGGTATTGGTAACTACCGTGGTGAAACAGCTGGTGCAATCGGTCTTGCCCATTACAAAACTGAAGATACTATGTTCAATATTGGTGTTACACTTGGTTCTAGCCATAACATGATTAATGCTGGTGTAACTCACAAATTCGGTGGTAGCCGTGATAGAAAAGATGCGATTCCAGAACGTTATAAAGCTGGTCCTATCAGCTCTATCTACGTAATGCAAGATGAAGTAAGTCACTTGCGTTCCCAAAATGAAGAGTACAAATCCAAGCTTGAACAACAACAATCTGAAATTGATGCGTTGAAAGCAGCAGTTAACCAATTGTTGGCAAATAAAGCATAATCATATTGTACATATAGTTAGAACTATGTATATCCCGTGAATGGATATGTAAAACTAGAAAGAGCCTTCCTCGAATGAGGGGGGCTCTTTTTAGTATGAAAACAAAAATAGTTTATTAAAGCTATATCTGAAAAATAAAATAGTCTGAAAATTCTAATTTAATAATTAATAAAAATATCGATAAAACTGTATATAATGAATAATTTATGAATATTTTTAGACGGTGATTAATTTTGTAATGAAATCTAATATTCTTTTCGTTCTCAATTAGGAGCATAAAAATTCATATAATATGCAATTTATTAAGGTGAATTATAAATGAATTATGATGATACTGCGTGTTTAAGCATACTCTATGCATAATTGAGATAATAGTAAATATCCAAAAATTACACTTTTAAATTGAGAAAATTAGATAAATTATGGTAGAATTAAAGATAGGTTTTTATAAATGTAAAGCTATGTTTTTATAAATGTAAAGCTATGTAGCTTTCATTATTTCCAGACTGAGAGAAGTGTGGAACATATGATTCATATAGTTGAGGGTTAGTAATTTAAAGAAGGAAAATGTATGAATAAGATATTTAAAGTCATTTGGTCTAAGTCCAAACAGTGCTATGTTGTAGTATCTGAAATGGCAAAAAATAAAACAGGGAAAAAGAAAATCGTAGTAGCAAGTATCTTAGCTGCCTTAGCAATGCAAGTTGGTGTAGTTGCAGATGTAACTGCAGCAGATAGACCGACTGGAACTATTGAGGGCGGTACTAAAATGTATTCAAACTTAACTAATGGTCTTGCTATCGGTAATGAATCCCAGTCCAACAGTAATCAATCTATTGCTATCGGTTACAGAGCAATAGCTAATTCACAATATGCTGATCCAGCTCAACCAGCTGTAGCTATTGGTGCTGGTGCTCATGCGACTGGCAGAGGTGGTGTATCCTTAGGCCTAATCGCGAATTCTAGTGTTCGTGGTACTGCTATTGGTAGTGCTACTCAGGCGACTGGCTTTGGCGCTTTTGCAGGTGGTACATATGCACAAGCAACTAATGCTGGCGATGTTGCTATTGGTGGCGCATCATCCGATCAATTTAATAATTATGCTGTTGCTTCTGGAGGATATAGCGTAGCTATTGGTACTGCTGCTAAGGCAGATGGGGGTGCAGGTGTAAGTATTGGTTATAAGACAAATGCTAAAACATCTAACTCTCTAGCTATTGGTTCTGAATCTCAAGCTACTGGTGAAGGTGCAGTAGCAGTAGGTAGAAAGAATACATCTACAGGTGCGTCTTCAACAGTTTTAGGTATTTTGTCTACAGCTAATGCTACATCGGCTACTGCTGTTGGTATGCAAACTACTGCTACTGGGGAGAATTCCCTTGCAGTAGGTCATAAGTCCTCTGCATCTGGTAAAAATGGTGTTGCTGTAGGTACTAATGAAACTACGGCTGCGTTAGGCGGTGTTGCAGTTGGTCAAGCTGCTAAGTCTAATAAATTTTATAGTGTTGCTATGGGTATGAATGTAACGGCTGATGGTGATAATTCTGTGGCATTAGGTGGTAGTGCTTCAGCAAATAGTGATGGAACTATTGCCATTGGTTCTTATGGATCTACTCCAACTAAAGCTACAGGCAATAGAGCTCTTGCAATCGGCTCCGCAACGACAGCTAATGGTCTAGAATCAATTGCCATAGGTAGTCGCGTTAATTCCACATCTCAATATTCTATTGCTATTGGTACTAGAGCTAATGCAAGTGCAGTTAAATCTGTTGCTATTGGTCCTGATTCTAGCGTTACCGTTGATGGTGGTGTTGCTTTAGGTCGAGATTCAGTTGCTAATGTAATAGGTGGTGTTACTAATAAAGGTTATAATCCTAATACAAACCGTACAGATAATTATTCTGGTTTAACTGGCAATGTACTTACTAGTACAACTGGTGCCGTTTCTATTGGTAATGGTACTACTGTAACACGTCAACTTACAGGTCTTGCAGCGGGTACAAGAGATACAGATGCAGTTAACGTAGCCCAATTAAAGAGTGTTAACCTTGCGTTCTCTGGTAATGTAAATACTGGCAATGTGAATATCGCAAATAGTACATTAGGTCTTAAGGGCGATAATACATACATTACAACATCTGCCAACGGCCAAAACCTTACAATTTCTGGTAAAACACAAAATATTAATGTCACAAATGGTCAAGCTTCTGCAAATGCTGCAGGCATGGCTGATTCTAAAAATGTAGCGGATGCTATCAATAAAGCCATTTCTGCCAATGCATATCATTGGAAATTAGCGGCAGACAGGGATCCTAGTGCTCCTGAAGTAATCAATAAATCAGATACTGTAATCTTTGGTGGGGACAACAATATTACAGTAACTCGTAGTGGCAAAAAAATTACTACTTCTTTGAATAAGGCGATTACTGTAGATACTGTGAAAGCTAATAGATCTGTTACGGTTTCTTCTGGTGGCAATCAAATTACTCTAGATGGTACAAATGGTTCTGTAAAAGGTAGAAACTTTACTGGCGATTCATTTAAAGCCGGCGATAATGTATTGAGTAATACAACGCTTCAAATTGGTCCGACTACTGGTAGTAATAATGTGACCATAACTCGTGATGGTTTAACTGCAAAAACTGCTACGAAAACTGTTAAGTTTGGTACAGATGGTATTAGTGCAGGTGGTCAACAAATTACCAATGTTTCTAGCGGTGGTAATGTAGGTACTAATGCAGCCAATATTACAGATGTAAAGAATGCTGTAGCTGCTGTTACATTAAAACTAGATACAAATTCTAAAACTGGTACTGTTAAGCTTAGTGAAAGTCCACTTAAAGTAATCGGTGCTAATGGTATTAGAACTGATTTATTGGGTACGAATAATGGCAGTCTTGTTGTTGGTCTAGACAAGAGTACGGTAAATGCTACGACTAAAGGTATTGGATTAACAGGTGATACAGGATCTACAGGTCTTAAGTATCTTAAAGACGGTGATGCGACCTTTAAAGTAGCTGGTGATGGCGATCTAGTTACTACTAAGGCCTCTGCTACAGGTGTACAAGTAGCTGTTGATTCTGCTAAAGTAAAAGATTTAGCTGTAGGCGCAGTAACTGTTAGCAAGGCTAATACGGCGGATAATCCTATTACAATTACACCAACAGCAGGTACTAACTCCAAGGATTATGCTATTGGTATCGATACTACAAAGCTAGCTAATCAAACACAATTGACATACAAAGCTAATGGTGCCAATGAAAATAAAGTATCCTTGGCAAATGGTTTAAACTTTACAGATGGTACTTTTACAAAAGCTACGGTAGGTACAAATGGTACTGTAACTATTTCTACTGCCACAGAAACTATTACTAATGACGCTGATGGTAAAGCTAAAGTAAATAGTCCTACAGATGGTTTAGCGACTGCTAAAAATGTAGCGGACTCTATCAATAAAGCTGTTGATGGTTTATCTCAAAATCTTACTGTTTCTGATGGCACTACAGATGGTGCTGTTAACCTTAAAAATCAAAAGCTTACTGTATCTGGCACTAATGGTGTAACTACAACTGTAAATGGCCAAACTGTTACAGTAGGTCTTGATGCAACTACAAAAACTAAAGTAGATAATGCGTCCACAGCAGTAGCTCGTAACATCTCTCTTGGTGCAGATAGCGGCACAGCATCTAGCCAATCCTTAAAAGATGGTGATGTGGCATTCAATGTAAAAGCTGCGACAGGTGACTTAGTATCTACGAAGATGAATGGCAACACTGTTGAAATTTCCACTAAACGTGCAGCTATTACTAGCGATGCCAATACAGGCGTAGCATCTGTAACGGGCGATGATGGCTTAGCAACATCTAAAAATGTAGCTGATGCTATTAATAAAGCAGCTGATGCAGCTAAAGCTGGTGCAGCATGGAATCTTACAACAAATTCCAGCACAACAGATAAAATAACTGTACAAGGCGGTGATACTGTAGATCTTATCAATGGCGATAATATTTTAATCACTCAAGATAGTACAGATAAAAAGAAAATTACTGTAGCTACGAAGAAAGATCTTACAGTAGATTCTATTACAGCTGGCAATACAGTAATGAACACATCTGGTTTAACAAATGGTACTACTGCTATTACAGGTACTGGCATTACAACAGATAAAGTAACGGTAGGTGGTATCTCCATTGATAAAACTGATGGTATCAACGCAGGCAATAAAATAATCACTAATGTTGCAAGTGGTGGTACAACTGATACTAATGCAGCCAATATTGGTGATGTTAAGCAAGCCGTTGCTAACTTGTCCCAAAACCTAAATATTACTGATGGTACTAATAATGGGACTATTGATCTAAAAAACCAAAAACTTAATGTGGCTGGT
>NZ_CAJLUB010000049.1 GCF_905209685.1 uncultured Veillonella sp. | reverse complement strand
ACGATCAACCACCAGTATGGCATGTTGGCGAATGTGTAGATAATGCACGTTCCTCTGGTATTTTCGCTGGTATTGCTGGTGAATTAGGTCTTAACTTGCCACAAATGCCATTTGCAATGTCTAGCCCTGAATGGTCCAACGAAAAAGGTATTGATGCATCCCTTGGCTTCCGCTTGATGGGTATCAACTCTTACCACTGCGTTGAGCCACCTACACAAGGCTCTGATGCTGTTACAAAATGGCTTAAAGAAGACACTAAAGACATCTTAGGCTCTGTTATGTATGTAAATACAGATCCTGCTAAAGTAGCTGAAAAAATCTTAGCTGATATCGATGCTAAACGTGCTGCTTTAGGCTGGGCTGAAGTAAAATAAACGACAGTCGAATTGAATAGTACATTTTGTACATAATAATACCCTCAAAGGCTTAATTGCTAATGTAGTTAAGCCTTTGAGGGTTTTCTTTTTGTTGATTTAAAATTACTCTTTTCTATTGTATTTGAAAGCTGATTTATACTAGTAATATTAATATTCTATGGATTATGAAATGGGACATAGTAAATAAAATTAGAAACTATATGCAGGTGTTGAATATAGGAATATTTTTGACAACGAAAAAAGGACTCCAACTGGAGTCCTTTTTTCATGTAAGGGGAGTGTTAGTATTAATATCAAATGAACCATGTATTTAAACAAGTAGTAGGTTTGGGGTTAGTAATACTTGTCGGGAGATAAATACACGTATGGTAACCAGGGAATTGTTACCTCTATTTATCATTTGACATTGTCATTATAAGAACAATAAATGAGTCAAAAATGAAGTTTTTTAAGAAATTTCTTTTAATTTCTTGAAATTCTAAAAAAGATAATAATTAAGTTTAATTATTGTTGATAAATACGGGGTAATTTTGGTATTATATATAAAGGAGAAGTTGTATATTTTATAAAGGTTTAATGGCTATTAGAGTTTTATAAAGTATACAGCTCTATAGCATGAGAGGAGCAGTCATATGAGGAAAATATTTACCATATTGTCCCTTTTGTGGCTACTCAGTATAGGGGGGACTGCTAACGCAACGGACTGGTACTATGTTGGACCAGATGCATCAGGAAACCAATTATTTATTGACAACGACAGTGTTCAAAAAAGTGATTATGATGCGCTTTTGTGGCTGCGGGTCAATGAACTGGGTGGCGACGAATTGCGATATAAAGTGTATATAAGTAGATATAACCGTACCATGGAAACATTAAAGGTAGATGCATACATGGCAGACGGTACACCCTATGAAAATGTAGAGTTCAATGAAAATCCTGAACCTATTGAAGGCAATACAAATGGTCAAGCCATTTATAATTTATTATGGCAATAAAAGAACCATCTAGCACAGCAAACTAGATGGTTCTTTTTATATGTGTAAAAAATTTATAAATCTTAGGAATATTTTTTATATACAACATCCTCAAAGGAGAATGGTATATACGGAAATTTAAACTTGAGCAGAGTTGCGGTTTAATTCCAAGTCTTGAATCATTTGGAGATCGTCTTGTGGAGAACGACCGCCAGTTGTTAAGTAGCCACCAACCATGATACCGTTAAGGCCACCTTTTAAAGCATAGGCTTGTAAGTCACGAAGATTTACTTCACGACCGCCAGCTGTACGAATCAATGCATTTGGCAAGATGAAACGGAATACAGCGAAGGTACGTAAAATATCTAATGGACGTAATGCTTTATTGCTTTCAAATGGCGTACCTTTAACAGGATTCAAAATGTTAAGTGGTACAGAGTCAATATGTAAGCGTTTAAGCTCAAATGCCATTTCTACGCGTTGTTCTAATGTCTCGTTGAGACCAAGGATGCCGCCGGAGCAAACGCGAATGCCTGCTTTTTGAGCGTTGTCGATGGTAGACATTTTATCTTCGTAGGAATGGGTTGTACAAATATCTGGGAAGTGACTAGGTGCTGTTTCGATATTGGAGTGGTATCGAGTTACACCTACTTCTTTCAATTTGAGAGCTTGTTCATAAGTTAACAAACCAAGAGAACAGCAAATTTCGAGGCCTACTTCATCTTTAATGCGGCCTAATACGCGAATGATTTGATCGAATTCGTTTGGGTTATTAGTATTACGACCACTTGTTACGATGGAGAAGCGAATAGCGCCTGCCTCTTTAGCTTTGCGAGCCGCATCGAGGATGCTTTCATCATCCATGAACGGATATACTTGAACGCCTGTTTCGTGATGTGCAGATTGAGCACAGAATTTACAGTTTTCAGGACATTTGCCAGATCGTGCATTTACAATGGCGCATACATCTACGGAGTTGTCATTGAAATGTTGACGAATTTTATCTGCCATAGCGAGTAGAATCATCGTATCATCATCAGATGTATGAATTAACTCAATTGCTTCTTCTTTTGTAATTTCACCACCATGCATAATACGATTTGCTATGGTAAGGATTTTTTCGTATGTTCCCACCTGGGATGGTTGTTGATCTGTAGGCAAAGCCATAATAGCCTCCTAATTGTTAACTTAATAAAAATATAAAATATTGACAATTTGATTGTAAACGTTAGTGCATAAATTGTCAACTTAATGTATTTTTGGGTTAACAAAAATATTTATGTAGTTTTTAGAGCGCTTTTAATACAGGGGAATTATATGACTTACAACTAATTTTAGAGGCTATATTTTACTATCTATAGTAAGGTGTTAAATCTATGTTAAGGTTTTAATTGATAGTTATTTTTAAGTAATCTTTAGGGTTTTGTAGTATAATAGAGTATTGTAATTACTATATATAACTATAATAAAAGTACTAATATAAGGAGTGGATATAGATGCAGCCATTTCGATTTATACACTGTGGTGACCTGCATTTAGGGGCACCCTTCCAATACGCTACAGGTATTAGCCGCGCCGTTGATCGCGCCGTCAGCGAAGCTACCTATGTAGCCTTTGATACAATTATTGACACTGCTATTGATGAGCATGTTCATGCTGTTGTCATAGCTGGTGATATTTATAATAGCGAAGATCACAATTTAGAGGCTCAAGTGCGCTTTGTACGTGCCATGTATCGCTTGGCAGAGCATCGCATTGCAGTTTATATGGTGCAAGGTAATCATGACCCGGCTGAAAGCTGGAAGGCTCAATTGCAGATGCCTGACAATGTACATGTATTCTCTAGCGAACAAGTACAACGTTTTCCATTAATTGTTAACAATATTGAAATTGGTGGCGTTTACGGTATTAGTTGTGGTCATGGTAATGAAAGCGACAATTATGCGCGTCAATACCGCGCCTTTGAACGTGATGAGTTTTCTCTTGCTGTTATGCATGGTACAGTTGGCTCTAGTGCGGGCTCTGAAAATCATAATGTAACTGGTCCATGTAGTTTAACAGATCTAGCAGAAGCAGCTATGGACTATTGGGCGTTAGGACACATTCATAAATCCCAAGTGCTCAGTGAGGAACCTCTCGTTGTATACGCAGGTAATCCGCAAGGTTTACACCGCAAGGAACTAGGTCCGAAGGGGTGCTATCTTGTTTCTGTATCCCATAATGGTCATTGTGAACCTCGATTTATTGAAACCAGTGCTATCCATTTTGAAGAAATCAAAATTGATATTGCAGGCATGAAAACTGAAGCAGAATTCTTAGAAATTTTACGCCATAAAAAAGAGAATTTGCGTAAACAGTATAAGAAGAACATCTTGCTTTCTATTGTTCTTGTAGGAACAGGACCATTGCACCGTTTATGTACACAAGAAGGGGTGCGTAAATTATGGTTGCAAGAGTCTCAAAGCGAAGAGAAGAGTAAATCTATATTCGTTATGCCGTATCGCATTATTTCCACAACACGACCTACCGTTAATTTAGCAGAGCGTAGATTGTTATCTGATGTGGTAGGTGATTATTTGCGTGCCTATGACGATATGGTTGACGGCAATGCGGTACAGACGGCACGTCAAATTTTGGCAGAACGTCCTGAGTTTAAACGCTTAGGTGTATATGCCGATTTGTTGAGTGATGAATTATTGCTTCGCGCCTTGAAGCGCTGTGAAATTGAAGGTGTTACTGTATTGATGGGGGCTAACGATGAACATTAAACGCATACGATTTGATGAATTTGGCCCGTATCGCGACTGGTCTTTCACTACCGGTGAACATGGGGTTCAGCTCATGTATGGTCCTAATGAAAGTGGTAAAACATCTCTTCTTGAAGGGATGCGCACGCTCTTATTCGGCGGCACGCATAAGGCTTATGGTCCTATGACCGGTGCTCTCGATGTGGATCGTAATGGTGAAAGCTACTACATCGGTCGTAAGGGTAAACAACTAGACTTTTACAGTCCTGGAAATCCAGCCATTCATGAGGAGCCAGCTCAACACTGGTGGCATGGTATTGATAAAAAAACATATAATCGAATTTTTGCATTGACCCTTGATGATTTACAAGGCCTCGATGTGTTGCAAGAGGTAGAGGTTCGGTCTCGCTTCTTCGGCGCTGAAGGTGGGGAACATTTAGGGTCTGTTGTAAAAGACGTTGAAAAAGGAGCTACTGATTTATTGGTAGCATCCTCCAATGGTAAACGCCGCATCAACGTGTTGATGGATGAGCTTAAGGAAAATCGCCAAAAGTTAAGCCATTTAGCCGAGCATGAAGCGCAATATGTAGAACTGCAAAAAGCCTTTCACAGTACGGAGCAGACTGAAGCAGAATTGCAAGGTCAGTTGCAAGAGTGGAAGGAATACCGCGATGGTATAGATGTGGTATTGCGCGCGTGGGATACGTATCGCCGTAGCGAAGAAGCGCGTATGCACATGCAGCAGTATAATAGCGAGCTTGCTTTGAGCCGTGATGAGTTCCTTCGCATCGACGAGGAAATCAAACGCGCTAGAGACAACATGCAGCTGTGGCAGGAAAAAGAAGCGGCCTTAATGCCGGCTAACTTTAGTCCTGATAGTCCGTTTGGTACGTATGGTCAAGATATTGAAGACCTCATTCAACAAGGGGCTAAATGGGAACAATTGCGCCGTGAATGTGAAGAAGGGGATGCGTACATCTTTAAGGTACGGGAACAATTAGAATTTTCTCGTTCTATGCATTCAGCATGGCGTGATGATGAACCGATGGCCGATGATGTGAATTGGTTTGAAGGTGAGCGCTTAGCAAGTCGCTTGCGTACTGCTAAAGACCAATTATTGCATTGGCAAGATCGTAAACCTGCTGAGGCATCTGATGATTTGCCAGCAGCTAACCTTGACGGGGCATCCTTGCCAAATTACAGTGAAGAAGACTTGGCAAAAAAAGAACATCTTGAACGTGAACTAGAGCTTATCTTGATGGATATAGATCGAGTTACGGAAAAACGAGATAGCTATGGTCCAGATGCACAACCGAGTCATTTGCCAAAATGGTTACAACGCATTAGCGGTGTAGCAGCCGTTATTGGTGTACTACTTGTATTAGCGGGCCTCTTAGTATTAGAGTCCGTCCTATATACAATCGGTGGCTTTATATTGTTAATCCTATCGATGGCATTGTTCTGGTATGCAACATGGAAACGCCATAATGGTAATTCTGATGTATCTAAACTGAACTATGAGTTACAAATCTTGTCCTCTCGTAAATCTGATGTAGAACATCAGCTAGAGGCGTTGGTTAAAGCCGCAACACCTGTGGTGAGCCCAATTCCATCCATAGAAGGGGCGGCACATCTTGACCGTTGGATTCAAGAAGGCCATACATTACAAGCTATTTATGATGAAGCTCTTGCAGCTTGGCAAAATTGGTTGCCACAAGGTGCGGCGAAGAGTCTTAACGAAGATGATTTCTTTGGTCTTAAACAAGAGTATGATCAATACCATGAACAATTACGCACTATTGAAGGCTATGAAAAGCGATTAGCTGAGCATAAAGAAGGGTTGCGCGTTATTGAAGACCAAGCGATGACCTTGTGGTATAACCTTGGTGTTGAAGCACCAGTATCTCCAACAGAGTTAAAACGTATTTATAACCAATACAAAAACTTCCAACAAAATAAAATTGTATGGGAGCAAAAGGAAGCACAACGTAAAAGCTTCCGCAATGAGTACGATAATTGGCACCGCAAAGAAAAAGAATTGCTACTTCGTCAACAAGAGCTCTTGCACAAGGCTGGTATGGAAAGCTCCAACGAGTATCGTCAACATCTTATTGATGAAGATCAATACAAGCAATGGCAAACCATTTACAAACAAAGTCAGGTTCAATTAGATCTATTAGCGCCTGATGCGGAGAATAGAGATTTATTCTATCGCCGCTTGCGTGAAGGCAATAAGGATAATTGGCTTGATGAATTAGCTCATTCTGAACGAGAAATAGCATCCATTGAAGACAAGTTGGCAATCTTATATGAGCGCCGTGGTCAAATTGTAGAGTCTATGCGTGCCCTAGGTTCTGACCAAGAGCAACACCAAATGCTTCAAGAACGTGAAGCATTACAAAATGAACTGGAATCTGCTCTCGAAGATTGGGCTACACAAGTATTGATGAGCCACTGCATGGATAAGGCTCAACAATCATATGAGCAAGAAAAGCAGCCTCATATGTTAGAACTTGCATCTTCTTATATAGAACGGTTAACTAGTGGTATGTATACCTTTGATGTTCTTGGTATCAATGAAGGGGTAGCCTTGGTTAATGGCAATGGAGAGCGATTAGAGCTGAAGTACTGGTCTAGCGGCTTGGCTGACCAAGTATACTTGGCATTGCGCCTAGCATTAGCTAAGGTATTCTCTTACCAAGTCGAATCCTTGCCAATCATATTAGATGATATTCTCGTACGCTTTGATGAAAACCGTCAGCGCAGTGCATTAGAATTATTAGCTGAAGTCGGAAAGAACCAACAAATCTGGTTATTTACATGTCAACGTTCTGTATTTGATATGGCTCAATCTATTACAGGCATTGATTGCCACAAATTGAGTCGCAATTAAACATTGATTGCTACAGATTAAGTCGCAACTAAATTGAACCCCTGTGAAGGTGTTTAGCTTTCACAGGGAATATTCATAGTGATGATATATGTGATGTAACTAAAGTAACTGTTTTAGTTATCATAGTGTGTTAGTATAAATTAGAAAGAAAGGGGTTGAGTACTTGAATACAGCATATTTAGATATGATCCAAGGGAAGAACCCTGGTGTAACACCTGTATGGTATATGCGCCAAGCTGGTCGTAGCCAAGCGGAATATCGCAAAATTAAGGAAAAATATACGCTCTTTGAGATTACAAAAGAGCCTGAGTTATGCGCTCGCGTTACGGAATTGCCTGTAAAAGAATACGGCGTGGATGCGGCGATTCTTTACAAGGATATTATGAGTCCTATGGTCGGCATGAATGTAAAGGTAGAACTCAAGGCTGGTGTAGGCCCTGTGTTTAATACACCGATTCGCTCCATGGCTGATGTAGATAAATTAGATACCTTTGATCCTACAAAGGTAGACTATATTGGAAAAACAATTACACTGTTAACATCTGGTATGCTCGACGTTCCGCTTATCGGGTTCTGTGGCGCACCATTTACGATTGCGTCATACCTCATCGAAGGGGGCCCGACAAAGAATTACAATAAAACTCGTGGCATGCTCATCGGTGCTCCTGATGTGTGGAATGCATTGATGACAAAGTTAGCGGATATGTCTATTGAGTACTTGTCTATGCAAGCTGAAGCGGGTGCGAATGCACTACAAATCTTCGACTCTTGGGTAGGTGCTGTGAATGCGGATCAATACAAACAAGGTATTTATCCTCATATGGAACGTATTATTAAGACTGTAAAAGAACGATACCCTCATTTGCCTATGGCCATGAATGGTGTTGGTACCGATCATCTTGTATCTATTTGGTCTCATTTACCATTGGATGTAATCGCTCTTGATTGGCGTAGCTCCATCGTTATGGCTAATGAACGAGGTGTAACACAAACGGTACAAGGTAATCTAGATCCAGCGTATCTATTCGCCGATGAAAAAACATTAGCTCATGAAGTAGATCGTATTTTACTTGACGGTGTTCGTTACGGTCGCCATATCTTTAACTTAGGTCATGGCGTATTCCCAGAAGCGGATCCTAAAAAGCTTCATTGGCTCACAGACTATGTACATGAACGTAGTCGTGAACTATGGGCTCAAGAGGGGTAATCTAGTGAACATTGAGAAAAAAGGATTATTATTTTTATCCTATGGTAGCCCTTCAAGTAAGGATGATTTAGTGCCATATATGACGAGCATTCGTCATGGTCGTGTGCCTACAGAGGCGGAAGTGGTTAATCTTACACGTCGCTATGATGCAATTGGACAATGGTCTAATATAGAATTACAAACAATGGCAGAGCGTCAATATGAAACATTGATTACATTGTTACCATCAATGCCATCAGCTATTGGTTATCTTCATATGAAACCTTCGATTGCTGATGCGGTAGATGCTTTGGTCCAACAAGGTGTAGAACACATCGTTGCTATCGTAACGGCTCCATTCTTTACGTCTCTTGGTACAGGGGCCTATGAGAAGCAAGTACAAGCTGCCATTGGTGACCATCAAGGGGTAACCTTTGATGTTATTCGCTCCTGGTGGGATCAACCATCATTTATGGAATATTGGGTAAACGCCGTTTCGGATTGTATCGATGATACTAAGGATGTATTTGTTATTTTTAGTGCTCATAGTATACCGCTTATTAATAGCCACAACGGTGACTCTTATGCGTTAGCCTTAGAGGAAAGTGCCCGAGAAATCGCAGAACGTTGTGGTTTATCTAATTGGTCTGTGGCTTGGCAGAGTGCGGCACCACATGGTCAATGGTTAGGTCCTACCGTAGAAGAGGCCATCAATCAAGCTCTACGTAATGGTGCGATACATATCGCCTTTGTACCATTTGGCTTTGTCAGCAATCATGTAGAGGTGTTGTACGATAATGATGTGGAGTGTAAAGAACTCGTTGATGCGGGCGGCGCTGTATATATGCGTGCACAGATGCCGAATTGTAATGAAACATTCTTACAAGCTATGGCGAGTGCAATATTAGAAAGGATTCATTCGTGAATGTAACAATTGTGGGCGGTGGCCTAACAGGATTGACAGCGGCTTATTATTTAGGTCATGCGAAGCCGGACTGGAATATCACTCTTTACGAACAAGCACCACGATTTGGTGGGAAAATACAAACACAACGAGTTGATGATTTCGTAGTAGAACTAGGCCCCGACTCGTATTTAGGTCGTAAAACGGAAATGACGGACCTAATCTATGATCTTGGATTAGGCGATACCCTTGTATCAAATGAAACAGGGCAGGCCTTTGTGTATGATAAGGGTTCAATTCATCCTATTCCAGGTGGCTCTATCATGGGGATTCCAACGGAAATGATGCCTTTTGTGAAAGCGACGCTCATTTCATGGCCTGGGAAACTGCGTGCTGGCCTAGATTACTTTAAAAAGCCTTATCAGCTCGATAAAAATGGTGACGTATCCATTGGTCATTTCTTTAAATACCATTTGGGACAAGAAATGATGGATAAGCTCATCGAACCACTATTAGCTGGTATCTATGGTGGCGATATCTATAAAATCAGTCTATTGTCTACGTTCCCTCATTTTATTCAAGTAGAACAAAAATATGGGAATATGGTAAAAGGTATGATGGCTGCTAAGATGGGCCACTCCAAAGCGGGGGTTACAAAAGCGGCTAAAGGTGCTGTTGCTGAAGGTGACGTACCGCGTGCTGGTAAAGGAACTATGACAGACCGTCAATTTGAAAGTCATGAAGCGAAGTCCACTAAGGCCCATGCGGATATAGCGAGTCGCAAGGGCACTGCTGCTCAATCTGGCATGTTCCGTCAATTGACAGGTGGCCTTGAAAGCGTTATAACAGCCATCGTTGAGGCTATGCCTAGCAATGTACAGTTACATACGGGGACACTAGTATCTAATATTCGATATGTTGAAGGTATGTATGCTATAGATGTGGTGAATTCTGTAAACAATGCTTGTGGCTGTCAATCTACTACAGATTCAGCTACAGAGGTTCTTCTCGATAAAGCTCCTGCTATAGCGGATCATGTGATTATCTCTACTCCACCTGCGACGTATTCGCAATGGTTTAAGGATGACGCCGGCTTTGACTTCTTGCGCTCCATGGAGCAATCTAGTTGCGCTATTGCTATTATGGCCTTTGATAAAAGAACCTTTGATGGTGAATTAAAAGGCTCTGGTCTGTTGATTACACGCAATACAGATACGCCTCTTACGGCATGTACTATCCTTAATCAAAAGTGGCCACAAACAACGCCTGACGATAAGATTGTATTGCGCGTCTTTATCGGTAAACCTGGCAATGATGTAGTAGAACATCTCAATGATGAGGAACTTTCAGAATTAGCGGTAAAAGAAATACAACGCATTATGAATTTTTCCGCACAACCTGAATGGGTTCGCATTAACCGTCTCATTCACTGTATGCCGCAATATAATGTGGGCCATCGCGCAGGTATTACAGCCGTACGTAAACATGTAGCTGAGAATTATCCAAACTTACACCTTATTGGTACGCCATTTGATGGCATCGGTATCCCTGATGGTGTGAAACAGGCAAAAGAATTAGTACAGTCTATTGTAGGCAGTAATGAAAACTAATATTAGTAAATAATTATAAGAAAAGACTCCATGTGCTATAATAGTATATGGAGTCTTTTCGATTCTTATAGTAATAGAAATATATCATTTTAATATAATCACCATAGATAGGAGTGATCATAATGGGGAAAGCAATCCCTACAGTAGAAGGTTGGCATAGCCAACACATGGTATTTGCCATGGATTTCAGCGCATGGAACTGCTTTACAGCTGAAGAGAAAGCAGAAGCGCGCAATGAATTAAAAGCATTTTTAGCGGATCTTGAAGCTAAACATCAAGCTAAAGAAGGTAGCTATGCATTCTATGATTGCAATGGCGCAAAAGGGGATTTAATCCTATGGATCCTTGGCCCATCCCTTGAATACTTGGCACAAGTAGAACGCAAGTTCCGCCGCCTTGCTATTGCAAGCGTACTAGTTCAAACATATTCCTATACATCTGTAACAGAAGTAAGTGCTTATGTTAAGGCTAAACTCGATACAGAAGAAGTTAACCAAAAACTGTACCCTCATGTACCTCGCGATAAATATATTTGCTTCTATAACATGAGCAAAAAACGTGAAGGCGATGATAACTGGTTCATGCTACCACCTCAAGAACGCGGTGCGTTGATGAAATCTCATGGCGAACTTGGTAAAACATACTTAGACGTTCTATCTGAATTCACTACAGGTGGCTGCGGCTTAGACGACTGGGAATGGGGCATTACCATCTTCAGTAACGACGACATTCAATTCAAAAAAATCGTATACGATATGCGCTTTGAAGTAGCCAGTGCAAAATACGGCATCTTCAGTGACTTCTACGTTGGTACCATCATCGACGATGCACTATTAGAAGAAATCTTTGGATAATAAAAAAAGGGACTGCCTAGTGATATGTACCCCCTTTACTGGACAACCAGTAAAGGGGGTATTTTCATGAGA
>NZ_CAJLUB010000048.1 GCF_905209685.1 uncultured Veillonella sp. | reverse complement strand
AGGGCGTTGGCGCTACGGATATGAACGCATACGAAGAAATCGTATATGAAGGTTATGGTCCTGCCGGTGTTGCCGTTACTGTAGAAGTTATGACGGATAATCGTAACCGTGCGGCTGCTGATGTGCGTCATGCTTTCTCCAAACAAGGTGGTAATCTTGGTGAAAGCGGTTGCGTAGGCTGGATGTTCAAATCTAAAGGCGTTTTCGTTATCGATAAAGAAGGTCATGACGAAGATGAATTGACTATGCTTGCTCTTGAAGCAGGTGCAGAAGATCTTAAGTCTGAAGATGATGTATTTGAAATTTATACTACTCCTGAAGACTATGATGCTGTAGAAGCAGCTCTTGCTGATGCGGGCATTGAAACAGAAGTAGCTAAAATTACAATGATTCCAGATACAACTATTGAGTTGACTGGTGATGATGCTGTAAAAATGCAAAAAATGCTCGACGTATTGGATGATCTTGATGATGTGCAAAACGTATATCACAATGGTATTTTGCCAGACGACGAAGAAGAATAATTATGATAAGGAGCACTTTAAAGGTGCTCCTTTTTTATGTATTTTTTAGAGAACCATTGGGAATATGAAAATTAATGAGTTTCTTATAAATTTTTCTATGGAAATTCATGAACTTCGATGTGGTATTGTGCTATAATAAAATAGATTATGTAATGGAGGTAGGCGACAGCTTATCTCATTTTTAAACTAAGGGGGTTAAGGTGCGAATTATAGGTATTGACCCAGGCACGGCTATATGCGGTTATGGCATTATTGACGTGAAGGGGAGCAAATTAACACCTGTAGCCTATGGGGCTATTACAACTCCTAAGGAATTAACAGATTCACAGCGGTTGGAAATTTTATTTAATGACCTAAGTGATATTCTAGAGGAATTCAAGCCTGATAAGTTCGGGGTAGAAGAATTATTCTTCAACCGCAATGTAACGACGGCCATCAAGGTCGGTCAAGCACGTGGTGTTATCTTATTAGCGGCTGAACAACAGCGTATTCCTATTTATGAATATACACCGCTGCAAATCAAGCAAGCCGTTACAGGTTACGGCAAGGCTGATAAGAATCAGGTCATTTATATGACAATGAATATTTTGGGGATTCGTGAGAAAATTAAGCCTGATGATACGGCAGATGCATTGGCTGTCGCTATTTGTACGGCTCATAGTTCTCACAATGATAGATTGAAGAGGTTGGTATAATGATAGGGTATGTACGGGGCATCGTAACACATCTCTTTAAAGAGTCTTGTTATGTAGATGTACATGGCGTAGGGTATCGTGTATATGTGCCGACCACTACGCGACAACAATTGATTGAAGGTCATGAGGCGATGCTATTCACGTATCTCAATGTACGTGAAGATGCGATGCAACTCTATGGCTTTTGGACGGAAGAGGAGTATGAGTTGTTTATTTTACTCATTTCTGTTTCTGGTATAGGGCCTAAGGTGGGGCTTGGCATCTTGTCTGGCATGACACCAGAGGCTTTCAAATTAGCTGTTATCAATGGCCAAGTGCAGCAATTAACGAAATTGCCGGGCATTGGTAAGAAGTCTGCAGAGCGACTTGTTCTTGAATTAAAGGATAAGTTAGCGAAGATGACGCATATATCTGCAGAATCACCAGCAGCCATACAGCCGATGGGCGTTGCTGCTAGTGGTGCTGCCGGTGAGGCCATTGAGGCTCTTGTGTCGCTAGGCTATTCAGAGCGAGATGTGGCTGATATTGTAGAGTCTTTAGATGATGGTAAGCGTGATGTATCTGAGTTGATTAAGGTCAGCTTGATTGAGCTTGGGAAAGGACGATAAGGATGAACGAAGAAGTACGCCTTGTCGGAAATGGCGAGCACGAAGAAGATATGTGGCAATATAGCTTGCGACCAAAATTCTTTAACGAATATGTTGGTCAAGAAGAGGCTAAAGGCAATCTAAATGTCTATATTCAGGCTGCAAAGCAGCGTGGTGAAGCATTAGATCATGTATTGCTGTATGGTCCACCAGGTCTAGGAAAGACTACATTAGCAGGTATTATTGCGAATGAATTGGGTGTTAACTTTCGCATAACATCTGGTCCTGCTATTGAAAAGTCAGGCGACTTGGCTGCGATCTTAACGAATTTAGATGATCACGATGTATTATTTATCGATGAAATTCATCGCTTGTCTCGCAGTGTAGAGGAAGTATTGTACTCTGCTATGGAGGACTATGCAATCGATATTATCATCGGTAAGGGCCCAAGTGCTCGAACGGTGCGCATCGATTTGCCAAAGTTTACTTTGGTAGGTGCTACCACACGAGCTGGGGCTTTGGCGGCACCATTGCGGGACCGCTTTGGGATTATTAACCGGTTGGAATATTATAAACAACCGGAATTAGAGTTTATTGTGACTCGGGCGGCAGAAATACTCCATATCGGTATTGAGTCGACTGGGGCCAGTGAAATTGCGCGTCGTTCAAGGGGAACGCCGCGTATCGCAAATCGTCTACTTAAACGGGTACGTGATTTTGCACAAGTCATAGGTGATGGGGTTATCACTCAAAGTATTGCAGATGATGCGTTACAGCGTTTATATATTGACAAAGAAGGGCTCGATCGAATCGATCGACGTGTGTTGGAGTGTATTATTGAAAAGTATGATGGCGGTCCGGTAGGAATAGATACTATTGCAGCTGCTATCAGCGAAGAGAGAGATACCATCGAAGATGTGTATGAACCATATTTGATGCAATTAGGATTTTTAGGACGTACACCGCGTGGGAGGGTGGCTACTAAACTTGCCTATGAGCATTTAGGTATTTCACAGACAGGGAAATAACAATGAAAACGAAACGATTACAATTGATGATAATGGCAACTTTGTTTTTAGGTGTAAATATTGGCGGTGCATCTGTTGCACAAGGGGCTACATTGCAACATAAAAGTGCAGTAGTGACTAAAAAGCCAACGCCGAAATCAACAGTATCTACAACAAATGTATCGAAAGTAAATACGACGAAGCGGTCAACTTTTCGACCACTTGTAACTAAACCGGCTCCAAAGCCTGTGGCAAAAGTGACTCCGAAGTCAAATGCAACTAAGGCTGCAGCAACAGCTCAAAAACCTGTTGCAAAATCTACAGTTACTAGTGCCAAGGCTACAACGGTAAAACCAGCTGCATCTAAGGCTGTAAAAACTTCTGATGCCAATAGTATTAAAGCTAATACGGCTGCTATTACGCGTAATAAAGTAGGTTCTGTTGTTACACCTGCTACGGAGCGTGTAGAAAATGTACCAAATGTACGCGTGTTATTGGGTAGTCGCAGTTCTGATGCTACAGTTACATCTACTGCTAATATGGTTGTATTAAATGGTGCTAATGGTCAAGTTAGTACAATCAGTGCAAACCGTGGTACCTCTGTTGGTATTCGAAGTGGTAAAATTGCTGTCAATGGAAAGGCCATTGATACGGTAGTTACATTAAAACCAGCCAATAGTGATGCATCATTCTTGTTTGAAGGCAAAGGCTATCGTGGAGGACTTACATTACGTGCTAATAATGGAAAGATGATGGTCATTAATTCTGTACCTCTTGAAGATTATCTTTACGGCGTAGTTCCGCAAGAAGTCGTTCCATCTTGGCCAGCAGCTGCACTAGAAGCACAAGCTGTAGCTGCTCGAACTTATGCTCTTCATACTATGGAAGAGAATAAAGGTAAGCTGTATGATGTAAGTACGTCCACAGATCACCAAGTCTATAATGGGGTTAGTGGTGAAACGCAAGCTACCACAAATGCAGTTAATAAAACAAAGGGTATGGTTATGTTATATAATCAACGCCCTATTAATGCTTTATTCCATTCTGATGGTGGCGGTTATACTGAAGATAGCGTCAATGTTTGGGGTAGCGATGTACCGTATTTGAAAGGTGTAAAGGATTTTAGTACTGGCACATCTACATCGAACTGGACAGTGACTACTTCTCGTCAGGCCCTTGAAAGTAAGCTTAACGCAGCTAGTAAAGGGGTTGGTAAATTGAAGAGCATTCAATTGACACCTCTTGGCAAGCCAGGTCAACAAACATCTGACCGCGGTGTATCTGGCCGAATTAAGAGTGCTACTTTCATAGGTACCTCTGGCAAAACGACTATTGATGGAGATTCTTTACGCAGTATTTTAGGCTTGAAATCAACACTATTTGATTTTTATGTAAATTATAACCCAGCTAAAGGTACGGGTAAGGCGTATCATAATTTTACTGGTAGCAATGATACTGTCTATATTAAAGGCCACGGTTGGGGACATGGTCTTGGTATGTCTCAATGGGGCGCTGCAGAAATGGCTAAGCGTGCGACACCAGGGGATACAAATTATTACCAAACTATTTTGCGTCACTACTATAGTGGCATTACATTAAAGAAAATGTACTAATAAGGATTGCGATGAAAGTTACAGATTTTGATTATGAATTACCAGAGGAACTAATTGCTCAACATCCTGTAGAGCCTCGTGATACAGCGAGACTGTTGACCTTAGACAAGGTTACAGGTGAGGTTGCGCATAAAGAGCATTTTTACGATTTGCTAGATGAACTTCACGAAGGGGATGTACTTGTATTTAATAATACAAAGGTTATTCCTGCGAGATTATATGGCCAACGTCAAGGCTCTGGTGGCAAGGTTGAGGTATTGCTCCTCACACCATGTGGTGAAAATCGCTGGGAATGCCTTGTTAAACCTGGTAAAAAATGTCCTATTGGTCAAGTTATCGAATTTGATGACCGATTAAGTGGGACCGTTATAGATAAAACTGAGTTTGGAGGTCGTATCATTGAATTCACTTGCGATGGTGTATTTGATGATGTGATACAAGAAATCGGTGAAATGCCATTACCTCCATATATTCATGAGAAGCTAGAAGATAAAGATCGTTATCAAACCGTTTATGCTAAGGAGAAAGGTTCAGCTGCAGCTCCAACAGCAGGGCTTCACTTTACACCTGAACTATTAGAAAAGATAAAAGCGAAAGGTGTAGAGTTAGAATTTGTTACATTGCATGTTGGCCTTGGAACATTTAGACCTGTATCAGCAGAGACAATTGAGGACCATGAAATGCATAGTGAGTTTTTCGTCGTTTCTCAAGATACAGCTGATCGTATTAATGCGGCTAAAAGAAACGGACGCCGTATTATTGCGGTAGGTACTACTTCTGTGCGTACCCTTGAGTCTGCTACTAATGATGACGGTATACTACAAGGTATTAGTGGATGGACTCAAATCTTTATCTATCCTGGTTATAAATTTAAGATGATTGATGCATTGGTAACGAATTTCCATTTGCCTCAATCTACATTGTTAATGTTAATTAGTGCATTAGCCGGTCGTGAACATTGTTTAGCGGCCTACGAAGAAGCTGTTCGAGAACGTTATCGCTTCTTTAGCTTTGGCGACGCTATGTTTATTCGTTAGGAGGGACTATGCCAAGTATTACCTATGAATTACAAAAGACATGTCCTCATACGGGGGCTCGTGCTGGTTTATTGCATACGCCACATGGTACCTTCCAAACGCCTATGTTTATGCCTGTAGGTACACAAGCTACAGTTAAAACTATGACGCCTGAGGAATTAAAGGCGATGGGATCTCAAGTCATCTTGAGCAACACGTACCATTTATTCCTTCGTCCTGGTCCTGAACTCGTAGAAGAAGCAGGTGGCTTACATAAATTTATGAACTGGGATCAAGCTATTTTAACTGATAGCGGTGGCTTCCAAGTATTTAGCTTAGGCGATATGCGTAAGATTACTGAGGAGGGTGTAACCTTTAGATCTCATATTGATGGGTCTAAACAGTTTTTATCTCCAGAGGTGGCAACAAAGGTACAAGAGCAATTAGGTTCTGATATTGCGATGGCCTTTGATGAATGTATTCCGTATCCTGCGGACCATGATTATGCGAAACGCTCAACAGCGCGTACCACACGTTGGGCTCATCGTTGCCAAGAGGCTCGTAAAGCCCATGACTGTCAAGGAATGTTTGGTATTGTCCAAGGTGGTATGTACAAAGACTTGCGCAAACAAAGTGCGGAAGAGCTGGTAGCTATGGACTTTGAAGGCTATAGTATTGGTGGCTTATCCGTTGGGGAACCTCATGATTTGATGAATGAAATCTTAGAATATACTACGCCACTATTGCCAACTAACAAGGCTCGTTATTTAATGGGCGTTGGTACGGCGGATTGCCTTGTAGAAGGCGTAGCACGTGGTATTGATATGTTCGACTGCGTATATCCTACACGAGTTGCTCGAAATGGGATGGCCATGACTTGGAACGGTCGCCTTAATATTCGAAATGCGCAGTTTGCTCATGATTGGGGTCCGTTAGAAGAAGGCTGCCAATGTTATACATGTAAAAATTATTCTCGTGCTTATATTCGTCACTTGTATAAGGCGGAAGAAATTTTGGCATTGCGTCTCGTAACATACCATAATCTTTACTTCTTGCTTGAGTTTATGCGTCAAATGAGACAAGCCATCTTAGAAGATCGGTTCCCACAATTTAGAATGCAATTTTGGGATAGCTTTAAAAAATAGTAATTAAGTCTAGTCAAATCTATATTAGGTGGCTATACTAGAAAAGAAAAACATATTTATTATACTAGGAGGATAAAATGGAAGATATTTTACAAGTGTTGCAAACTAGCTGGCCTATTTTGTTGATGGTCGTAATCTTTTATTTCTTATTGTGGCGTCCACAAAAGAAACAACAAAAAGAGCGCGCTAATTTGTTAGGCAGCTTGAAGAAAGGCCAAAAAATCGTTACTATCGGCGGTATTTATGGCGAAATCGTTGAACTTGATGATGAAAAAGTAAAGGTTCAAGTATCTGAAAAAGTGGAGTTAACATTTGCGCGTTCTGCAATTGCTAACGTACTTTCCAAGAAAAACAAGGAAGAAAAATAATGAATACAAAGGAAGCAGTGCGCCGGGCGTGCAAGGCCCAGCGCGCTGCTTTATCCGTTGCTGATTGTAATACTTGGATTACGCTTTTGACAGATCAAATTGTTAATAGTCCTGAGTATATATCAGCTAATAGCATTATGGCCTATTTGGCGATGCCCAAGGAGGCCAATTTAGACGATGTTATTCGTCATGCTTTAGAACATGGCAAATCCGTATATGTTCCAGTATGTACAGATAAGACGACCATGATTGCCGTTCGTCTTAAGTCTCTAGAATCTATCACTCGGGGTGTGTTAAATATACGCATTCCCTCTGAGCCATACGAGGTTATTAATCCACATGACTTGGATTTGATTTTAGTGCCTGGTGCTGGCTTTGACCGTCAAGGCGGTCGCATGGGGATGGGGAATGGGTACTATGATCGATTTCTCAAGGAACTTTCACCACGTACATTTATGGGCGTATGCTGGTCAGTACAATTGTGGAATATACCAATTCCAATGGATGAACTGGACCAACGGATGAGCAAAATTGTAACGGAGCAAGGCGTTATACATTGCGTATAGTAGTAGAAGGGAGCAACTATTTTGAACGGTAAAGCTATTATCAAGTTTTTAGTAGTCATTGCTGCCATCATTGGATTGTTTGCGTATTTTATTCAACCATTAGCAGGCTCTTTGAAACAAGGTCTAGACTTGCAAGGTGGTACGCACATTGTATTAGAAGCAGAGGACTCTGCGACTGGTGCAGCTGACAATGATGCAGTGGAACGAGCGAAGCAAATCTTAGAGCGTCGTATTAATGAAATGGGTTTGTCTGAACCATTAGTACAACGTGAAGGTGCTCGTCGTATTATCATCGAATTGCCAGGTGTAAAAGATCCTGACGAAGCGATTAAACGTATCGGTAAGACAGCAGTCTTGGAATTTAAAAACGACCAAGGTCAAACTGTTATGACTGGTGATGATTTAAAAGATGCAAAAGAAGAGTTAGGTCAAAATAAACAACCACTCGTTGCTATTGAATTAAGCGATGAAGGGGCTAAGAAATTTGCTGATTTAACATCTAAAAATATTGGTCGTCGTATTGCCATTACATTGGATGGTAAAGAATTGACTAATCCTGTAGTACAACAAGCAATTACAGGTGGTAAAGCAACTATCTCTGGTAGTCAAAGCTTAGAAGAAGCTAAAGACTTGGCTATTTTATTACGTTCCGGTGCATTGCCTGTTAAAATTAATGTATTGGAAGTACGTACAGTTGGTCCTTCTTTGGGTCAAGACTCCAAGGATAAATCTGTTGTAGCCTTCAGTGCTGGTATTGCAATGATCATGATTTTCTTGGTTATTTTATATCGTTTTTCTGGTATTGTAGCTAATATTGCATTACTTGTATATGTTATGCTCTTATTGCTCGTATTAGGTAAAGGCTTTAATGCGACTATGACATTGCCAGGTATCGCGGGTATTATCTTATCCATGGGTGTTGCTGTAGATGCGAACATTCTTATCTTTGAACGTTTTAAAGAAGAGGTGTTCTCCGGTAAGTCCATGCGTGTAGCCATGGAAGCTGGTTTCAGTCGTGCTTTAGCAACAATTACAGATGCGAACGTATCTGTTATCATTACTGCTGCTATCTTGACAATCTTAGGCTCTGGCCCTGTAAAAGGTTTCGCTATCAGCTTAGGCGTAGGTGTTGTTGTAAGTATGTTCACAGCGATTACTGTGAGCCATTTCTTATTGCGCTTACTTATTGATTGTAACTTTACGAACCATCCATTCTGGTTTGGTGCGAATATCTCTCCAAGCACAAGTGCTGACGCATTTGCACCAAAATCTTTGAAAGGAGGTAAACGCAAATGACATTAGACGTAATTAAGCATCATCGTTGGTGGTTTGCTATTTCCTCCACACTTGTTATTATCAGTTTGATTTCCATCTTTACTAAAGGCTTTAACTTTGGTATTGATTATACTGGTGGTACGATTGTTGAAGTTGTATTTGATCAGCCCGTAGAGGTTAGTCAAGTTCGTGACGTCCTAAAAGAATATAATCTTGAAAACGCACAAATTCAGCTTTCTGGCGATACTACTGGTGATACAGCGGGCGAAGACGTAATGATTCGTACACGTAATCTTGAGCCTAGTGAAAGTGCCGCTGTGATTGAATCTTTGACTAAATCTATTGGTAACAATACAGTTAAACGTATTGAAACTGTAGGTGCTGTAATTGGTTCCGAAGTTACAGAACATGCGTTGTTAAATCTTGTTATAGCGTTTGCGGCATTAGCATTGTATATTTCTTATCGCTTTGAATATAAAGTTGCTATTTCTGCGCTCGTTGCTATTTTCCATGATTTGATTATGGTTCTTGGGGTATTCTCTTATTTCCAATTAGAAATTGATGCGTCTTTCTTGGCGGCTATTCTTACGGTTGTAGGTTACTCCATGAATGAATCTGTAGTTATCTTTGACCGTGTTCGCGAAAATACACATACACATAAACGTTCTGATACATTTGCAGATCTTGCGAATGCATCTATTACACAAAGTATTCACCGTAGTTTCTATACATTGGCTACCGTTATGTTTGCCTGTGTATCCCTTTATCTATTCGGTGGGGACACTACAAAGAACTTTGCTCTTTGTATGATTATTGGTTTTGCTAGTGGTGCGTATTCCTCTATCTGTGTAGCTACATCCTTATGGGTTATGTGGAAGAGTCGCAACAAGAACGATATCCGCAATCAACAATAATATATAATGCTTTTACCTATTATTGGTAAAAGTATAAGAACCTCTCTGTATTATATTCAGAGAGGTTCTTTTTATGTATCATCTACTAATAAATTATTACCATGGATAACTCATACATATATGTATAGGATATGTATATAGTAAGGTCTATACTTATTGAATTCTTTGTATATGGGGCGTAAAATAGCAAAGTAACACAATGTTGAAAAGGGGATAGATAAATGGATTCAAATCGATTATGGAGCCCTGCTTTTATAAACTATGGTATAAGCAGTGGCATTTTATATATGACACAATATGTTCTCGTAGCAGCCTTGCCGATAGTTATAACCTCTGAATTAAGTGGAAGTGATTTAGATGCGGGATTAGCGATGACCTATTTTCAAATAGGCACAATTCTATGTAGGCTCTTTGCAGGTCGCTTGATTAATGGCTTTAACAAACGAGTTGTATTACTACTATCAACTGCTTTATTTTTCATCATTATGGGGCTCTTTAATTTTACAACCTCTTTAGAAGCCATCTTTGTATTGCGGGGGCTACATGGTGTTGTATTTGCTTTAGGCACAACTGTAATGGCGGCGTTGGCGGTATTGGTGTTACCTCCTAATCGAAAGGGGGAGGGCATCAATATGTTTGCTATCTTTTCGAATGTGGCAATGGTGTTGGGGCCTGCAATAGGCTTATATGCACTTGCTTCATATGGTAGTATAGCTCTCTATCTTTTCTTAACTATTATGACAGGGTTAGTCCTAGTATTGAGTAATAGTATTCCCTTATCAAAAGAATTAGCAATGCCTAAACCATCTACTCACAAAGGGTGGCATATATCTCAATTTATTGAAAAAAGAAGTTTGCCTTGGGCTTTAATGGGACTGTTTATTGGCTTTACCTATTCTGGTGTGTTAGTATTTATTCCCATTGAGTTAAATAGTATGGGGTCTGGTATTTGGGGCAGTGCATTTTTTGCTATCTTTGCTGTAATGATCATAATCAGTCGACCTCTAGTAGGAAAAGCATATGCTCGGTATGGCTCTAAATATATTATCTACCCAGGCCTAGTACTCTTTATACTAGGACTATTAGCGTTAGGAATAGCTACTACGCCATTAACCATAATATTAACGGCCCCTTTGTTAGGTTTAGGTTATGGTGCAGCACAACCAGCATTTCAAGCGTTAGCCATTCAATCAGCACCAATAGAACGGGCTGGGGTATCGACAGCAACATATTTTTTAGCATTAGATATAAGTGTGGGGGCGGGATCTGTCATTCTTGCTCTGTTAGCTAGTGCTGTAGGATATCAGTATCTTTATATGTTTACAGCGGTGACAATGATTGTAGCGTTGGCTTTATATCATATATGGATAAAGAGGTATACGCCTCTAGAACTGTAAAACAAATATAGTGATATAGTAAAAGCTACTAACCGTATTAGACTATTAGACACAATATAATAATCAATCCTTAGAATGTATTTTATGGTATGTTCTAAGGATTTTTCTTTTATCAAACAGTTATAAGCTTATAGGTTTATAAGATAGTACTTAAAAATAATATGAATAAAGATAAAAGAGAAAATAGTGTTATAAAATTTAAATCCTTAAATTTGTCGAAATTAGAAGTAATTTTTGTAATGTGTAGTGAAAATAAAATGAAGTTGTAAAAATGGCCACTTTATGTGTTGACGATATTTTTATTTATGCTATACTTATACAAGTCGTTAGGACACAGCACAAACGACAAGCAAAAAACTTCTAAAAAAGTTTTGAAAAAGTGCTTGACGGAATGAGCTGAACTTGATAGAATAATCAAGTCGCCAGTTGATGAAACACTTCGAAAGAGGTCGTGGAAACTGGTACAGATCTTTGAAAACTGAACAATGATAGGTAATCAATCATATGATTG
>NZ_CAJLUB010000047.1 GCF_905209685.1 uncultured Veillonella sp. | reverse complement strand
TGGTACTAATAATGGGACTATTGATCTAAAAAACCAAAAACTTAATGTGGCTGGTGCTAATGGTGTGACAGCAACTGTAAATAATCAAACTGTTACTGTTGGTTTAGATACAGATACTAAAACTAAAGTAGATAACTCTTCCGTTGCAGTTGCTCGTAATATTTCTCTTGGTGCAGATAGTGGTACACCATCAAGTCAATCCTTAAAAGATGGTGATGTAGCATTTAATGTAAAAGGTGCTACTGGTGATTTCATTTCTACGAAGATGAATGGCGACACTGTAGAAGTTTCTACAAAACGTTCCACTATCAACAGTGATGCTGCAGGTACTGCTTCTGTTACAGGTGATGATGGCTTAGCAACTGCTAAGAACGTGGCCGATGCGATTAATAAAGCGGCTAGCCAAGCTAAAGATGGTGCAGCATGGAAACTATCTGTTAATAATGGTACACCGACTACTGTAGCCGGCGGAGATACTGTAGACTTTACTGGTGATAACAATATTACAGTTACACAAACTGGTAAAAATATCGCTACCACATTAAACAAAGACCTTAAGAAATTAAACTCTATTTCTCTTGAAAATGGTGTGGGTGAGACAATCAAGTTTGATGCAATTAATGCTAGTGGTAAGTTTGGTGATCCAGCTGTAGGTAATTATACACAAATTGACCGTGATGGTATTAGAATCAATAATGGTATTGATGTAAATCAACCGAATACAGCAAATACTTATTTAGATGTTGGTTCTTTGTCTTTACAAGCTGGACCTAATAGCAGTTCTCTTGATTCTAAAACACTCATATTTAATGATGAAGATGGAAATCTTGCTCAAGGCAGTGCCCAAGGTATGGCATTCCGATCTGCAGCAGGTAAAGAGGTTCAATTTACTCTTGATGAAATCAATGCTGGTGGCAACAAAATTAAAGAGGTTGCGGAAGGTACAGATGATACTGATGCAGTAAATGTAAAACAGTTAAAAGATACTGTAGCAAGCCAAACGTTGACATACCGTGCTAATAGCGCAGCTGATGCAGATGCTAAGTCCGTTAAATTGTCTAAAGGCTTAGACTTTGTAGATGGCACGATGACAAAAGCTACTGTAGATAATGATGGTAAGGTAACATTTGATATTAATGATGATACTAAGACTAAGATCAATGATTCTGCAGCGGCTGTGAGCCGTAAGGTTTCCCTTGGTGCAGATAGTGGTACACCGTCTAGCCAATCCTTAAAAGATGGTGATGTAGCATTTAATGTAAAAGGTGCTACAGGTGATTTCATTTCTACGAAGATGAATGGCGATACTGTAGAGGTGTCTACAAAACGTGCTACTATCGATAGCAATGCCACTACAGGTGCAGCCTCTGTCACAGGTGATGATGGCTTAGCAACAGCTAAAAATGTAGCAGATGCTATCAACAAGGCAGCTAAAGCAAGCACTGATGCAATCAACTTGAAATTTGCTGGCGATACTAATACCTCCGCCGGTGTTGTCAACCTTAAAGATGATACATTGGGTATCAAAGGCGACGGTAAATATGTAACAACTGATGCAGATGGTAAGAATTTAACTGTAAAAGTATCCGAAGCAGAGGTTAAGAAATCTGCTGTAAGTGCAGTTACAGTAAGTACTGATACAACTGATGCGGATAATCCGTTGACTGTTACAGGTACACCAAGTGCAGATGGCACAACTAAGGATTACAAGGTAACTATTGATGGTACTAAGGTTGCTACTAAGACTAAATTGTCTTACAAAGCAAATGATGGTACTGCTAAACAAGTATCCTTAGCAGATGGCTTGAACTTTAAGGATGGTACGTTAACATCTGCTACTATTGATGATGCAGGCGTTGTTAAATATGATGTAAAAACAGCGGCTATTACAGCTGGCACAGATGGCACTGTTACAGCTCCTACCACTGATGGCGTGGCAACAGCTAAGAATGTAGCTGATGCAATTAATGCAGCTAAAAAAGCATCTAAAACAGAAATTACTGCTAATGATGATGAAGCGGCCAACGCAACAACTGGTAATGTAAAATTAACATCTACAACGGCTGCAGATGGTCATACAATTTACAATGTAAAACTTAATGATACATTGACATTTGGTACTGGCGCTAATGCCATTGTTATTGATGGCACAGCGGGTAAGGCTACTATTGGTAGTGCAGCTATTGATGGTGTCAATAATACAATTACAACTGGTGGTAATAAGGCGGTAATGTTAGATGGTTCTACTGGTACAATTACAGGTAAAGCAGCTAATATCGGTGGTGTCACTGTAGATGGTACAAATAACCATGTAACAGGTCTCGCTAATACGACTTGGGATGGCAATGCTGTTTCTGGCCGTGCTGCTACAGAGGATCAATTGAAAGCAGTAGCTGATGCTGCGGCTAACCAAACATGGGAAATTACAGCTGACAAAGATGCTGCTACGTCTGGTAAACAAACTGGTACTAAGACAAATGCCAAAGTAGGTAAAGATGCAAAGGTTACGATGATTGCTGGTGAAAACATCACAATCAACCAAAATGAGCGTGATTTCACATATTCCTTGAATAAAGACCTTGTGAATATGAACTCTGCAAGCTTCAACGGTACTGGTAATAACACAACTGTTATCAATGGTGATTCCATTACACAAACTGCTGGTACGCAAACGAATACATCTACTGCAGCTGGTAATACAGTAACAGATGGTGCTAAGTCTACCGCAACAACAGCTGATGGTACTAAGATTACTGATGGTACAAAAACAAATACTTCCACAGCAGATAGCACAGTTATCGATGATGGCAATGGTAATAAAACAGCTCTTACTAAAGATGGTGTAACAATTACTGCAGCTGGTAAGGATCCTGTATCCTTAACTAAAGATGGCCTCGATAATGGGGGCAATAAGATTTCTAACATTGCAGATGGTACAGATGATACCGATGCTGTCAATGTACGTCAATTAGAGGCTAAGTCTAAGGCGTCTAAAACAGAATTGACTGCTAATGGTGGTGAAAGTGCTGGTAGTACTACAGGAAATATTGTATTGACTAAAACAACTGCCGCTGATGGACATATCATTTACGATAACAAGTTGAATGATAAGGTTACATTGGGTACAGATCCAACTAAGGCAGTTACTGTAGATGGTACAACTGGTACAATCAAGGCTGGTGATGGTGCTAATGCAGTTGCTATCGATGGCAAAAATGGTTCTGTAAAAGCTGGCGATAAGATTGCTCTTGATGGTAAGGATGGCAAGGCTACAATTGGTACTGTAGGTATCGATGGTAAAGATGGCATTATTACTACAGGTGGTAATAATCCTGTTGCAGTAAATGGCAAAGATGGTGTTGTTACAGGATTAACTAACAAAACTTGGGATCCAAATAATATTGCATCTGGCCGAGCTGCTACGGAAGATCAAGTTAAATCCGCCGTTGAAAATGCTGGATGGAATGCAACTATTGGTACAGAAGGCTCTGGTATTAACAGCACACCTACTGCAACAGCTGAAAAAGTAAAAACTGATGAAACAGTTACTTTCAAAGCGGGCAATAATATGATGGTTAGCCAAGCAGGTAAAACAATTAGTTATGCAGTAAATCCTGAACTGAAGGATATGAAGTCTGCTACATTTAAAGATGCAGCAGGTAACACAACTGTCACAGATGGTAATGGCATAACAATTACACCAGGCAGTGCAAATCCTAATAATCCTAATGCAGGCACTATTTCTTTGACTAAGGATGGCCTTAATAATGGTAATAACCAACTTAAAGGTATTGCACCTGGTACAGATGATACTGATGCTGTTAATGTTAGTCAGTTGAAAGCATCTAATGCTAGAATCGGCGATGCTATTGGTCAAGTAGCAGGTGAGGTACAACGCGTAGGTGCGCATGCAGCAGCAATGGCAGCGTTGAAACCAATTCAATATGACCCATTGGAACCAACTCAAGTGATGGCTGGTGTTGGTAACTATCGCGGTGAAACAGCAGCGGCCTTAGGTCTTGCACACTATACAAACGAAGATACAATGTTCAATGTTGGCGTATCTCTCGGTGCAAACCGTAATATGGTAAATGCTGGGGTAACTCACAAATTTGGCTCTAGCCCAGAAAAGAAAAATATTCCTGATCGTTACAAAGCAGGCCCTATTAGCTCTGTGTATGTAATGCAAGATGAAGTATCTAGTCTCAAGAAAGAAAATAGCGAACAAAAGACTGTTATCGCAGATCAAGCAGCTCGTCTCAATACGTTGGAAGCAGAAAATGAACGTCAACGTCAAGAGTTAGCTGAAACTAAACAAGGTTTAGAGGACTTGCGTGCAGCAGTTAGCCAATTGTTAGCATCTAAAGGCTAGTAATTGATAGTTCGTATCAAAATCTAGGCTAATATAAAGTCTGATCAGAAATAAAAGAACCTCTTATATACTGATATACCTAGTAGGGTATATTCGGATACTATAAGAGGTTCTTTTTTGCAATTTTGATATAGATTATTAAATATAATCATAATATATGAATGACTTTTCATATATTATTGTGATATAATACAGAAGATATTAGGAGTTAGATGTTAGCTCTACCTTGTACGATCTTGCATGAATAGGAGATACTATGTTAGACCGCATACAACGATGGCTTTCCATAGATTCTATGTTGCCTACTGCAGAACGATTAGGCCCTGTAGGGACTACAAAGCAGCTATATGGTAATTACTTGAAAATAGCTTGGCCAGCTACATTACAAGGCTTAATGTTACAATTTATGACGGCCATCGATTTGGCAATGGTTGGTGCTCTTGGTGCATCTGCTCTTGCTTCGGTAGGGATTATGGGACAGCCAGAGATGGTGATGCTCATATTTTGTCGCGCCTTATCTATTGCGGTAACAGCTATTATAGCTCGCCGTCACGGTGAAGGCGAAGTAGATGGCATGAATGCTGTACTTAAACAATCCATTCTATTGAATTTCTTGATTTATGTACCTCTATTAGCGATATGTCTCTTTAATTTAGAACATATCTTACGCTTTACCGGTGCTGAAGATGGCTATATTGAAACGGCTGTGTGGTATGGACGTTTTATTGTCATTAGTCTTATATTCCAATCCTTTAGTCAAATTGTAGGGGCTGCACTTATTGGATATGGCAATACAAAGGTTATTTTTAAATCCAATGTAGTAGGGAATATACTGAATACGATAATGAACTTCTTCTTAATTTATGGTATTGGTTTCTTCCCTGAGCTCGGCGTTATGGGCGCTGGCGTTTCTACAATGATCAGTAGTGCTGTCATTGCACTATTATTATTGCGTACGATTTCACAACATACGACTACGGGATTAACCTTGAGGCATCCTTCAAAATGGAAGTTCGAACGAACGGTGTTACATACCATGTTCCACGTTGGTGGTAGTTCACTAGGGGAACAGTTCTTTGAACGTTTTGGTATGTATACGTACACCATGATTGTTGCCTCCTTAGGTGCCGTACCTTTAGCAGCACATTATGTATGTATGAATTTGATGGATATATTCTATTACTTTGCGATGGGCCTCGGCTTTGCCGGTGCGTCTCATACGGGACAGTGTCTTGGTCATAAACGACCAGATATTGCGAAAACCTATGGTAAAATTGGTGCCCGCATCGGTCTAGTAGTAGGCCTTGTAAGTGCTCTCATATTTATTGGCCCTGGCGATCTATTAGTACAGTTGTATACTCGTGAAAGTGAAGTCGTTACCTTAGCGGGTGCCTTAATGGGGATTATGGCTGTTGCAGCATTCCCTCAAGCATTACAGCAAGTATATTCTGGTGTTCTAAAAGGGGCAGGGGATACATATTATATTATGAAATATTCCCTTGTTAGTGTAGCTATTATTCGGCCTATCATTACATACCTATTGTGTATTACATTAGGTTTAGGGCTTTTAGGCGCATGGTTATCCTTATGCTTTGACCAGTCCTTACGATTATGTTGCTCCTATATTCGATTTATTCGTGGTGCATGGCAGCATAAGATAGTTTAATCTTACATGGAAATGACAGGAATATTAACTTTGACTATCATTTAAATAGTATTTTTTCATATAAAACCTAAATTTTATAGTATTCGATATAGAGCTTTGGTATAGATAATATCTGTGTTTTCTGCTACTTATCACTTTCTATATTGAAAAAATTAAAATAATTTATGAAAGGTTTATGAAAAAGTTCTTGCATATTCAATTTGTTTGATGTACAATACGAAATGTGGAAAAAATGACACATTGGGGAATGTGTTATCGGACCAGAAATCTATGATTTCATGTATATATGTAAGGGATATATATAAGAAACAAACAAAAACCGCCTTAGTTCAGCTAAGGCGGTTTTTGTTTTATAAATGATTTTGTTCAAGCCAGGCGATACATGCGGCTTTTCCTGCAGCAGGTAACTCTTGGAGTAGGCGTTTTGCATCTTCTCTAAGTTTAGGAATATCGATACCTGCATTAGAAAGCTCTGCACAATGGCCTACAAGCCAACTTTCAATGAAAGCAGGATCAGCCTCCATATGGAATTGAAGACCTAAAATATGTGTGCCTACGGAGAATGCTTGATTTGGGCATAACTCTGTTTTAGCAAGGCGCACCGCACCTTTAGGGATTTCAAATTCATCACCATGCCAGTGAAGAACTGGTACATTGCCTAGCAATGCTAGTGGGGAGGAGGCGCCTTCAGGCGTATATTCTAGCGGGCCAAAGCCAATTTCTTTCTTACCATGCTTCATAGGTCCTACGTGACCACCCATGATACGGGAAATGAGTTGAGCGCCTAAACAGATGCCTAGCAATGGCTTTTTACTATTAATACGATCTGTAATGAATTTGATTTCATCAGTTAAGAACGGATAGAGTTCTTCATCGTAAGCGCCAATAGGGGCACCGCAGACGATGACTAAATTAGCCGCTGTTGCATCATAGTGTTCAAAATTGGCGAGGGGAGCCTCGATGTATGTTAGTTCAAATCCTCGTTCTTTTAGGACTGACTCTAAGATACCGACATTCTCAAAGTTAATATGACGTACAATGTAAGCTGTTTTACTCATGGTTCCTCCTATATAGCTTTATATAACTGTATATATAATAGTAATTTCTACAAATCGTACTGTCAGTATATCATATTCTATAGAATTTATTGTGTGATGAAAATCATGATATATAAGCGTGCTAGGGAAAAGAAGGCCTTAAAAACATCTCATTAATACATAATGTGATTAACAATGGGGAAAAATATATTTTGTGAAATTATATCGAAAAAAGTCGTTGACATAATTTAGAAAATGTTTATACTGATGAGAGTAACATGAAATCCCGTAGAGAGGGAAGAGATGCCTTTTAGTTCATGAAGGTATTGTAAGGAGGAAGAACATGAACAAGTATATTGCTGAATTTATTGGCACAATGATTTTGGTATTCTTTGGTACTGGTACTGCCGTTGTAACAGGTGGCTTTACTGGTGGTCTTGGTTTGGGTTACTTGGGCGTTGTTGCCATTGCATTAGCATTCGGTTTGACAATCGTTGCCGGCGCATACGCAATCGGTCACGTATCTGGTTGCCACGTAAACCCTGCAGTATCCATTGGTGTATGGCTTTCTGGTCGTATGTCTGCTAAGGATTTTGCCGGTTATGTTGTAGCTCAAGTTATCGGTGCTTTCGCTGGTACAGGTTTATTGAGTGTAGTCGTAAATGGCTCTGAAACACTTTCTGGTTTTGGTGCTGATGGCTACGGTACATTAAGTGCAGTTGGCCTTTCCATGGGCGGTGCATTTGTAGTGGAAACATTCCTTACATTTGTATTTGTACTTGTAATCCTTGGCGTAACAGCTAGTGAAAAAACATCTGCTCTTGCAGGTCTTGTAATTGGTGCTACATTGACAATGGTTCACTTGATCGGTATTCCATTGACTGGTACATCTGTAAACCCAGCTCGTGCATTAGCTCCAGCTGTATTTACTGGTGGTGAAGCGTTGGCTCAAGTATGGCTCTTCATCATTGCTCCTTTAGTAGGTGGTGCGATTGCAGCTGTATTCCATCGGGCATGGTTCTCTGTAAAAGAAGACTAATTTAATACTGATATTATACAAAGCGTCTACGGAAACGTAGGCGCTTTCTTTTGTTCGCTTAATTTTAAAGATAGGTTAAGATAAATATAAGATATATCTTAAAAGAATAAAGGGGAAGATCATCAGTTTTGATAATTAGACCCTTTATATTCCTAATATTATAAAGATAATTGTATTTTTGAATTTGAAAGATATAACAACCGAATATAGATAAATTTCGAAATCCTCATGATAATTTCATAAAAGATATTGAAATTTATCGAAAAGTTGTGTAAAATGAAAGTATATTATTACCAAAGGCCTGTGTATTGTTAAGGGCTGTTATTGGAGGGAATTATAATGAACAAAAAATTATTAGCTTTATTGGCAGTTGCTGCTGTAGGTGTATCCGTAGCTGGCGCAACTCCACAAACTCAATTCAACAAAGGTGAATTCCAAGTTGATCTTGGTGCAGCAAATGTTGAAACTAAAACTGAAGGTTTTAAAGATGCTCACAAATGGAACTTTGATGGTGGTTTGACTTATGCTTTGTCTGACAAAACTGCTGTTCAATATGGTTACCATGGTTTAAATTCCAAACATCTTGATACAAACATGCATGAAGTTAACTTGGTTCAATCCTTGAATAAAAACTTCGCAGTATATGGTGGTTATGCACGCATCCATAATAATGATGGTGATGGCACTAACAACATTGCACAAGCAGGTGTAATTGGTAAAGCTAACCTTGGCTCCAAAGTAGAAGTTTACGGTAAAGCTGGTGTAGGTACTAAGAAAACTACAACTTGGGAAGCTGGCTTAGGCTACAAAGTAAACGAAGACTTGGATATCAACGCTGGTTACCGTTATATCAATACACAAGATACTGATACTGAAAACGTATCCTTCCAAGGTCCTGTAGTTGGTTTGTCCTACCGTTTCGGTGGTCACAAAACAGTAGCTCCTGTAGCAACTCCAGCACCAGCACCTGTATACACTCCAGCTCCAGCTCCTGTTGTAGAAGCTCCTGTATACAAAACTCCTAAATTGGATTACTATGTAGACTCCATCTACTTCGATTCCGACCAAGATGTAGCTCGTGCAGACCAATATCCAAACTTAACAGCTGCTGTAAATGCTGCTAACCAATACTCTCAAGACCAAGTTAAATTGTTGGGTAATGCTGATACTGACGCAACTCCTCAATACAACGTTGGCTTGTCTGAACGCCGCGTACAATACGTAGCTCAATACTTAGTAAACAACGGCGTATCTGCTGATCGTTTAATCGGTATTGCTAATGGCGACACTAAACCAGTTGCAACTAACTCCACTGCAGCAGGTAAAGCTGAAAACCGTCGTGTAGACGTTTACATTCATCGCTAATCTTTAATCTAATTTAGATTAGACATACAATATAGTCCACCTTCTATCATGCTCTCGTGTTCATCGGGGGACCGAGCATGTGATAAGGTGGACTTTTGTGTTATACTAAGCTTGCATACAATCGTAGGTCATACAATGTTCATTAAGTTTTGGTAATGTATGCGTTGTGAGTATAGTAAAGTAGGTTATATATGAAAAGATTTAAGTATTATAAACCGCTCATAGGGGCCATAATATTGGCGGGTGTTATGATTATGATGGCACTGCGTATCAGCGATATTGCTAATGCTATTGATGCCGTCGTTACAGCTTTTGTTCCGCTTATAGTAGGTGCTTGTATCGCATTTGTGCTAGATATTCTAGTGGTGCGTTATGAACGCTGGCTGTGGCCCAAGAGTAAAACAGGTTGGAAAAATAAAATTAGACGACCTTTAAGCCTCGTTTTATCCTTTGTCACAATCAGTGCTATCGTCTATTTTATTGCTCGCATGGCGATTCCACAATTGATTCACTCCATGTCGATCATCGTGGCTTCTTCGCCGCAGTTGTATACAGATTTCCAATCTTGGATGCAACACCTTACAGAAACGATTCCGATGGCATCCAATCAAACATTGATGGATACCTTGAGTGGTGAAAGTATTGTTAAGTATACGCGCGAGTGGGGCACAAAAGGTGGTACATACCTCGTGAATGCGATGGGAACAGCCTTATCTTGGACTTTAAATATAGGCCTTGGTTTGATTTTTGCCATTTATATGCTGCTCGATAAAGAGCGCCTTATGATGCAAGGCAAACGTATTTTAAAAGCCTATGCATCTGATGAGTGGGTTAACCGTGTTAGTTATGTTACACGTGTTGCTGTTCAAACGTTCAGTAACTTCTTTGTAGGCCAGTTTATAGATGCCTTGATTTTAGGTATTATGGTTGGTATTTCATTATGGGCATTCAATATTGAATATGCCACTACAATTGCTTGTGTTATCGGCCTTACTGCATTAATTCCATTGCTAGGTATTTATGTGGGCGGTGTGATAGGTGCAGTTATCTTACTCACTGTAAGCCCTATGGATGCATTAATCTATGTGATTATCTTAGAGGTTCTTCATCAAATTGAAAGTAACTTTATTTATCCTAAGATTGTAGGTAATTCCGTTGGTTTACCTGGTTTGTGGGTGTTTGCAGCTGTTATCGTCGGCGGTAGTTTAATGGGCGTTACAGGTATGTTGATTGGCGTACCTTTAGTGGCTACATGCTACAAATTGCTCATGACTGATGTAGACGATCGACTTGCATCAAATGAAGGTTTATAGTATATTGTCTAAATAATATATCTATTTATGTATGTTTTGTGTGCTGTTGTATATAGCACGAACTTATAGTAATTCTAGTATACAGATGACTTTTACTATTGGTGAAAGCATTGTATATAGTAGGAGGATATGTAATGAATAAAAAGTTAATTTCTATGGCATTAACAGGTGTATTGGCGGTTGGCGTATTGTCCGTTGCTACACCAAGTGTAGCAGATGCGCGTAAAACAAAACCTGAAACAAGTACTGATATTTCTGTACAACGTGCACCAGGCGAATCCATAGTTATGACTATGAGTAAAATTGGTACTATTTTCCAAAATCGCTATCCTAATGCAGCACTACATTCTGTAGAGCTTAACTCCAACGATTTGAACTATGGTTACAAAGTAGTAGGTTATAGTAAATATCATCAATACAAAATGAAAATCGACGTAATCACTGGTAACACTTCCGATATGGAAGAGGGTGGCAAACCTAAAAAAGTTATTGGTGAGATCTTCAATAAGGATAAAGTAATTGAAGCAGCTCAAGCTGAACGCGTTGCAAAACAACAACTTGGTGCTGATGCAGTTGTAAAAGGCTGGAAAATTGAAGCTCATGAAGGTAAAATCCTATACTATATGACAATGCATCAAGACGGTAAAAAGACTGTAGTTACTGTAGATGCTGAAACAGGTGCTTATGTAGGTCAAACTAAATCCAGTAAATTACCTCCTGAACCAGATCAAGGCTTCGATGGTCGCAGAACAAATATTATTTGGGATAATACAATTGATATGGGTCGTTAATCTATTTATAGACAATCTAAAAAGAGCTGAAGATAAAATCTTCAGCTCTTTATTATTGTCTTTAGACTGGTTCGCGACGTAGTCGCGAATCATTAAACCACCCGCTA
>NZ_CAJLUB010000046.1 GCF_905209685.1 uncultured Veillonella sp. | reverse complement strand
TAGGTGATGTTATGGTAGATCGTTATGTTTTTGGTGATGTAAGTCGTATTTCTCCAGAGGCACCGGTTCCTGTTAACCGCGTGGCAAAGATGAAAGAAGTGCTTGGCGGTGCTGGTAATGTTGCGTCGAACTTATCAAATTTAGATTGCACAGTATATCTTGGTGCTATTGCCGGTAATGATGACCATGGTCGTTTATTACAACAGTTACTTGATGCAGATAAGATTGATACAACAGGTTTATTGACGAGCGACGATCGATCTACTATTACTAAGATGCGCATCTTAGGTGATCGTCAGCAGATGATGCGCTTAGATTTTGAAACCATAACAGATTTGACAATCCATGAAGAACAGAAACTATCTACATGGTTGGAAAATCTCTGTAAAGCGGGTATCGATGGCATTGTTGTTTCTGACTATGGTAAAGGCGTTTGTACACCGACATTGCTAAAAAAAATCTTTAGTTTAGCTAAGGAGTATGGCGTACAAACAATCGTAGATCCTAAGGGTTCTGATTGGTCTAAATATAACGGTGCCACATGCATTACACCAAATGTAAAAGAACTAGGTGAATGTGTAGGTCGTAAATTAGAAAATGATGATACCACTATTGTTGAAGCAGCTAAGTCAGTACTGGCTAATGTTGATTTAGAGTACATTGTGGCTACTCGTTCCGCAAAAGGGATCACTGTTATTGCAAAGGATGGCCGTACATGGCATAATCCTGCCACACAACAAGAGGTATTCGATGTAAGTGGTGCAGGTGATACGGTTGTATCCATGATGATGACATGCCTTGCCAGTGGCCTATCTATGCGTTTAGCATTACATATTGCAAATGGTGCAGCAGGCATTGTCGTATCCAAGGTTGGTACATATCCAATTCATCGTTCTGAACTATTGGATTTATGGCATTCATATAAGCATAGTGTTCAATCGAAGCCTTTATACACAAAGGAAGAGATGAAGCAGCTTATTACACAATGGCAAAACAAGGGTGAAACTGTTGTGTTTACAAATGGTTGCTTTGACATTCTTCATCGTGGACATATTACGTACTTACAAGAGGCGGTTCAGTTAGGTGATCATCTAATTATTGGTTTGAATTCCGATGCTTCTGTTAGACGTCTAAAGGGCGAAACACGTCCCATCGTAAGTGAAGAAGATCGCGCAGCATTATTAAGTGCGTTGCGTTGTATCGATGGTGTGGTTTTATTCGAAGAGGATACACCAGCTGAACTATTAGCTTATTTGCGTCCTAATACGCTAGTTAAGGGCGGCGATTATAAGATAGAAGATATTATTGGACGTGAGTCCGTAGATCATGTAGAGGTGCTTTCATTTAAAGAAGGTTACTCTACATCCGATATTGTAGGGAAAATAGCTACTATGGCTAAGGAGGGTAAATTATGATTATCGTAACAGGCGGTGCTGGTTTCATCGGCAGTAATATTGTGAAAGCGTTAAATGACCGCGGTCGTACAGATATTCTTATTGTTGATGATCTTACAGATGGTCGTAAAATCCGAAATATTCAAAATTTAGAATTCTTGGATTATATCGATTGTGATGATTTTGATTGTGCTATTGCTGATGGTACATTCGATGTAGGTCCTATCGAAGTTGTATTCCATGAAGGTGCTTGTGCGGACACAATGGAATATAATGGCAAATATATGATGAAGAATAACTATGAAGGTTCTAAAAATCTATTCCACTATTGCCAAGACCGTCGTATTCCATTCATCTATGCATCCTCTGCATCTACTTATGGTAATGGTAAAAATGGTTTCGTAGAAAAACCAGAAGCTGAAGAAGCACTTAACCCATATGCGTACTCCAAATTGTTATTCGATCGCTATGTACGTAAATATGAAGGTGAATATACAGCTCAAGTAGTAGGCTTACGTTACTTTAACGTATATGGTCCTAATGAGGCTCATAAAGATAAAATGGCTTCCTTAGTTCGCCAAATGTTCTATAAAAATAAAGAAACTGGTATTATCAATCTATTTGAAGGTACAGATGGCTATGAAGATGGTGGTCAAACACGTGACTTTATCTATGTTAAAGACGTAGTTAATGTAAACTTCTATTTCTGGGAACATCCTGAAATTTCTGGTACTTTCAACTGCGGTACAGGTAATGCTCATAGCTTTAACCAATTTATGCAAGCTGTTATTGACTACAACGGCAAAGGTAAAATTGAATACATTCCATTCCCAGAGGTATTAAAAGGTAAATACCAAAGCTTTACAGAGGCTGATACTACTAAATTATTGGCTGCTGGTTATGATAAAGGGTTCCATAAAATGGAAGATGCTGTTAAGGAATATTGTGAATTACTCGATAATAACGAAGGGTATTTACGTTAATGCGCAAGGTATTATTTTTAGATCGCGATGGTGTTATCAATAAAGATGTTAGCTATCTATATAAAATCAGTGATTTAGAGTGGGTAGATGGTGCTAAAGAAGCTCTGGCTTATGCGTATAGTAAGGGTTATGATCTCATTGTAGTGACCAATCAAAGTGGTGTCGCTAGAGGTTATTATAAGGAATCTGATGTTCAAATTTTACATGATCACATGGCTCATGAATTAGATCGCAGTGGGGCACCAATTTTACATTTTTATTATTGCCCTCACCATAAAGAAGGCTCTGTGCCTTTTTATGCTGTCGATTGTGAATGTAGAAAGCCAAAGCCTGGCATGATTAATCAAGCTATTAAGGATTATGATGTAGACCCTAAAAGTAGTTTCCTTATTGGCGATAGTCAGCGCGACGTTGATGCAGCAGAAGCAGCTGGCGTAAGAGGTTATTTATTCACTGGTACAAATCTATTGGATTTTATTAAGACTATTATTTAGTTAATTATTACCATTACATTGTTTTACCTTTAACTTGAGTCTAGTTTAAGGTGATATAAGGTTGTTTAGTTGTGGTGTTGTATCTTGGGAGGCTATATGAAAGACTACAAGAACATACTCATCATTAAGATGAGTTCCTTAGGTGATGTGATTCATGCATTACCTACCTTGTATGCAGTGCGTAAAAATTGGCCTAATGCGCATATTACCTGGGCTATTCATGAGCAATTTGCTAGCCTTCTGCCTGGTACACCATGGGTGGATGATGTAATCATTATCGACAAGAAACAACTTAAAAAACCTGCCTATCTATGGCAATTACGTAAGGAGTTACATAGTCGTCACTTTGATATGACATTGGACTTACAATGTATTGCGAAGAGCGCCATTGTATCTTTACTATCTGGGGCTCCTGATAAATATGGTTACTGGGAGCTTCGGGAAGGTAGTAATTTAGTCAATAAAGCACTAGTAGGTGAGCATAAATACGACCATGTCATTGAACGCTATTTAGATACTGTTCGAGCCCTCGGTGGTGACGTAGATAGTATAGAATTTCCTATGCCTGCCTACGTAGATGCTGAGAAGTCCGTAAAAGAGAAGTTAGCCTGTCATGGCGTTGACGAAGATTATATAGTTGTTGTACCTGGTGCTCGCTGGATTATTAAGGAATGGCCTCTCCTTAACTTTGGAGAGCTATGTATCCGTTTATGTGAGTCTGGTAAAAAAGTTGTTATTGCCGGGGCTCCTGATGATGCAGAAAAAGGAGCTTTCATAGAAAACTATGTGAAAAATAAGAATCTCATTAACCTAGTGGGATCTACATCCATGCCAGAGCTAATTGAGTTGATTCGACACTGTGAAATTTTCATCAGTGCTGATACGGGCCCTTTGCATATTGCTAATGCTCTGAAGCGGCCTTTGATTGCATTATTTGGAACCACATCTCCAAAACGAACTGGTCCATATGGAGGGAGTCATGTACATCTTATTATTTCACCTACATCAAAGGCTACACCTGAACAGCCATTAGTAGATGATCCTGATTGTATGGCTCAAATTCCTGTAGATGCTGTGTGGTCTGTATATGAGCAAGTAATTGGAAAGGAACTATAATGGAACTTGATTATAAACGCATTGTGGTCACCTTTCTCATGCACTTAGGTGATGTTATTTTAACGACTCCATTCTTAGAGGTGCTACGTAAAGCGGCTCCACATAGTCATATTACATATGTAATAGATGAAAAACTGCAACAAGTGATGCAATATAATCCAAATATTGATGAACTTATCGTTGTAGATAAAAAGGGGCGTCATAATAGTATTTCTGGGCTCAATGAGATAGCTCGAGAGATTAATGCAAAGGGTAAACCTGATATCGTTATCAATTTACATCCTAATGAACGTACTTCCTATTTAGCCTGGAAGATTCATGCGCCCATTACGACTGGTATGAGTCATTTTTTATTTAGACCGTTTATGACAAAGTATACCCGTCTAGACCGTAAAACTCGCCACGCTGCAGATATGTACATCAATGTACTAGAACAATTAGGTGTAACGGATATTTCTAACTCTGGTTTACATATTGAAACTTGTGAGGCATGGCGCCGTGAGGCTCAGGAGTTCTATGCTAGTCATGGTTTGACAGATAGTGATACGCTCATCGGTTTTAATATTGGTAGTGCTGTTCCTGAGAAACGCTGGCCTGCTGAACGATTTGCCCATGTAGCTGATTATTTCGGTCATTTAGGGTATAAAACAGTATTCTTTGGCGGCCCTATGGATCTCGAAATGGTGCAACCTGTAGTAGAACACATGGAAACGAAACCGATTGTGGCTACCGGAAAATTCCAGTTAGGACCGTTGGCGGCGGCAATGAGCCGCTGTAATCTATTGATTACAAATGACTCTGGTCCTATGCATGTGGCCATCAGCCAAAAGGTGCCAATTGTGGCGCTTTACGGTCCATCAAACCCATTCTTTTATGGTCCGTACCAAGCTCATGCTATCGTTCTTGAAACGATGGACTCCTATGAGGTTGGTAAAAGCATGAAGAAGATTATTAAAGAAGGAAATTACAAAGGTTTGTCCGTAATTTCTGAAGAACAGGTCATTAAAGCAGCGGAAACGTTGCTTTCAGAATCGAAATAAACATATGAACTATATTGTATTTGATTTAGAGTGGAATCAGCCCTATAGCAACGATATTAGCTTTATGAAGCGCACAAAAATGCCGTTAACAGGGGAAATCATTCAAATCGGAGCGGTAAAACTGAATGAAAAGATGGACATTGTAGATCATTTTACAATGTTCATCAAACCACAATATCTGCCACGGATGCATAAACATGTCCGTGAATTAACTGGTATTACATCTCGAGAGCTCGATCATGGTGTACCATTTAAGACTGCTATGCAGTACTTTCAAAACTGGTGTGGTGATGAGTATATGCTGTTATCTTGGGGTTCTGATGACATTCTCATATTGCGTGAAAACCTGATGCTTCATAGGATGAAAGCTCTATCTTATGATCAATGGGTTGATGCACAGATGATTTACTCCTATCAACGATATGGTACAAGTCAACAGTATTCTGTAGCGCATGCCATGGAGGATCTTAATATATCTACCGAGCATTTATCAGCTCATAATGCGTTACATGATGCTGTGTTTACGGCACATATATGTCAAAAATTAGATATACCACAAGGTATTTTACATTATGATCAAATTCGAAAGGAAAGCAGTAATCCTTTCTTATATCCACCGATTCTGACATTTTTTATGTATGAAAACTTCCCTGAGAAGAAACGTATCGTTCATGATAGACGGGTTCGATTATCGTTCTGTCCATATTGTCAGACACGGTTAGAAATGACTAGGCCTGAACGATTACAAGGGGACAAGCATCTCGCCATCGGCGTTTGTCCGAAACACGGCGATTTTGCAGTGCAACTTAAAGTTGGAAAATATACGATTAAGTCTGGTAGTACCAAATTCTACGTTACAAAGGTATTGACCCATTGTACGGACGAAATTCGTTCTCTATATACTCAGAAGTCTGAAATTAATCGAGAAAAAGAGCGAAAATATTTAGAATTTCGCAGGGCGGAACTGGAAAAGGACCGCCAAAAATAATGTTGTTAATACAGGTTCACAATGATAGAGCCGTAATGGTTAAACTGTGAGCTTATAGAAAGGATAGATTATGGAACGTAAATATGCTTGGCATAATTATGATGATGCCACAATGGAAAAGGTATATGCCTTAAGTGATACATATCGTCAATTTTTAGATAATGGTAAAACAGAACGTGAATGCGTTGTACAAGCTGTTGAATTTGCAGAAGCTAAAGGATATGTAAACTTAAAAGATATTATTAAATCCAATACACCAATTAAAGCAGGTGACAAGATTTATTACACACATATGGATAAATCCATTGCTTTGTTTAACATTGGTACCGATGATATTGAATTTGGTATGAATATTTTAGGTGCTCATATTGACTCTCCACGTATCGATGTAAAGCAAAACCCACAATATGAAGATAGTAATTTAGTATTTTGGGATACCCATTATTATGGGGGCATTAAGAAATACCATTGGGTTGCCATGCCTCTCGCTATTCATGGCGTAGTAGTTAAAACAGATGGTACACGTATCAACATTAATATTGGCGATAAGGAAAATGATCCTGTATTCTGCATTACAGATTTGTTACCTCATTTGGGACAAGAACAAATGCAAAAGAATGCAGCGAAGGTAATTGAAGGGGAGGCCCTCGATTTACTTATTGGTAGCCGTCCTGTAAAAGATGAAGAAAAAGAAGGGGTTACTAAATTTATTAATAACCTTCTTGAAAAAGAATATGGCTTTGTAGAACGTGATTTATTATCTGCAGAACTCGAGATCGTACCAGCAGGCAAGGCTCGTGATATGGGCTTTGACCGTTCTATGGTTATGGCTTATGGTCAAGATGATCGCGTTTGTGCGTATACATCTTTAGTGGCTATGCTTGAAGTAGACAATGTAAAACGTACAACTTGTTGTTTGCTTGTAGATAAAGAGGAAATTGGTTCTGTGGGAGCTACAGGTATGCAATCTCGCTTCTTTGAAAATGCAGTAGCAGAAGTGCTTACCCTAATGGGCAAACCTAATTCTGTAAGTGTACGACGTACATTGGGAAATTCTCGTATGTTATCTTCCGATGTTAGTGCCGGTTATGACCCGCTATATGCATCTGCTTTCGAAAAGAAAAATGCATCTTACCTAGGTATGGGTGTTGTGTTCAATAAATTTACTGGTTCTCGTGGTAAATCTGGTTCCAATGATGCGAATGCTGAATATATGGGCTTTATTCGTCGTGTCATGGAATCTAACAATGTAACATATCAAACTGCAGAGCTTGGTAAGGTTGACCTTGGCGGTGGTGGTACCATTGCGTATATCATGGCCTTATACGGTATGAATGTTATCGACTGTGGCGTAGCCGTGCTTAGCATGCATGCTCCATGGGAGGTTACATCCAAAGCCGATATTTACGAGGCTAAACAATGCTACGTTGCATTCTTAAATGCAGCAGATGAATCAATCTAAATTTATGGGGCTTTCACCAATGGTGAAAGTCCATTCTATGTGAGGTATATATGAAGCAAACAGATTTAGGTGCAGCTATAGAGGCAGCTAAGGGAGAGGCTACAGAGGTTAAGACGGTAAAGGTCGATATCTTTGATATTCCTGAAACAAAGGCAGAAGAGTATATTGCTAATCGTGAAGAGGTGGCAGAAGCTGCAGCACAGGTAATGAAACCTTATTGTGTAATGGTAAAACGTGAAACATTAGATCCTGAAGAAGGGGAAGCTGTTGTTGGGTATTATGTAACAGGTGAAATTTTAATGTGTGTCATCCTTGACCCATTTGAAGTTCCTGTTATGAAGGTCGCTCTCGATAAGGGGACGCTTAAAGATTATATTTTAGCGGCTAATGAGCTAACAGAAGACATGTTAGCATCACTTGAAAAATAAGAGGATTTCACATTTTTATGTGTCCTATAAATGGACAAATGTAAAATACTTTAATCTGCTACATTGATGTAGTAAAGAAATTTGTTTATAATAGATGTATTATAGTCATTGCAGATAGGAAGGAAATCCCCATGAATTTAAAAAAAGGTATTGCCCTAGCGCTCACGGCGGCAGCATTGATGGCATTCACAGGCTGTGGCTCCAATGGAACAACATCTAATGGTGAATACAAGGTTGGCGTAGTACAACTGGTAGAACATCCTGCACTAGATGCAGCAAACAAAGGTTTTGTTGATGCTTTAAAAGAAAAGGGCTTAGCTGATAAAATCACCTTTGACCAACAAAATGCACAAGCAGATCAATCTAATTTGAACAGCATTGCACAGCGTTTTGTATCTGATCGTAAAAACTTAATTTTAGCCATTGCAACACCAGCAGCTCAATCTATGGCAAATGCAACTCACGATATTCCAATCTTGGGTACTGCAATTACTGATTATGAAGCAGCTAAACTTGTTAAATCTAATGAACATCCAGGTGGTAATGTATCTGGTACATCCGATATGAACCCAGTAGAACAACAAGTTGATTTAATTTTAAAAGTATTACCAAATGCTAAGACAATTGGTACTATTTATAGCTCTAGTGAAGTAAACTCTCAAATTCAAGTCGAGAAAATGAAAGCGTATGCAGCTACAAAAGGTATCAAGGTTGAAGAGGTTACCGTTTCTAATGTAAACGATATTCAACAAGCAGCACAAAATCTTGTATCTCAACATGTTGATGCAATTTATGTACCAACAGATAATGTTGTAGCTTCTGCGATGAGCAATCTTGTAGCGATTACCGACCCAGCAAAAATTCCTGTGTTTGGCGGCGAAGATAACCACGTAAAAGGTGGTGCTGTAATGTCCTTGTCCGTAGATTACTACAAACTTGGATACCAAACAGGTTTAATGGCAGCTAAAATTTTAACCGGTGAAGCTAAAATTGAAGATATGCCTATTGAAATGCAAAAAGAATTTAAATTAGTTGTAAGTAAAGATAAATTACAAAAATTGGGCATCACATTACCAGAAGAATTGATGAACAAAGCAACTATGATTTAATACACAACTGGTAAGGAGTTACATATGAACTGGAAAAAAGGTATTGCAGTAGCACTTAGTGCTATCTCTATTATGGCAATGGTAGCTGGTTGCGGTTCCAACACAGCAACTAATGATCAAAAGAAAATCGGCGTTATTCAATTGGTAGAACATCCATCCCTTGATGCTGCTAACAAAGGCTTTGTTGATGGCCTTGCATCTAAAGGTTATAAAGATGGAGAGAACATCAAATTAGACCAACAAAATGCTCAAGCTGACCAATCTAATTTGAATAGTATTGCTCAACGCTTTGTATCTGATAAAAAAGATTTAGTATTAGCCATTGCAACGCCAGCAGCACAAACTATGGCAAACGCATCTCATGATATTCCTATCATGGGTACTGCTATTACAGACTACGTTACAGCAAAACTCGTTCAATCTAACGAACATCCAGGTGGCAATGTATCTGGTACATCTGATATGACACCTGTAGAAAAAGAGGTTGATCTTATTATTGCATTAGTACCAAATGTTAAACGTATTGGTGCAATTTATACATCTTCTGAAATCAACTCCCAACTTCAAGTTGAAAAAATGAAAGCCTATGCAGCTACTAAAGGTATCACAGTTGTAGAAGCAACTGTTTCTAATGTAAATGATATCCAACAAGCCGCTACAAATCTTGTAAACCAAGATGTACAAGCTATTTATACACCAACTGATAATGTATTGGCATCTGCTATGGCTAACTTAGCTCAAATTACTGATGCTGCTAAAATTCCAGTATTTGCTGCCGATGAAGGTATGACAATGACTGGTGGTGTGGCAACATATTCTGTTGACTACTATAAATTAGGTTATCAAACTGGTTTAATGGCTGCCAAAGTGCTTTCTGGTGAAGCTAAAATTTCTGATTTAGCCATTGAAACACAAAAAGATATTAAGTTAACTGTTAACGAAGAACGTGCTAAAAAATTAGGTATCACAATTCCTGAAGCACTTCGTAAAGATATGAAACAATAGAGGAGATTTTGATGTTAGATTTAGTGGTAGGCACCATAACAACAGGCCTTTTATGGTCTTTGTTAGCGGTTGGTGTATTCATCACCTTCCGTGTATTAGATGTGGCTGACTTAACCGTAGAAGGTACGTTCCCAATGGGAGCGGCTATTTCCGCAATTTTAATTACTAGTGGTATGAACCCAATTCTTTCTATTTTGATTGCCGGCATTGGCGGTATGGCTGCTGGTGCTGTGACAGGATGGATTCATACAAAATTGAAGATTCCTGCATTATTAGCTGGTATCTTAACAATGATTGCTTTATACTCCATTAATCTTCATATTATGGGTAAAGCTAACGTATCTTTGCTTCGTATGGATACAATTTATACAATTATCGGTAGTGTACTTCATACAGCAAATATGTGGTCTGCAGCTATCGTAGGTATCATCGTAGCTGTTGTAGTTTGCTTATTACTATTCTGGTTCTTCGGTACAGAAATTGGTACAGCTTTACGTGCAACAGGTGTTAATCCTCAAATGATTCGCGCTCAAGGCGTAAACACAGACAACATGATCGTTCTTGGTCTTTTGATTTCCAACGGTTTTGTTGGTATGTCTGGTGCATTGATCGGTCAATTCCAAGGTTTTGCCGATGTAGGTATGGGTATTGGTACTATCGTAATCGGCTTGGCTTCCGTAATTATTGGTGAGGTTGTATTTGGTACAAAATCCTTCGTACGTAGCCTCATTGCTGTAGTACTTGGTTCTATCGTATATCGTATCGTTATTGCGGCTGTACTCTATATGGGTATGCCACCAAACGATTTGAAATTATTCACTGCTATTCTTGTTGCCATCGCGCTTTCCTTGCCTACATTGAAAGCAAAATGGTTGGCTCGTTAAGGAGGACACTATGTTAGAAGTAAAAAATATGGTAAAAACCTTCTTTAAGGGCACAATCAATGAAAAAACTGCTCTTCAAGGTATTGATCTTCGTTTAGAAGAAGGCGATTTCTGTACTGTAATCGGTGGTAATGGTGCTGGTAAAAGTACGTTGCTAAACTCCATCGCTGGTGTATTCCCAGTTGATGAAGGCTCCATTACTATTAATGATATTGATGTTACAAAAATGCCAGAATACAAACGTGCTAAATACATTGGCCGTGTATTCCAAGACCCTATGGTTGGTACGGCAGGTAATATGCAAATTGAGGAAAACTTGATTCTTGCTATGCGCCGTGGTAAAAACTTAGGTCTTAAATGGGCTTTCAAAGATAGTGAACAAGCATTCTTTAAAGAACGCCTTGCATTATTAGGTTTAGGCCTTGAAGACCGTTTGTCTGCTCGTATGGGCTTATTATCTGGTGGTCAACGCCAATCTATTACATTATTGATGGCTACTATGCTCCGTCCTGACCTTTTATTGCTAGACGAACATACAGCGGCTCTTGACCCTAAGACTGCAGAAAATGTTTTGCAATTAACAGATAAACTCGTGTCAGAACATAATTTGACAACTCTTATGATTACTCATAATATGCGTGATGCATTGCGCTTTGGTAATCGCCTCATCATGATGGATGCTGGTCGCATTATTTATGATGTAAAAGGGGAAGAAAAGAAAAAATTAACAGTTGCTGATTTATTACAAAAATTTGAAGTAGCTGGTGAAGGTGCATTAAGTGACCGTATGATGCTTGGTGCAAAATAGTAGAAGAGGGCTGTGGCCCTCTTTTATTTATGATATATCTTTACAAGTTACGGAACATACTGTATACTAAATAAGGTCGTAAGACATATCGTAAGCGAAGTATTCGAATCTCCAACGGTTACTTAAGCTTATCG
>NZ_CAJLUB010000045.1 GCF_905209685.1 uncultured Veillonella sp. | reverse complement strand
GTCTGAGACGTGCCGTCTTTTTCAACGCAATATTCATATAATAGATAATTATAGGGCTCCTAGACCTATATTGTCAAATAGATTCTACTAAGTTATGGTTATTTAATTAGAGTAATTAGACTAATTATAATCTCGCTCTAAATCAGGAAATCCAAAAGAAGCAAAATCATACCAAACTATTTTCCACATACCATCTGACAATTGTTTCATTTCTAGAGACAAACTTTTCAAGTTATTATCTTTTGTATCTAAACCAACAATTACAACGCTAATTTGTTCCGAGGACATCTTATATGTTTCTAAAGAAATTAGTTTAAATCTATCAACTTCACGTAACATAAGAATATGCTCAACAAATCTAGCATTTGGAGATTCCCCTTTCATTAGAGAATCTACATCACCACCTGTAAAAATAGTATGTATATCATTATTAAAACGGTCGTTAGCTAATAAATGCTCTAACTCAGCAAGATTTACCTTTCGATTTTTATAGGGAAATAAAATCTCTTTTTCCTTACCTTCGTTTATTAATTGTCTATAAAGAGCTAATTTTTTTTCATATCTCCTATTCGCCAAAGTATCAATATCAATTAATTTTTTTAATGTTTCTTCATCACCATTTTGAATCACATCGTAAATCAACTTTAGCGAATACTCTGGAGTACTCTTATACGTCATATTTTTATATACGCCGTATCCAACGCCTACTAAAGCACAAATTATCACTAAAATAATTAATATACTTTTAAACATACCAACCTGTTTAAACTTCATTAACATTTCATCATTTCTTTCAACCGCACATATTGCCTAGATTTATCTAATTAATGTACAATATATCATAAATAACATTTTATAGATAGTTTATATTTGTAGTGCGAAAGAGAGGAATACTATGAGAAAATTATCCCTTATGATTCTTAGTTTATGTATGTTACTACTATCTGGGTGTGCCACAATAGATTCAGATGTAAAAATTGATAGTGATGGTAGTGGCACTTGGAATGCTCAAATCAACTCACAAGCTGGCCCATTGCCAAAAGACTCTATTACAGAAATTATAAATGAATACAATATTCAAGACTATACCATCAAGGCTCTTGATGATCAAGGAAAAGAGATTACTGTAGATAATGGTGATGAAACACCTTATAATGTTTGGACTGTTAACTCAAAGTTCAACAACGTTGAAGAACTTAATAAAGTTAGAGATGCTATGACGTTAAGGAATAAAAACCAAGGGCCTTTACTTGCCTTGGAAAAAACAACTTCTGGTACTTATATTGTAGATTTAGGAACATCTCAAGGCAAAACAACAGTTACCGTATCTGGTGAAATTGATCCAGCAAGTGTTCAAACCGGAACACTAACAGATAAAAATACTGTTACCTTCACGCAAAACAGTCATATTCGTTTTATTTTTAAACCAAGCCACGGTTGGTTATTCTATATTGGCATCGGCGTAGCTATTGTTGCTGTCATTGGTGGTGGCTACATTTTCTACTTACGTCGTAAATATTATGGCGATGCAGCATAAGGAGAGCATATGAAACGTAACTTTATAATTACACTATTACTCACTTTTACGATGCTCTTCGTAACTGCATGTGGTAGTGATAATAATAACAAAAACAATAATGCTAACAGCAAATTTGAAGGCACTTGGATTGCTTATAATAAAACTAATGATAAAGATGATATTCAAGAATTAATCATTGAAAATATCGATGGCCAACTATTAGTATCTTTATATGATTACTCCTATTATCCTTTAATGGATTATTTTTCTAGTGGTCTTGAGGAAGCCGATGACACTAAAAATGGCGGGGATACAGCTCCTGCCAATGCAGACTATCTCTTAACAAAGTCTAGTGATTCTTTACACAACAAACTTACTGTTGCTATCGACAATAAATTAGATGTAGGTCCTAAACCAATTATTTATAACGAAAAAGATGGCACCTTAGTTTTCGACAAAGTAATCTTCAAAAAGCAATCTGATGATAATTCTGTTCAAGCATATTTACCAGACTTAAAAGAAGATATGAAAAAACTTGTTGTGGAAGAACGCAAAAAAGATACATTTGGTAGTTTTAAACCAAAGCCAACAATTCAATTTAATTTTTCCTTTAATGATTCTATTTTAGATACCGCAAAATAAGGAGATATGGCATATGAAATACATTCTTAAACTTAGCTTAATTATGGTTATGCTGTTATCTACTATTATCATTGTAGGCTGCGGCAAAAGTGAAAGCGAAAACAAGTATCTAGGAACTTGGGTTGGCTATGATGGCAACAATGTTATGTACCGTATAACATTCCAAGAAAATGGCAAAGAATATATGGTAACAGAAGATAAACTATTTTATAAATCAGAGAAAAACTACCCTAGTCCTCATGGAACTCTCTTCCCATCAATTGATGATAGTGTAAAGCAAGCCAATAATACGTATAACATCAACTTTATTCTTCAAAAAGACTCTCGGACAACAACAGCTAGAGAGATTACACCTCAAAATGAAAAAGATGATAAAGAAAAAGATAAGTATAAAAATCAACTCAGCTACGATGAAGGTCGTACAATCATTAGATATATTGAAAAAGACAATACATTATTAATTAATGGTATTCGTTATAAAAAAGAAACATCTCCAGATGTAACTAATGATATTTTAAAGCAAATGCAAAATGCTAAACGTATTGAGTTAGAAACAAAATTCCATAAATATGGTAATCGTGCTATCGGATCTAACCACAATCTAGTCATCATAGATAAAATCACCTTTGATGATAGTATATTAACTAGTAGTAAATAACACCAAAAGCTCCTACATTAAGTAGGAGCTTTCTTTTATAAAAAAATATATTATTTATGTGACTACATCACACTAGTTGTAAGTAATCGATCCACCAGGAACCACAGCACAAAGATTGCACATAGTAATCCTGCTGTAAGGCCTGTGGTAGGTGTAGCATCTATTAAACCAATTTCATGAGCCATTTGTTTTGTGAGAATAACGTGCCCTGTTGGTAATCCAAAACGGTTTGTATGGCTTTCACCAGGAAGAGCCATTAACACTAACAATATAATTGTACCAATGACAGGAACGAGTCCCACAAAGACAAGTCCGCCAGAACGGCCTTGATCGTGCAAGCGTCGTACTGCAACAGCCACGCTAGGGATGACCATAACGACGGACATAAGTACAAGAATGACTAGCCCGAAGCCAACGCCAACCACACTAGAGAGCGGACTGATATAGCTCAAGAATGCACAGGTGAATAGAATGGCTACAAATAGCAATTGATACACCAAAAAGAAATTCCAATATTCGCTACGGCTAGCACGCCCTTCAAAGTCAGCGTATTTATAAACAAAACATTGTTTAAAGTTTTCAATCATGCCTAGACTATATTTATCTAACGAAATGGGTGCTTTACGAATACGTCCACAGTTTGGACAGTATCGTTCACTTTTTAACACCTCGTGTCCACAATAGGGACAAGGTCTCATACTAAACTCCTTCCATTCACAGCAGGAAACAGTGAAGCTCATAAAGTCCTGTTGCTTTAACACATATAGTAACTTAGATATGTTTTGAAGTAATCATATCTATATTTTTGAATTCATCTTGATTTCATTTTACTACAAAGTGTTATATTGTCTATAAAGGAGTTGTTAAACTTTTATAAAATAAAATAATAATTATGCTATTAAACGTAGATTAATACTATATATAGCCATTAGCGTTAATACCATACCATAATATATCACCGATGGTATCTCCAAATACGATGGATTGAAGAATAAATATAGTAATGCCCATAATCCAGTCTTGTTTTCGGGACGGCGTTTCTTCGAGCCCCGTAGATTGGCTTATTGTAGCCGTAATAGGAGTATAGGCAGTTCTTTCTCCGTAGCTATTCTCACAGGTATCGCCACGTTTTAATTCGTAGGTTAAGAATATAAAGAACCCAATAATTGGAATAAAGGATATTAGCTGAGTCCAGCCGCTGCGGCCAATATCATGCATGCGTCGCGTTGTGATGGCGATATTAGGAAGCACGAAAAATAGCGTTACTAATAACGTGATCGTATCAATAATGGACTCAAAATTATAGAGTCCAACACCTTTACAAAGAATAGCTACGACTTCCAAGGTACCTTGAATCATCATCATTCCAGCCATGAATCGCCAGTATTCACTACGACTGGCACGCCCTTTAAAGTTAGCGTAGTTTTTGATGCCTAGCACAAAGGCATCGGTATAGTTTAAATCGTATACATTTACAGATGCCATACTAGTCCTCCTCAAACTCTTCAAAACCAACGATTTTCCAGCCGTTACCCACGTTATATAAACGTACTAACATAGATGGTTTTTTATCTACAAAGTCCACTCTATATCCGATATAATCCACCGTTACATCATCATCAACATCTTGAGACACATAATCCAATCGTATAGATTCTACAGCAGAACGTTGTTCCTTCGCCTTAGCTTGCTGCCAGAGATCAAAGGTACCATACCGTTCCATTTCACGACTGCTCAACTCACGATAGGCACTGTGATAGTCTCCGTTAACCAGCGCTTGGTAATACTCTTTTACAACTAGATAGCCTTCTGTTGTAGCAGAATCACTATTTAGTAAACGGTTTGCTTTTTTGGTAAAAGCCCCCTGCCCTAAATTACCAAAGGCTGTTTCTTCTACCATATAATTATGCCCCATCATAGAGGTCCCTACACTGCTAGCAATCCAACCTAAAACAAGGATAGCCACGATGAAGACACCCGAAACAGACCGATTTTTGCTTATGCTAGATTCTACAGATATCTGTTCATTAGTTACATTTACTTCTTGTGTTGAAGCCGACCGTTTACATAATAGGTAGAGCAAAACCAACCATCCAATAAAAGGAACAAAAATGAGAATCATCAATGTTGGATCATTATTAGAGTCGCGTAACCGTCTCGCTACCAGCATAATAGTGGGCAATACTAACACTACTGTTAATGCCATCAATACGCCGCCCCCTAAAGATATGGCATATAAAAATCCATAGGGTATGAATGTGGCAAGACCTGTTATAAAAGTAACTAGACCATATACAAAGGTCATAGCGCTTATGGTAAGCCAAAAGTCGGCTGTCGTTGTTCGTCCCTTATGATTCGCATAGTTTTCTACTAGCTCACGATAGAGGATTTCAAATACTCTCTGCTTCATAAATCTCCTACTATATTTAGATATGATACAAACTTAGATAATCCTATTATACTATGCTTTACCAAACCTTTTATTTCATTTTTTCTTCATTAAATTTATCTATACTAATAATATATTTTTTACAACTAAAATTCGTGCAATTAAGTTTGTATAGGAGATAATAATTATGAACGCTAAATTGACTAAAGTAGTAGCTATGGCCAGCTTGGCAGCATTCTTATCAGTTGGTATTGGTGCCAATGTGGCGCAAGCTAAAGATTACCGTTACAAGGTCGATGCCAATCCTTATATGGTGCAAAAAGATGATGGTACAGTAGATAGCAGTGCTCATCCATGGTTTAAACCAGAACAAAAGAAACATAAAAAACACAAATTATCTAAACGTGAACGACACGATAAAAATGCAACAGCAAAGCGTAGCTATGAGCATACGCGTGCTAACTCTACAAATGGCTAATTATTCCCCTTTCCTAACTGGTTATCCAGTCATATAACACATAACTAAACTAACTAACTGAAAAGGACGTTATACACATGTATAACGTCCTTTTTAGTATGCATTTTATTATGCGTTAGCTCTTATTATGCATCAGCTTTTAGCACAGCTTGTTTCATAGATTGTACGTAGTCAAACAACGCTTGGTCTGCATGTTCGCCATGTTCTGCCACGATTTTAACGATAGCAGAGCCTACGATAGCACCGTCAGATACGCGCGCCATTGCTTCTGCTTGTTCTGGCTTAGAAATACCAAAACCAACGGCTACAGGGATATCTGTATATTTGCGAATGGTTTCAACGATGGATTTAATATCCGTTTTTATTTCGCTACGCATACCTGTAACACCGAGGGAAGATACGCAGTACACAAAGCCTTCTGCGTCTTTTGCGATCATTTCAATGCGGTTTTCAGATGTTGGAGCGATCAAGGATACCACTTCAACACCGTGTTTATTAGCAACGCTAGCGAGTTCCCCTTTTTCTTCAAACGGCATGTCTGGCACGATAACGCCGGAGATACCAACCTCTTCGCAGAGGGTAAAGAATTTTTCACGACCGAACACATAGATTGGGTTCAAGTAAGTCATGAATACGAGTGGGATAGTCACTGCATTTTCGCCTGTACGCAAACGGCGCACCATATCGAAGATATCGTTGATTTTTACACCTGTAGAAAGTGCACGTGTACTCGCTTCTTGGATAACTGGGCCTTCCGCTGTTGGATCGGAGAATGGAATACCAATTTCTATCATGTCGGCGCCGGCTTTCACCATCACGCGAATATAACGTTCTGTATTTTCAATACCATGGTCACCAGCACTGATGAATGGGATGAATGCCTTGCCCTTTATGAAAGCGTCTTTAATTTTACTCATGAAGATCCACCCCTCTATATTTCGCCATAGCCGCTACGTCTTTGTCGCCACGACCAGATAAACAAATAATAATGATATCGTCCTTGCTCATAGTAGGCGCAATTTTACGCGCATGTGCCACTGCATGAGCACTTTCAATAGCTGGAATAATGCCCTCTAAACGAGACAAATATTCGAAAGCATCTACTGCTTCATCATCCGTTACAGGTACATATTCAGCGCGACCACTATCGTGCAAGTACGCATGTTCAGGACCGATACCAGGGTAATCAAGACCTGCGGAGATAGAATATACTGGAGCAATTTGGCCGTCTTCGTCTTGGCAGAAGTAAGATTTCATGCCATGGAAGATACCAACAGAACCTTTTGCAATTGTCGCTGCATGTTCCTCTGTATCGATACCGCGACCTGCTGCTTCACAACCGATGAGGCGAACGCCTTCATCAGGAATAAAGTGATAGAACATCCCCATCGCATTGGAACCGCCACCTACACAAGCCATAACAGCTGTTGGCAATTTACCTTCTGCTTCAAGGATTTGCTCACGCGCTTCACGGCTGATGATGGATTGGAAGTCACGAACGATCATAGGGAATGGATGAGCGCCCATAACAGAGCCCAACACATAGTGCGTATCAGACATGCGGTTTGTCCATTCGCGCAATGCTTCAGAAACAGCATCTTTTAACGTACTAGTACCACTTGTTACAGGATGCACCTTAGTGCCTAATAACTCCATGCGATATACATTAAGCGCTTGACGTTCACAGTCTTCAGCACCCATGTATACTTCACATTCCATGCCCATTAACGCAGCAATAGTAGCTGTTGCCACACCATGTTGACCTGCACCAGTTTCAGCAATAACACGAGTTTTACCCATCCGTTTTGCCAATAGCATTTGACCGATTACATTGTTCAATTTGTGAGACCCAGTATGGTTCAAATCTTCACGTTTTAAGTAGATTTTAGCGCCCCCAAGGTCCTTTGTCATGCGTTCTGCATAGTATAAAAGGGATGGACGACCTGTATATTTTTTATGTAAATCCTCAAGTTCGCGCACGAAATCAGGATCATCTTTGTACTTGTTGTATGCCTCTTCCAATTCGATGACTGCATTCATCAATGTTTCTGGCATAAATTGGCCACCGAAGGAGCCAAAATAACCATGTCTTTGTTCACTCATATAACTTACCTTTCCATATACCATTCCTTCTAGCACGCCTGTATAGCGTTACTACTGGCATCTATCTCAACAATCGATGAATTCCATCGGATGTGTCTAAAATATTATTATATCTTAGATTTATGTATTTTCTATGATTACTCGCCTATAATAGGCCTTATTCTTTCAACATTTAGTGAGCTATGGTTCTCACGATGTTTGTGAAAGCTTTAATCTTCTCATCGTCTTTCACGCCATTTGTTTCAATGCCGCTACTAATATCTATGCCATAAGGGCGAACTGTGCGGATAGCACGCGCCACGTTAGTACTGTCGATCCCACCTGCAAGCATAAACGGACGTTCAAACTCATCCAAGCAAGACCAGTCGAACACTTCACCCGTACCGCCACGCTCGTCCTTGTGGTACGCATCAAATAATAACATATCAGCACTGCTATCGATCCACTCTTCTGCATTTGCAGCACTTCGGATTTGAACAGCCTTCCAAACCTCTACGTCTGTTTTCTCTTTGAGAGCTTGGATGAAAGCTTCATCTTCATCGCCGTGCAATTGCACCGCATCAAGATTGACTTCTTTAACGATTATAACGAGATTATCTAACGTTTCATTGACGAAGACGCCTACCGTTTTAATAGCTTCAGAATTGGTGTTTTCTTCGCCAAATCCATTAGTATCTTGTGTTCCCTCAGCGTTCACTGGCACCGTATTTGTATCATAAGTTTTTGCATATTGTTTATGTAGTTCTTCCACTAATGTTTTAGCTTGATCTACAGTAACTTGTCGTTTACTTGGTGCAAATACAAGGCCCATGTAGTCTGGCTTTGCTTCTACTACAGCAGGGATTGTTTCCACCTTAGAGATGCCACACATCTTAACCTTCGGAGTGTAGTAAGTCGGGCCGTAGAGATATGCCAGTTTCTCAACCTTGTTAGGCGAACGCATAAAGGTTTCACCCATCAAGGCTACGCCGATGTTGTTATCGCGCAATACTTGGATATCCTTTGGCGTTTCTAGGCCACTTTCAGATACGAAGATCACATCGTCTTCAACAAGATTACGCAAGCGCACGCTATTTTGTACGTCTACAGTAAAGTCTTTCAAGTTGCGATTATTAACGCCAATAATGCGGGCACCGCAATCGATAGCCATTTGTACCTCATGCTCATCGTGAGCCTCTACTAAGGAGGACAAGCCAAGAGAGTCGGCTAACTCACGGAACTTCGTCAATGTAGGCACATCTAAGCACGCGCAAATCAAGAGGATAGCACTAGCGCCCCACACCTTCGCTTGGTAGATTTGGTATTCATCGATGATGAAGTCCTTGCGAAGGACAGGGATTTTTACAGTACTAGCAATTTCTTGCAAATATTTTTTGTCCCCTTTAAAGAAGTCTGGCTCAGTCAATACAGAGATGGCTGCTGCACCAGCTACTTCATATTCTTTGGCGATGTCTAAATATGGAAAATGTTCAGCAATAATACCCTTTGAAGGAGACGCCTTCTTTACTTCGCAAATGAAGTTAAAGTCTTGCTGGCGAAGGGCTGCTTCAAAAGGAAATCCTGTATCGGATGGTAACGCTAAGGCCGCTGCTTTCACAGCCTCAGGCGTTTCCACCTCTTTTTCTTGGGCCACTCGAACTTTGGTAGCCTCTACAATCTTATCTAAAATCAATGGTTATACCTCTTGGGTTGCTTTCACAAATTGTTCCATTGTGGCAAGCGCCTTGCCAGAGTCGATCATATTTTTCGCCTCTTCAATGCCTTCTGCTAATGTAATGCCATCTTTTGCAAGATAAATCGCCATACCAGCGTTAAGAAGAACGGCTGTGCGTTTACCACCTTGCTCACCACCGAGAACGCGGCGTGTAATCTCAGCATTTACAGTAGCGTCGCCACCTTCAAGCTCAGTTTTATCAGCATATTCGAAACCATATTCTTTAGGGTCGAATTCATAGCTTGTGAAAGTGCCATTATTAATTTCGCATACGTACGTTTTGTTGGTAGCTGTAATTTCATCAAGGCCGTCAAAGCCGTGTACCACTGCACCGCGTTTAACGCCAAGGTTAGCCAATACGCGAGCCAATGGTTCTACTAAAGATTTATCATACACGCCCATCAACTCTACAGTAGCACCTGCTGGGTTTGCCAAAGGCCCAAGAATATTAAATACTGTACGAACGCCTAACGCTTTACGTACAGGACCAGCATACTTCATAGCTTGGTGATACACAGGAGCAAACATGAAGCACATATTCGCTTTATTAAGGACTGCCTCATTTTGTTCACCATTAAGCTCTAATTTAGCACCTAATGCTTCGATTAAATCAGCAGCCCCACATTTACTAGATACACTGCGATTACCATGTTTTGCTACAGGAATACCTGCAGCGGAAATGATAAAGCCAGACGTAGTAGAAATGTTGAATGTATTTGCTTCGTCACCACCAGTACCTACGATTTCTACAACAGTGCCTACATGAGGTACAGAACCAGCCTTCTCGCGCATAACCTCAGCAAAAGCCGTAACTTCATCTACAGTAGGGCCCTTTGCTGCCAAAGCGCACAAGAAACCTGCCATAGGCACCTCGGCTACATCACCACTCATAATCTTGTTCATTGTATCTTTAGCAAGGTCATAGGATAAATCTTGACCATGTGTTACTGCATATAATGCGTCTTTAATCATTTTATAGCTCCTCGTTTATTTTTCTAAGAAATTGCGAATCATTTGTTCCCCGTTCGGTGTCATGATGGATTCCGGATGGAATTGCACGCCGTAAATTGGGTAGTCTTTGTGTTCTACGCTCATTACTTCGCCGTCGTCTGTAATGGATGTAACGATGAGTTCGCTTGGCATTGTTTCATCGATAATTGCCAAGGAGTGGTAGCGAGCGACTTCAAATTGTTCTGGTACGCCTTTAAGGATTTTGGATGGGTGTACTTGTTTGGCTACGCTTTGTTTGCCGTGCATAACTTGTTTTGCGTAGGAAACGGTGCCACCGAATACTTCGCCGATGGCTTGGTGACCAAGGCATACGCCGAGGATTGGGAATTCACCTTTGCATTCGCGCAATAGGTCTTCGTATACGCCTGCATCAGCTGGTCTGCCAGGTCCTGGTGAAAGTATCACATAGTCTGGTTTTAAAGCGCGGATTTCTTCAACTGTTAATTCATCACTGCGGATGACTTTAATGTCTGGATCGATAGAGCCTACTAATTGGTATAAATTGAAGGAGAAGCTATCGTAATTATCTATAAGGAGTACCATTATTCTACCTCCTGTGCATCTGTAATTGCGGAAATCATGGATTGGCCTTTGATCAAAGTTTCATTGTATTCACTAGCAGGTACGCTATCGCGAACGATACCAGCGCCAGCCCGAACATAGACCTTACCACCTTTGTTCATAGCCATGCGGATACCGATACATACGTCCATGTTACCGGAAAAATCGATGTAGCCTACAGCACCGCCGTATACGCCGCGAGGGCTTTTTTCAAGTTCGTGTAAAATCTCGATAGCACGGATTTTAGGGGCCCCAGATAATGTGCCTGCTGGCAATGTAGCACCGATGGCATCCAGTGCATCTTTGCCGTCTTGAATGTCACCGCTTACAGTAGATGTAATATGAATTACGTGAGAGAAACGTTGCAACATATGTAACGCTTCAACTTTTACAGAACCAAATTTGGAAATCTTACCTAAATCGTTACGACCAAGGTCAACAAGCATATTATGTTCAGCCAACTCTTTTTCGTCGTTGATAAGTTTTTCCTCTATGGCGAGGTCCTCTGCTTCGGTTTTACCACGGCGCATAGTACCTGCAATTGGGAAGGTGTACATCTTACCATCTGTCAATTTTACCAATGTTTCTGGAGAAGCACCTGTAAGTTCAACATTCCCACCAGATAGGTAGAACATGTATGGAGATGGGTTCAACGTACGCAATACGCGGTACGCATTTAACAAGCTGCCATCGAACTCAGCTTCGCGACGGTTAGATACAACACATTGGAAGATATCCCCTTCCTTGATGTAGTGCTGTGTCTTTTTAACAACTGCTTCAAACTCGTCCTTTGTAAACTCAGAGGTAAACTCTGTTTTAAGAACGCCTTTTGGCACATCCGCCTCTTTGCCATTTACAACAAGATCAGCTAATGCTTTCAACTCAAGCTCAGCCTTGTTATAGTTACGTTCTAAATCGTTTGTGCTGATGTTAGCAATCAAGTAGATTTTATTTTTGTAATGGTCAAAGGCAATTACTTTATCGAAGAGCATAAGGTCTACATCGTTGACCATAGCAGAGTCATCATCTGGTGTTGGGAAATCCAATGTTGGCTCGATGTAGCGAATATATTCACAAGCAAAGTACCCTACAAAACCACCTGTGAAGGTTGGCAACTCTTCTAAGCGAGGGCTTTTATATTGACTTAAAATATTGCGAATTTCTGCAGCTGGGTCAGAGCACTCAAAGGTACGTGTTGTACCATCTTTAATAGTCATTTTATGGTTCTTGCAGAATAGCTCGATCTTAGGATCATAGCCCAAGAAAGAGTAACGGCCCCAATGATTACTATTATCCGCACTTTCAAGCAAGTACGTATGAC
>NZ_CAJLUB010000044.1 GCF_905209685.1 uncultured Veillonella sp. | reverse complement strand
AAAAATAGAGAGTTTACTAATAATTCTTTACGTTTTTACATATAAATTTATAAAAGTATGGTATACCATACTTTTTTCTTTGTCATAACATATATTTCAGCGGTAACAAAATGGGGAGGTTGCCAATATGTTGCAGGTCATTAAACGGGATGGTACAAAGGTACCTTTCGACAAAAACAAAATTGCTTTGGCTATAGAAAAAGCTGAGCATAGTAGTACAGGGTTGTACGAAGAGGGGTTGGCACAGCGTATTGCTGATGAAATTGAAGAATATGCTACAAAGCTCCAAAAAGACATGACAATTTATGCTATTGAAGATCAAGTGTATTATAAGTTGATTGAGTATCATAATCCTGCAACGGCACGTGCCTATGAAGGTTACAAAGCTGTTCAAGCTTTTAAACGTCGTCAAAATACTACTGATGATGATGTAATCGGTTTATTAGATCGCAGTAATGTCAGCGTTCTCGATGAAAATTCTAATAAGGATGCTGCCATTGTATCTACACAACGTGATTTAATCGCTGGTGAAGTATCTAAGGATATCGCTCGCCGTAAATTAATTCCTACAGATATTTTAGAAGCCCATGATAGTGGTGCTATCCATTTCCATGATATGGATTACATTATCCAACCTATGTTTAACTGTTGCTTGATCAATTTGGAAGATATGCTAACAAATGGTACGGTTATCAATGGTAAGAAAATTGATACACCTAAATCCTTCCAAGTTGCATGTACAGTAACAACGCAAATTATTGCCCAAGTTGCATCTGGTCAATACGGCGGTCAAAGTATTAATGGTATCGATCGCATTTTGGCGCCATTCGTACGTAAATCTTACGAAAAAATCCTTAACAATGTTATTGAAGAACAAGTTGAGATTTACGGGATGGAACCAAATATGGAAAAAGCCCGTGAAATTGCGTGGAAACGTACGCGTAAAGAGGTTAAGGATGGCATCCAAACTATCCAATATCAAATCAATACATTGATGACTACAAATGGTCAATCTCCATTTGTTACATTGTTCATGTATTTTAAACCTGATTATGAATACGCTAAAGAGGCTGCTCTTATTACAGAAGAGATCTTGCGCCAACGTATTAAGGGTGTAAAAAATGAAGCTGATGTATATATTACGCCAGCATTCCCTAAATTGATTTATGTTCTTGATGAACATAATGTAACGCCTGATAGTCCATATTACTATTTAACTGAACTTGCTGCACAATGTACGGCTAAACGCATGTATCCAGATTACATTTCCGCTAAGAAGATGAAGGAAAACTATGAAGGTAATGTATTTAGCCCAATGGGATGTCGTTCTTTCTTATCTCCTTGGAAGGATGAAAAGGGGAACTATAAATTTGATGGTCGCTTTAATATGGGCGTTGTAAGTTTGAACTTACCTCAAATTGGCATCTTAGCTCGCGGTAGTGAAGAAAGATTCTTTGAAATTTTAGATAAACGTCTTGAATTAGCTGAAAAAGCATTACTATTACGTTACAACTTATTAAAGGATGTAGTGAGTGATGTATCGCCAATTCATTGGCAACACGGTGCTATTGCGCGCCTAAAAAAAGGAGAAAAAATCGCTCGCTTCCTTACTGGTGGTTATGCAACGATTTCTCTTGGCTACATCGGTATTTATGAAGCAACTCGATTGATTACTGGTGAGTCTAACACAGGTGAAAAAGGTCGTGTATTCGCCATGAAAATTATGGATCGTTTAAATGATGCTATCAATCTATGGCATGATAAACATAATCTTGGCTTTGGTTTATATGGTACACCTGCTGAAAGCTTAACAAATCGATTCTCTTCTCTAGATCGTGCTCGCTTTGGTGTAATTGAAGATATCACCGATAAAGGATATTATACTAATAGCTATCACGTTAATGTTCGTGAAGAAATCAATGTATTTGATAAGTTTAATTTTGAATCTGAATTCCAAAAGAAATCGACTGGCGGTTGTATTTCCTATGCGGAAATTCCGAATATGACTAATAATATCCCAGCTGTTTTGACTATGATTCAATATATTTATGATCATATTTCTTATGCTGAATTCAATACCAAGTCTGACTATTGTCACGAATGTGGTTTTGATGGTGAAATTAAGGTAAACGAGAATAATGAATGGGAATGCCCACGTTGCCACAATACAAACCGCGATAAATTAACTGTAATTCGTCGTACATGTGGTTACCTAGGTGAAAATTTCTGGAATGAAGGGCGTACGAAAGAAATCAAAGATCGTGTAATGCACATTTAAAATTATTAGAATTATAGTTTCTATAAATACATGGTAAAAGCTGTGCTTAAGGCACAGCTTTTACTGCGTTTGTAAGAAATAGAAATATATCTATATGGTGTTAATCAAAGTTGATAATCACTATTATGGAGGTAATTATGAGATATGGGCAAATAAGACAATATGATATTGCCAATGGGGAAGGTATTCGTACATCTATATTCGTAACTGGTTGTACACATTGTTGCTATAACTGTTTTAATGAAGAATACCAGAATTTTAATGCCGGTAAGGAGTGGACTCAATCTGAAACTGATTTAGTTGTATCCTATGTGAAAAGTCCAACATGCTCAGGTTTAACCTTGTTAGGTGGGGAACCGTTCCAAAATGTACAAGGTTTATTGCCGGTGGTGCGGGCAGTTCGTGCGGCGGTACCAGAAAAGAAAATTTGGGCCTATTCAGGTTATACAATAGATGATATCTTAGAAGATGAGTTGAGAAGCGCTTTATTACATGAAATTGATATTCTCGTAGATGGTCGCTTTGTAGATGAACTCAAAGATCCCGCATTGCGATTTAGAGGATCATCTAATCAACGTATTATAGATGTTAAGAAAACATTAGAAATAGGCGAAGTCGTATTAGCAATGGAGTAAGTATGGCATTTGATAAACGTTTAATAGGCCTCATAATTATCGTTGGATTTATAGCGGGATTGGTAGGGGCTTCTTATACACATTTATTACATGGTATTCAGCACTTTGTATATCATTATTCTGCTGCTGATCATATGAGTTTTGGCGCTGCTGTAGCTCGTGTATCTCCAGTAGAGCGATTGATACCACTGATTATTTGCGGTCTTATAGGCGGTGTCGGTTGGGTACTTATTCACCGATATGGTAAAGGTGTTGTAGATATTAAAACGGCTGTATATGGTAAGATGGATATGAATCCTATTACTACTGTTTTACATGCAACCTTACAAATTATTACGGTAGCTATAGGTTCACCTTTAGGGCGAGAAGTAGCCCCTCGTGAAGCAAGTGCGGGGATTACAACTTTTTTAGTTAAGCACTTTGACATAAAACAAGAAGATCGCCAATTATTGATTGCTTGTGCAGCAGGTGCTGGTCTTGCGGCCGTTTATAATTCACCTTTATCGGCAGCGATTTTTACGTTGGAAACATTGCTTCTTACATGGAATATACGCGCTATGAGTGCTGCTCTTATATGCTGTGGATTAGCAACCTTTGTAACGAGACAGGCAGGTGTAGGGGATGTTATTCAATATACAATGGCTCAACCTAGCTTGGGTAGTCATTATGTTGAATTCTCCATTGCCTTGGGTGCTATTGTTGCCTTAGGTGTAGTTTTATTTAATATTACACAAAGTAAGTTACCGGCTATTCATCGTAGCAGTCCTGTTATGATCCCCATATCTATCGTAGCCTTTACACTTATTGGTGCGTTAGCTATGTATTTTCCTGAAATACTTGGGAACGGTAAAGCTGGGAATGAATTGACCTTTACCAATGATATTACTTGGACCTATGCATTGGGTTTATTTGGTTCTAAGTGGATAGCAGTACTACTTGCATTAGCGGCAGGTGCTTATGGTGGTCGTATTACTCCATCTATGATGTTGGGGAGTACGCTAGCCATAGTATTTGGGACTCTTTGGTCTATTGCTGTAGCGCCTATATCATTGGGGATGGCTGCCTTTATCGGTGCCGTAGCATTTTTAGGACTCGCACAAAAAATGCCTATGACCTCATGTGTATTTATGCTTGAGCTTTCAAGATTTTCTGTAGAAATGTTGTTCCCTATAGCGTTAACTATGGGTACAGCGCTTATGGTAGAGCAGATTATTCAGTCAAAACTAAAGAGTGATAAATAGTAATCTAAACACATGGATGCTTCCCTGTATTTTACAGGGGGCATCCATTTTGTTTTTTTCTGGATCCTTCTATTGTTGTAATAGTTAATATATTCTTCTATCGCTACTACAAAAGTATTAAATGATGAATATTCTTTTCAATAGAATAATTTAATAGTATATATAAGAATATCGAGGACTGTTCGAGTGACGGTGCCTCGATATTTTTTGTATATCGAAAAATTGATAATTTGAACGCATAATTATGTGAAAATAAAATGAAAAAAATTTTACTTATACAGTAAAATGTGGTATTTTAGTTATATAATTTTGAGAAAATCGATATAGTCTCAGTTTGGTTATTGAAATTTTTATGTAAGTGGATATAGTTAGTTTAATTTATAGGAGTAAGATTGATGAATCGAGTTTTTAAAGTAATTTGGAATCGTACAAAGGGGTGTTACGTAGTCGTAGCGGAAACGGCAAAGAACATGACGAAACGTTCTTCTTTGTCGGTTGTATTTTCTAAAATGGTAGGTGCTACTGCGCTTGCCGTCATGTTGACGGGCGTTATGATGCCTACGGATGCTTTGGGGGCACCGATTAAAAATGGTATCGGAGCGCAGGCCTCAAATAATGGTGGTATCGCTATTGGTGATATAACTAATGCACTTGGTGATTATAGTGTAGCCATCGGTAACGGTGCAAAAGCAGCCGGTGAAAGTACTGTAGGCACGAATATCCCGACAAGTACAGTAGCTATAGGTCAAGGGGCACAAGCTTTGGAAAACGGGGATATCGTTATCGGTCGTTCCGCAAAGAGTATTGTTTCTACGCATCATGGTAATCCTGGATCCGGCGCTGTTGTTATGGGGGCGGATGCTGCTTCCTACGGTGCTCGTGGTGATGTGGCTATCGGTGCATCTGCGGAAACAAATGTAAAAATTAAGAATGATGGCGGTACTGTTAACCCTAAATATGCGCAAGGTGTAGCTATCGGCAGCACTGCAAAAACTTATGGTACACAGTCTCTTGCTCTCGGTGCAGATACAAGAGCTATTGGTAATTCATCTGTTGCCATCGGCGGTGATGATATCGATATGGCTCGTACTGAATTGGAAACAGCTGTGCCTCAATTGGCTGCAGGAAACGGTATTAAAAAGAGCTTTAACAAGGAAATTGAAGATAAATTCGCCGGCACTCTTGGTTCGGCATCTATTAATGTAAAAGGTAAATATGCAAATACGGCGGCTATCGGTGATGCAACTACGGCTATCGGTACATTGAGCGAAGCCTATGGTACAGGCTCTACAGCAATCGGTATCAACTCTTTGACTAAAGGTGTAGCCAGCACCGGCATCGGTATCATGACACGTAGTTGGGGAACAAATTCTCTTGCTCTTGGTACGCAGGTTGGTGCTTACGGTGATCGTTCATCCTCTATCGGTGATACGAACCAGGTCGGTTTAGATATGAAAGACGGTTCTAAATCCGGGAAAGAGTCTGCTGCTGTTGGTTCCAAGAATACGATTTACGGTAATCAGGCGTATGCTATCGGTGCAGGAAATACCATCGGTTCCGCTACTGTTATGACCACGACGGAAGCAAATGGTAGTGGTGCAGGTGCCGATCAGGATAAAATTACAACTGTTACAGACGGTACTGTTAAAGGTAATATGTCAGGTGCATTCGGCTATAAGAACAGTATTACGGCCGATAATTCTTATGTAGTGGGCAGTAACTCCAATGTTTCCGCTGATGGGGCTATGGTTCTCGGGAACAATGCTTCCGTGACGGCGAAAAATGCTGTGGCTCTCGGTAATAATACAAAGGTAGATAATGAAAGTGCTGTAGCTCTGGGGACCGGTTCTGAAACGGCAGCAGCTGTAGCGACACCTTCCGCAACCATTAACGGGGCTGTACATAACTTTGCAGGTATTAATCCGGCATCCACTGTAAGTGTCGGCAAGGCAGGCATGGAACGGACAGTTACTAATGTAGCGGCAGGTCGTATTTCCGCTACTTCTACGGATGCTATCAACGGCAGTCAATTGCATGCAGTTACTTCGGAGATGGATAAGGGCGTGGCATATGCCGGTGATGTGAAAGCTGCATCGGCTACAGCTAATCAATTTACTCGTAAATTTGGTGAACAGACGAATATTATCGGTGGTGTGACTGATCCGACAAAACTATCCGATAATAATATCGGCGTTGTATCCAACGGAACGGATACATTAAATGTAAAATTAGCGAAAACGTTAACCGGTCTAGAAAGCGTTACTGCCGGCAGTACGACTATCAACAATGACGGCTTGACTGTAGGCGGTAAGACTTATGTAACGCCGAACGGTATCAATGCGAACAATCAGAAGATTACCAACGTGGCGGATGGTAGTAATCCTAATGATGCAGTTAACTATGGCCAGTTACAAAAAGCTATCAACGGTACTGCGAAGGCATCCACTGTGAAAGCAAAGGATGCGAATGTGACCGTAACGGAAGGTACGAATGCGAATGGCGGTAAGGAATTTACTGTCGGTTTAGGCAATAAAATTAATGTCGGTGCTGCCCACCCTGTAACTGTAGATGGTGATACAGGTCATGTAACAGGTCTCACGAATACGGATTGGAATGTGGATAATCCAGTGGCTGTATCCGGTCGTGGTGCTACGGAAGATCAGTTGAAGAAGGTTAACGACAAAGTTAATACGAATAGATCCGACATCGACAAAAATAAACAGGATATTGCGGGTAACAAACAGAACATCAATAAAAATGCCGGAGATATCGCCAACAATACGCAGAACATCAATAAGAATAAACAGGATATCTCCGATATCAATAAAACTCTTGAAAAAGGCTTGAACTTTGCCGGTGATACGGGTGCCGTAAGCAACAGAAAATTAGGTGATACAGTAACTATCAAAGGCGGTGCTGATGCAGCTAAATTATCCGACAATAATATCGGTGTTGTATCCGACGGTAACGGTACATTAAATGTAAAATTGGCGAAAGAATTACAGGGGTTAACGTCTACAACTTTCACAAACGGTGGTAATAACACTGTTATCAACGGTGACGGTATGACAATCAATCCTGCCGGCGGTAATAAGGTGAGCCTCACAAAGGATGGCCTCGATAACGGAGGTAATAAGATTACGAATGTAGCCGACGGTACGGATCCTAAAGATGCGGTTAATAAATCCCAATTGGATAAGGCGACAGCGGCTGCGACTACAACGGTGACAGCCGGTAAAAATATTATCGTTACACCTGGCACCAATGCGGATGGGTCGAAAAACTATGAAGTGGGTCTTAAGGATCAGGTGACAATGGGCACAGATCTGACAAAACAAGTGGCTATAGACGGCAACGCCGGCACAATCAAAGCCGGCGATAAGGTTGAAATCGATGGTAATAAAGGTACTATTAAAGCGGGCAATGTAACGATTGACGGCGAAAACGGTACCATTAAGGCCGGCGACAAGGTAACGATCGACGGCAAAGACGGCAAGATTGCGGCAGGGAAAGTTGCTGTTGACGGTAAGGACGGCTATGTGACAGGTCTGGAAAACAAAGATTGGGACCCTGATAATATCTCAAGCGGTCGTGCTGCTACAGAAGACCAGTTGCAGAAATCTCACAAGACCTTGGATAATAAAATTACCAACTTGGGCGATGAAATCACGAAGAAAGGTATGGATTTTGCCGGTAATACAGGCGAATTCCATCGTGATTTAGGTCAAAAGGTTACCATTAAAGGTGAAGGTACAGAAAATGATGATAAATATTCCGGTGAGAATATTAAGACCGTAGCCGAAAATGGTAATGTTACGATCAAGATGGCGAAGGATCTCAAGACTGACAGTTTAACTACCGATAAGGTGAAAGTCGGTAAAAACGGCAAAGACGGCGTATCCATTACAGGACCTAACGGTGCTGACGGTACGGACGGCAAGGTAGGCATTGCCGGCAAAGACGGTAAAGATGCTGTATCCATGTCCGGTAAAGACGGTGTCGGTCACATCGGTTTAAGCGGTAAGGACGGCCGCAATGCGGATATTACCGTTGATAAAGGCGATCCTGACCTTAACGGAAACGAAATCACTCGTATTAAATATCGGGATGAAAACGGTAAGACACATCAGATGGCAACCAAAGATGATGGTATGAAGTACGGTGGTGATACCGGTACGGTTATCAAGAAACAGCTTAACGAACAGGTGAATGTAGTCGGCGGCATTACCGATGCCAATAAGTTGACCTCAGAAGATAATTTGGGTGTCGTATCCGACGGCAACAATAACCTTAAGGTTCGTATGGCGAAGGACTTGAAAGGTCTAGAAACCGTAACGACTAAGGACGCTGACGGTAATACAACCGTTATGAACAGTGGCGGCGTGACAATCACTCCGGCCGGCGGCAATCAGGTGAGCCTCACAAAAGACGGTCTCGATAACGGCGGCAATACGATTAGTAATGTCGGTCCTGGCGTAAACGGTACCGATGCGGTTAATGTAAATCAATTGAAAAATGCTACTGGCGGCTTGTCAAATGCCATTAATGCGGTAGCGGGCGAAACGCAACGTGTGGGCGCTCATGCGGCGGCACTTTCAGCATTGAAACCTATTCAGTATGATCCGTTGGAACCGACTCAGGTGATGGCCGGCATCGGCAACTATCGCGGTGAAACGGCGGCGGCTCTAGGCATTGCACATTACACGGCGGAAGATACCATGTTCCATGTAGGGATGTCCGTAGGTAGCCACCATAACATGGTGAATGCCGGTGTAACTCGTAAATTCGGCACTTCCGATGCGAAGAAAGCTGTTCCTGAACGTTATAAGGGCGGTCCTATCAGTTCTATTTATGTGTTGCAAGATGAAGTAACAGCGTTGAAAGCTGAAAATGCACGTATGCAAGAAAGCCTCCATGAGTTGTCTTCTGTTAAGGATGATAATGCACGTATGCAAAAACGTATTGATGAATTATCCTCTGTGAAGGAAGATAATGAACAAATGAAGGCTCAAATTGCATTGTTGATGCAACAAGCAGGTCTTACAAAATAATCGAATCTGAATATTCGAGTTCTTCATGGCTCATGTAAGGATTGTGAAAGCCGCCCTTCGGGGGGCGGCTCATCATAAGGAGGATGTATGAAATTCAAAAAAATTATGCCTGTATTGGCGCTTGCTTGTGTATGTGCAGTTGGTCAGGCGGATGCGGCTCGGGATACTTTGATGATGCCAGAACAACCAGCTGAACCATTAAACGTGATTGAAGCAGAAGTGGCTATTCCTGTACCTAGCGAAGAAGTTCGTGAAGTAGTGAATGCTTTCACACAATTCCAATTGGATCAAAAAGATAGATATATCATGGACGACTCTCGTATTATGAAGGGCCAAGAACGGTACCGCAATAATGCATTGTATTATATGAACGTTCGTCGTAGCTGGTACATTGTGAGTCATCGTTATAAGAAAGACAGCTATGCACGCATGGCGTTAGATCGTTTGTATAATGATTATAAAGACTTTTTTATTAATCATGTGACTGTGTCTGACGATGAAAAAATGGACTATGCACAACAAATCATCGATATCTTGGATCGCAATACGGCCAATGTACATGATGATGAATTGCGTTTCTACATGAATGAAATGGTTATCTTTAGCTTGAAAGAAGCTATGAAAGACGGCAACAATCGCGTGAAACCTGCCGAATAAGAAGACATTTCTAAGATGATGGAAGAACATCGTAGGGTGGATCTTCGACAAGCGATTTATGCACCAACAATTCAATAAAATTTAGACCACATAAATTATGAAAGCCGAGGCAGTGATTGCCTCGGCTTTTGTTATTGTCTTTAGACTGGTTCGCGACGTAGTCGCGAATCATAAAACCACCCGTTTTACGGGTGGTTCTGATTATTTGTGCAAATTTTATTGTATATGTGATTATACGATTTTGGCGTTTTTATCGTATTCCTCGCCACCTGCATCAGGAAGCATACCGTACTCAATAGTCCATAAGTGTTTATATTTTAAAGCTTGATTGTGAATACGTTCGATTTGAGTTTCATCTGTGCGAACAATACGAGCAGGAATACCTACGACTAAAGAGTTAGGTGGGATGACAGTGTTTTCTTTTACTACCGCACCGGCTGCAATAATAGAGCCAGAGCCAATATGACAACCACTTAATACAATGGCACCCATGCCAACTAACACATTGTCTTCGATTGTACTAGCATGAACGATGGCACCGTGGCCGATTGTTACATAATCGCCAAGGACGCATGCTTTATCGTCGTCTACATGTAATACAGAGTTGTCTTGTACATTAGAGTAACGACCTACTACAATCTTGTTTACGTCACCACGAAGTGCACAGTTTTGCCAAATAGATGCATATTCTTTGAGTTCTACATCACCAGCAAGTTCTGCACCGGGCATTACACAACTTTTAGTATCTAATTTTGGATATTTTCCATGAAATGGTAACATATGACACTCCTAATTGATTAAACAATTTCAAGAAGGCGTTGAGCCTTACGAATAGACATAATAGCTTCGTTCATTACTGTTTGAACAATTGTATGAGCTGGTTCGATAGCTACAAGACGATTCAAGGCTTGACCAACTTGTACGGCGCCGTTTACTACATCGCCATCAATAGCGGCGCGTTTATTAGTACCTTGAGACATTTTTGTGCGCTCTTCAGGTGTAGTAACACCATCAGTTTCTGCTGCTAAATAGCGAGTCGTAAATTCATTTTTTAAGCTGCGAACGCCGCCGTGTCCAGAGAGAAGACCAGTTACAACAGAATCAGTATCTGTTGCTTTGATAATTGCTTCTTTCATATTTTGATGTGCTTGGCATTCTTCTGCTAATAAGAAGCGAGAACCCATTTGTACACCTTGTGCACCCATTAATAAAGCTGCGGCAAGACCACGACCATCAACGATAGAGCCTGCTACAACAACTGGAATACTGATTTCTGGCAAAATATTTTCCATTAAAGACATTGTTGTTTGGCTACCAATATGACCACCAGCTTCCGTACCTTCTACAATCATCGCATCAGCACCAGCTTCTTCAATACGTTTAGCCAATTTAAGGGAAGGTACTACAGGGATAACCTTGATACCAGCCTCTTGGAGCGGTTTGATATATGGTACAGGATTACCAGCACCAAGTGTTACGAAAGCAGGTTTTTCTTGGATGATAACATCTACCAACTCGTCTTTATTAGGAGCCATCAACATAAGGTTAACACCGAATGGTTTATCAGTTAATTCTTTGCATGCACGAATTTCGTTGCGAGTCCATTCTGCATCACGACCACCGAGGGCGATAACGCCTGTTGCACCAGCGTTTGCAACGGCAGATACTAATTTGTGTTCAGATACCCAAGCCATAGCACCTTGGATAATAGGATATTCAATTTGTAAAAGTTCTGTTAAAGCTGTTCTCATAAATCCTCCTATGATAACAATATAAATGACGATTTCTCTGACCGATATTTCATATTAAGATCGTGAAGTTCTTATTATGATTATATCGCATAGAGAAGTAAGTGTTCATAAGTACATACTTATATAATAAGTTATTAATTAAGTTCTTTTAGAATATATAATATAACAATATTCTCTTCTATATATAATAGTATAATATATAAATTATGTACACCTTAGGTCTGATTTTAGTTAATACTTTAAAAACTATCGGTATAATAATGGCCATTATTTATATTAATAGATATATTGACAGATAAGTAGCAATAGGGAAAGGGATTGAGGTAAATTTAGGTCATAATCGGTCTAAATGATAATACATTTCAAATTATAATGTAGCACAAATCCGCATATTATATATGCTTTTTAAATATTAGAAAAATGAGAAATTAAGAAAATGAGTATTGAAAAGTTTCGATATCTTTGATATACTACATTACAGATAGAGTATCTGAATTATAAAAGATAAATATTAAACAATAATTTTCAAGTGAAGGAGGAAATACTCATGGAAAAATACGTATGCGTAGTATGTGGTTGGGTTTATGACGAAGCTGTTGAAGGCGTAAAATTCGAAGATCAACCAGCTGATTATGTTTGCCCAATTTGCGGTGTTGGTAAAGACCAATTCGAAAAAATGTAATTGACTTACCAAAAAGACTATCTTGAGTCCGCTTAAGATAGTCTTTTTTATTTGACAAAGCACTATGTCATGTTTATAATATTATGAGTCGAGGTAAGATTATGAAACTGCAAGTAGAGCAAGCAAAAGAACATATAGGAA
>NZ_CAJLUB010000043.1 GCF_905209685.1 uncultured Veillonella sp. | reverse complement strand
ATGCCTGCCACTGTAAAAGCAGCTAATCCATGTGGACCTACTGTATAGGCGATGGCGCCTGCAAAGAGTGGACCAAAGGCAAAGCCAGAACTACCGCCAATGGCAAAGGTACCCATGGCCTTACCCTTTTTGCCACCACCGAGGCGGTTCATAATCTTCGCGCCTTCTGGATGGAAGATAGAGGAACCTACACCAGCTAAGGTGGCGCAAACAAGGAGGCTTTCATAAGAGGTAACAAAGCCCATCATACCTGTACTACAGGCGGATAATAAAACACCAAAGGCAATGAGCCGTGGCTGATTGATCTTGTCTGAAATATAGCCTAGTAATGGCTGTAATAATGACGATAATGCTGTATTAGCTAAAATAAGAAAACCTGCTTGCTCCAAACTCAGTCCATAGGTATAAATGAACAGTGGCAAGAGGGCAGGCAATACACTTTGACAAGAGTCATTAATCATATGACTCAATGTGATGAGATAAGGGTAATATTTTTTCATAGTGGTGTCCCCTTGAGTCTATTTAATAGCAGAAATTATATCTTGTGTATATTATAACTCATAAAGTTACCAAAGTATTGATAAATATAGATTAATTATATAGGTAACAATAGAGTTATATAAGTTGTTGAGTCAATATAGATACAAAAAAAGCGCTAACCATAGTTAGCGCTTTATATAGTTTAGTTGGCAGAGAAGAACAGAATAGAGCCATTTATTCGCTTAGTTGCTAGCTTTGTGAGCGCTTGTATTCACAAAGGGGCAAGAAAGGGGCAGGCCTTATCTGTTACGGCTATTAAGTTTCTCTACAATATCGTTTTTCATATGTTGCGTTACATGCGTGTAAATGCTTAACGTAGTAGCAGGGTCATTGTGGCCAACTCGTTGCATGATAGCCTTTAATGGTATACCTAACTCGGCCAATATGCTTATGTGAGTATGCCTAAAGATATGAGTTGTTAAATGTTTACCCTCTATGTGTACCTGCTTTAATAGCTTATTGATGTATTGCATGTCATAGGGGTTGCCACGTTTTGCCGTAAATATATAGCCCTGTTCCTCGTAGCCCTTAAACCATAATGATTGGCGTTTATTATCTGTTATGATCGAGTTTAGTATTTTAACGCATCGAGCATCTAGGGTTACATCTCTCACAGAGTATATATTCTTTGGAGTACCTCGCTTTATATCGCTACCGTTTTTATAAAAGTACTGTAATGTACCGTTTATATTAATGGTAGCTTTTTTTTCGTCATAATCACAATAGCGTAATGCTAATAACTCGCCAATGCGTAAACCTGTTAAGCTCATAAATTCGATGAGCAGGGCTACTCTAGGCGCTAGCTTTGTGAGTTGAGAGAGTACGCTTTTAAGTTCGACCGCATCAAGGAATTTGTTTTGTTTTTTAGCTATCTCGGTATGCGTAAACGGCTTTTTCTTAACGCTGATATCTTCTATCTCGTGGATATCTTGTATTATCCGTCTACGTTTTGCATGGCGGAATATTGCCCGTACTGTTGTGAGTATCGACTTAGCATAATAATAGGATAGCTCCTCTTTGTAATACACGTTATGTATCATGTTTTCAATCATGATAGGCGTTATTTTCACAAGAGGAATACTAGTATCAATATAGGTAAAAATCTTTTTAACGTGTAGCGTATGGTTAATATGGGTAGCTATCTTTACCGTAGGTTCGGTATGTTCTAGCCATAATTGAGCCACCTCGTACATCGTGATATTAGGATCTAAATGTAATTGCTTAATGACATCTTTAATTTTGTTTTGCAGTTCTATGCTCGCCTGCTTGCGTGCATAGGTGCTGTTACTGTTTAGCGTTATAGCTACTTTACGAGTTTCGCCATTCGGCAACTCGTAACGCTCACAATACTTATAGCGTGTACCCTTGCTATTTGTGAGTGTTTCTACCCACATAATGAACCGCCTTTCTATATTGGCGGAAAATAATTTACCACGGGATAAAATCTATATTAACTGTTGGCCAATCGAGTATTTGCGCCCATTCTATTAGAGCATTCTCTTTACTAAATTTATCTAATTCACGGCTGATACTTTCTCGAATGGTTTGGAATAAGTCATTCTTTAGTATTGTAGGTAGACCGTCAATAATGCTTTTTACTTTTATTTGTGTTTCCGCATCATCTATGGCTTTAAAGTCGAAAACGATTTTATCATAGTTACCATCGTTTACTAATTTGCCTACAGCGTTAAACTCCTCGCTAAATCTTTCTATTCCCGTATCGATATTTAAGAATAAAGTGCAATGTATTTCCATTGATCGTGCGTTATCTTTATCCGTAGCATCTTTTTTATAGCCTCTTACATTAAGGTCAAAAACTTTAGGCGTTATATCTACAGGCGCATAAACGAATAAATCGGTAGGAGTTACTTTTAAATACCTGCATAGTTTATCCATTGTATCAAGTTGAATACCTTTAGAGTGGTTTTCGCATAATGCTGAAATCGTAGTTCTAGCGATACCTGTATCATTAGCTAGCTTACTTATACGAATATTATTTTCCGCTAAGATTACTTTTAAATTATGTTTAATCATATAATCACCTCGGTTATAATGTAGCACATACAATGCAAAAATTCAATATTTTATGAAAAATGCTCTTGATTTTAACATTTATAAATGCTATATTTTATGTGTAAATGACGTGTATGCACTACAAAAATAAGAAAAGAGGTGAAAATATGGGAAAATATAATATTTTGAAAAGCTATATTGTGCGTGCAGGATATACCCAATCGGGGCTAGCATCTCAAATCGATATGTCTAGAAGTAGCATGACATTAAAGATTAATAATAAAAGCCCGTTTACTGCCGATGATATGGCTAAGATTAGAGATGTCTTATCTGAAAAGTTAGGATATACGCTAACAATAGATGAGTTATTTTTCTAAGGCGTATCACCGCATCATATTGTGAGTGAATGTGATCCATATAGTTTTTAATCATATAATCACACTCTACCCATTATGGGTTGCATCGCTCACAAGGTAGGGGGCTTTACAGGTACTCCTAAACGGTTTGATGTGAGAGGGTCATTCGAGCCTCGATACTCATCTAGTAACGTAATATTTTATAATGCGTTTCGGTTTCGAAATGTGGCCATATATTATTATGGGAAAATTGAAATTGATGCGGGTATTGTGAATGCTACCATAGATAAAAATATTCTTAGGTATAATCATCAAGACGATGCTCAAAACGCCCGTACAGGCTAAATAAATGAATTGTTTTTCTCGGGGAAAGGACAAATTTGTATGCAACAGCTAGAAACAACACAATTTACAGTAACGCCAATCATGGCACAGCCTAAACAACTGACATTACTGTTTAACCTATCTCGTACAGCGGTAGGGAAATTTATTAATGAGATGCTACTCACAGAAGAGTTTAAAGCAGGCGTAACACGCATTAGCCATAATCTAACTCTTGTGAATGTAGAGCTATTTATGGAATTTCTAAAGTCTAAAGATATGGAAAGTTTAAAATAGGGGGCAATCATGAACGGGGAAACGTTAAACACATTAGTGAGTATTAAATGCGAAATGTCTTACTTAAATGAACTATTAGGGCGCACAGATATGCTAATCGGTGATTGTACAAATACACTCACAGGCCTAGAAAAGAAAGGTAACGCATTATGCGGAGATGAGTTAACGCCTACAGTAAACCACCTAGATATTTACGGAGCGTATTTATCAGAACTTATTTTTGATGCTGTGAATAACGTACAAAAACAGATAGATACCATAATTGAATTGGAGCGATCATATGGAAAATAGGCAAAATAAAAGCGCCCATGATGGGGGTAACATCATGAGCGTGGAAAAGCGAGGTACCTCTAGCCACTCACAAGGCGATAAAGGCGACCTTTGTCATTATTATAATATACCGCTTGAAATGCGTAAATACTGTAATTGGCTCGTGAGAAAAGGCAAGATACCATACAGCCCGATAACGCATAAGCAGGGGAATAGCCAAAGCGTATGCGGTACATTTAAGCAAGCTATAGATGCCCTCAAAACGGGGCAATATGACGGGCTAGGCTTTCATTTTGACGGTACGCCATTTACAGGGATAGACCTAGATCATCATGTAGAAAATGGTGCGCTTGATGAGTTGGCCATGCAGGTATTTATTGAATGCGCATCGTATACAGAGTACAGCCCCTCGGGTACAGGGTTACATATCATTGTGAAAGGTGATACCCCTCAAAGCGTTAAAAATAGCCCTCTAGGGTTCGAGATGTATTCACAAGGGCGATACTTTACCATGACGGGAAACAGAGTGCAGGGCGTAGCAGATTGTGAGTATATTCCATATCGGCAAGATGCTATACAAACGCTATTTGATACCTTTTCTATCGATAATGTAGATAATGGCCAAAGCGATGCAGGCGATGCGCTTAATGGTATTAGCCTAGAGCCTGTATATCTAGAAATAGAATTATTAGGCGTAATTAACCGCATCAAGAACAGCAGGCAAGGCGATAAATTCACAAAGCTATTTGATGAGGGCGACCTTTCCGACTATGGGGGAGACGCCTCACGAGCTGATGCGGGTTTACTTTCAATCTTATATATGTGGTGCAGGGGCGATGCACAAAAGATGCACGATATCTTTTGTCTTTCCGCCTTGGCGAAACGGGATAAATGGCAAGTAGGCAATACAGGACATAACCCGATGTATTATAGGGTACTCACAATACGCCACGTTATAGCGCATTTAGACCGTAGGCGTAAAGAGGCGGATATACTAGCACAACAGGAATTTATCAGTAGTTTTTATGATTAGGGGGATATATGGGGAAAAACGTTAAAGCGGATACATGGGAGTTTACCAATGAAAAAGGTACGATACTCCCTAAAAAGTTAGGCGAATATATTAAGGGGCGTTACAATATCGTACACATTAAACAAACGGATACTATGAACCGCAATGAGGCGCTCACAACGCCGTTATACAGCTATAATCCCTTGTATGGCGTATACGAGGCGTTAGATGTGAACGGAGATGCGCCTCTACATAACATGATTTTTAATATTACCGATGATATAGAAATACCCTCGGGGAAAATGAGCGAGACTTTAAAATACATTAAGGCCACCGCTCCCGTACTGCCCTTTATCGATACTAACATTATCGCATTTAAGAATGCGCTGTATGATGTGGAAAATGATGCGGTGCTAGAGAAAGACCATAGCATAGTAACTACAACACGCATGACAAACGTTGAGTATAACCCCGACAAAGTAGAGCATGATCAGCTAGATACTTTTATGTTTAATCTATTCGGTGGCCAAGAAGATGATGCGGACATGATGCGGTTTATATACGAGGTAGTAGGCTATTGTCTTGTGAATAATACATTCGCTCAAAAGTTCTTTATCTTGTATGGCGAGGGCGGGAATGGGAAAAGCTCATTCCTGCAACTACTCACAAGCCTATTAACTGAAAGTAATGTATCCAATATTGCACTAATTGATATAGGGGCGAGCCAATTTAGGCTAGCCGAGATTGTTGGTAAATATGCTAATATCGGCGATGATATCGAGAGTACGGCCATTTTAAATACAGCTAGTTTAAAGAAAATTGTAACAGGCGATACCATTATCGTAGAGCCTAAACATCTAAAGCCGTACAGCTATAAACCCCATGCAAAACTTTTCTTTAGTTGTAATTCGATACCTCGTATATATGATAACTCTACAGGTATGAAAGATAGGCTTGTGATTATTCCTATGACTAACCGTATTCGTAATACTGCTATTGCTACGCCTCATATTGTGAGAGAAATTATAAAGAGCGGAGGCCTAACTGTATTACTTAACAGAGCCTTAGAGGGCTTACGGCGTTTACGCTCACAAGGTGCATTTACTGAACCGCCTAGAGTAACAGCCCTTACCGCATCATACATTAAAGAGAACGATCAAGTAGCTCAATTCTTAGATGATATCGATAACGGAGAGGTACAAATAACACCTGTATACGGTTCTGCATTGGGCTGTGATGAGGATATCAATATATTGGTATCTACAAAGGACGTATTTGCTAGAGATTTATATTTGATATATCAGAATTGGGCTAAAGAAAGCGGGTATAAGTCATTAGGTAAGCATGAATTTAGTAAGCGCATGAAAGCACTAGGTTATATCAATGAGAGAACAGTTAGAGGGAAAGCAAGCACAAAGCCATATAAAGCATGGCAACTTGTAACCGAAAATTAGTACTTGTAACTAAAATGTAACCAATTTTGTAACTAAAAAACACTCACAAAAGCCCCTATTTTACTGCATGTAACTTTTGTAACCTATTTTACAAACAATATTATAAATAAATAAATATAAATATATATATAATTTGTTGAAAAAAGTGGTTACAAAAGTTACAAGAGCCTCCTATGTTTGCATGGGTTATCAGAGAATAACAAAAAGTGTAACTAAATTATGGTTAAAAGTCGTTACAATGTAACTTCTCTCACCTCAATTTTTACAAAATGGGGCTTGTGAATGATAGAAAGGATATATAGACATGCTGAAAGATGAAAGAGTTCATAATTTTATTTGCGATGATTACGCTAGATACTGCTTTGTAGAATACTCTTCGCTAACTGATGTTAATGCAATAGCGAAACGATTAGATGCACAATTAAGCAATATTGAGATGCAGGTAACGCCTATCCCTGTGAGAGGTGAAATTCGGTATTTAGTATCCCTTAAAAAGTACTAGAAAGGAAATATACAGATGAGTACAACAGGAGAGCGCTTTATAGATGACTACGAAGAGGCTATAAAATACTTTAGTGGCACGCATATGCGTGGTATTATTCATCAAATTAAAACCATGATAAACAGTACAGTACCTTATAGCGTGTATGCTTGCGTGGCTGATCCAAAGCAACTAACCATATTGAGCCATGTTATAGCGTTATTAAATGAAAAGAACCTATCACAAGAAATAACAATGACAGTAAAACCCGAGCGAGGTGGCTATTTTATTGAGGTACACCCGATACAGTTTAGTGAATGGTAGGGGGCGCATATTATGGAGAAATGGAAAATAGAGCGTATTGATCGTACACGGTGGCTCGTAGAGTTGTACTTTAATAATATTCCTAAGATGCCTCAAACGATTACTCTCACAAAAGTGTATAACCGAAAGCCAACAGAGGAAGAAATAGAGTACGCTTATACCGAGTGGTACAATGGTTTTACAATGGAAAAATAAATATTTATGATGTCTATCCGTTAATAGCATATAGATAAGTCAAATGTTAATAGGTTCTTTCAGCGATTTTTGATAGTAGGCGGTGGCCGAGACCCCAAGAAATGCCTAGATTTGGGATTTTCGATACACTTGCTAGATAAAAGGTACTGTGAATGGTGATTAATGTCAGAGGTCATGCAGGCGCAATGCTTGCCTCTTTGTGAATTAAATTTATTAGTTGAATGTAGGGGGCTGTATGAATGCAAAAGAGTATAGGGCGTACCGTGAGGAGCAGGAGTATCTAAGGGAAAAGAACCGCAAAATTGCCCCTGTGAGCGCTGTTTATACTGCCCCTAGTACGATAACCATTAATGATGATAAAGCTACCTCTAAAGGGATAATTAGAGCTACGCTAAATGGGTATAGTAAACTCAATGCAGAGATTGAAAAGCTACGGGATAGCATTCACAATTACAAGGTTAATGCAGGCGTGGCTAAGTATGGCGATACTGCTGTACAGGTTAATCAAAAGCACGATATATCAGATACGATCGTAACGCTAGAAGATAGGCAGAGTAAATTTGCTAAGCTCGTACTTATAGAAATGTGGTTATATGATACGTTGTACCACCTGCAGGGCTTACGCTTTGAGGATATAATGTATATAATAGAGGTGTATCTACGGGGTAGGGGAGAACCCTCACGAGGTAAAACACACCGCATCATAGGAGTAATACTCGAAAAGGGGATAGAGCTACCTACCGTGGAACAGGCAAAACTAACTATAAATGAGAATGGCAGAGAGTAGCCTACACCACCACACAACAACACAGAAATTATAATTATTCCGATAAATTCGTATAAAACAATCAAAATATACATAAAATTACGGCTCAAATATACATGCGTTTGAGTAATGTTTAATTATCCGTATGGTTAAGCCATTCTTGTGAAAAATTACTTCCGTATTTACTACCAATAAGCATACATTATCGGAAGTAATGAAAAATTGATAACTAAAACGCATAGGATAGCAGGAGATGCGATAAGCGTTTATTGAGAATTAAGCCCCTCACCGTTACATGGTGCAGGGGTTTTCTTATGCCCTTGTGAATGATGCGGAGTTGTTGTCAAAAGTTGACATCATTTTATTAAGTTGAGTTATTTTGATAAGGAAAGATAAGGTTAATAAAAGTTAAGGTTATTTTTATATAATGCTCAAGTGTTTGATGACATATGATGACGTTATTTTTATAGAGGGGTGTATATAATTGTTAAGGAATGTTAAGGTTTTTCTATTAACATATCCAAACATATAAAAGCCCCTCTTAATGTTGATCAGCATCAAGAGAGGGCTAGAGGTGATTATATGGAGTTGGAGTATTTCCCGAGTTTTCCGACCCCATAAAAAGGGGCAAGAAAAGAGGGTATTATGCTAAGCGAGGCTAGTATTTCCTTATATTTCGAATGCCCTAAAAAGGGGGCAGAAAAGGGGCAGAACGGGTAAATTATGACGTTGTCATACGATATCTAGGAACACCGATAAAGCAGATAAACCCTAATAAAAAACGCCCTATGATAGCATACGCAATCATAGAGCAACGCTTGAAAAGTTGGCAGAGGAGGAGGGATTTGAACCCCCGCGCCGGTTGCCCGACCTACCGCATTTCGAGTGCGGACCCTTCAGCCTCTTGGGTACTCCTCCGTGCTTTACGGCGCTCTTTAAAGAAGTCTTTCATAATTTGGCTGCATTCATCACCAAGCACACCAGATGCTAGTTTTGGTTCATGATTTAAACCAGGATGAGAGAGCACATTGAATAGCGATTCCACGGCGCCTCCTTTGTAATCACTTGCACCATATACAACACGGTCTATACGACTGTTAATAATGGCTCCAGCGCACATCGGACACGGCTCTATCGTAACATACAGGGTACAACCAGTCAACCGCCAGCGCTTGAGTACATCGCATGCTTCGCGGATTACGAGGACCTCTGCATGAGCCGTTGCATCATGATCGAGTTCACGACGATTGTGATGGCGTGAAATGATAGTATTATCTTTTACGAGAATGGCACCGATAGGAATTTCTCCAAGTTCATAAGCCTTGCGCGCTTCTTCCATAGCGATGGACATAAAATATTCGTCCCGTGTTCGTTCATCCATATTTTCAATATCTACAGTAATGTCTTTTGTCATTGGCATACCTCTTCATGTATAATATCTTACATAAAGTCTATCACAGTGTACGCAGTTATGCGAATAGATTATATGGGGGAATTATGGATATTATATGGTATATGTTTGATATGATTGGCACCATTGCCTTTGCTGTATCCGGTGCTCTCGTTGGGGTAGCTCGGAAGATGGATATCTTTGGTATGGCTGTATTGGCGTTGGCTACGGCTATCGGCGGCGGTATTGTACGGGACGTATTGCTCGGTTATTTTCCGCCGAACTCACTGCGAAATGTAGTGTACGTAACGGTTGTTTTAGTAGTAACCGTTATCGTCTTCTTGATTTACAACAGCCGTTACCGTAAGCATGCAATGGGCCCTCGTAGTCGTGCTAGTTATTTATTAGCCGATGCATTAGGGCTAGCATCATTTACCGTAACAGGTGCTTCCGCAGGTTTTAAACTTTATCCAGAGTTGCCTATCTTTATTGTGTTGCTCGGTACAATCACTGCTGTTGGTGGCGGTATTATCCGCGATATGTTGGCGCAACGCATTCCATCTGTTTTGAAAGAGGATGTATATGCATTGCCTAGTATTATTGGGGGTATTGTTTATTATCTTATGGTTACATCTAGTTGGGACAGTATGGCCGTATATGGTGCTTTCACAGTGGTACTCGTTATCCGTCTGTTAGCCATCAAGTACAATTGGAGTCTACCTAAGGTAGGAAAAACCAAGCCAGTTGCGAAATAATAGTCAAATGATATAATTATACTATTGAGCATATGAACATTTCATAAAAGTGTCAGAAAAAGAGAGTATTATAAAACAGTTCATTTCGCGAGTCGGGAGTACTCGCTACACAGAAGGAGATTTGATTTATGACGAATAAATGGTTGAAAGTAGCACTTATGGCAGCAGCCATCGCTACTGGTACATCTATTAAAATTGATGCGGAAACCGTGTTGTACGTACCTCAAGATGATCGCCCTGTAAGCTTACAATATACTGTAGATACAGCTCGCGAAGCAGGTATGACTATATTGACACCACCTCAAAATTTGATTTCTGGTAAGAACTACCAAGGTCAAGCGGATCAAATCATGGCTTGGGTTGAACAAAATGCAGGCCGTGCTGATGTGATGGTATTGAGTACAGATACGCTTATTTATGGTGGTCTTGTAGACTCTCGTAAACATAATATTCCACTTTCTACATTGGAAAGCCGTTTAAAACGCATTGAATCCTTAAAAGCTCGCAACAAAAAAGTACGTATTTATGGCTTCGGTACTGTAATGCGCTCCCCACGTGCTAGTGGTGGCGGCACTGAACCAGCATACTATGCGGAATATGGTCCTACTATCTTCCAAATTGCAGCATTGCAAGATAAATTAGATTCTGGTTCCTTAACACAAGAGGAAACTCAAAAATTGATGAGCCTTCAAGCCTCTGTTCCTGTAGAATACCTACAAGACTGGTTTGATCGCCGTCAAAAGAATATGAAAATTAATAAAGAGTTAATCGATGAAACTCGCAGTGGGGTATTCGATTATTTCGCATTGGGCCATGATGATACATCTCAATTGTCCCAATCTGCATTAGAAGGTCGTTACTTAAGTAAATACTCCAAGGATATTCCTGTTGAAAAATATGGTAGTTTCCCTGGTGCTGACCAACTTGGTTTATTGTTGATGGCTCGTTCTCGTACAGATGAAAGTGCAGAAAAACCAACATTCTCCGTAATTTATCCACTCGGTGGTGGCGGTAAAACATTGCCAGGTTATGAAGACCAAACTATCGATAAAACAATTGCGCAACACGTTGAAGCCGTAGGTGGCACAATGGTGACACAAGGCAAACCAACTGTGTTGTTAGCTGTTAATACACCACTTACTACAAGCACTGGCGAATCTGAAAGCTTTGAGAACTTCCCGATGATTTCTAATTCTACAAATGCTTTTGTAGATCGCATTCAACAAGCTGTTGATTCTGGCGTAAACGTAAGCGTTGCAGATATCGCTTATAACAATGGTGCGGACAATACATTAGTATCTGCTTTGTATAAACGCGATATGTTATATAAAATCGGTGCGTACAATGGTTGGAATACAGCAAGTAATACAGTAGGCTATGCTATTGCTCAAGGCGTATTGCTCAAAACTATGAGCCCAGAAGGTCATCGCAAGATGTTGACGCAACAATACTTAGATAACTGGGCGTACCAAGCAAATATCCGTAAAGATATTTACCGCATGCAAGATTCTATTCGTACAGATAATGTACGTTACTCTGGCGAGTTAAACGAACGTCTTGAAAGCTACTTAGGTGAACGTATTCAAGACTTCGCTGAAAAATATCTCAAAGTCGACCCTCGTACAGTAAAAGCTACATTCCCTTGGGGACGTCTATTCGAAACAGATATCACTATTTACGATAAACCAGTGGTACCTCTCGAAAAAGAATTGCGCTTGAAACGTGAAACAGAGGCAAAAGCAAAAGCTGAAGCGGAAGCTAAGGCTAAAGCAGAAGCAGCAGCTCAAGCAAATGGTCAAGCTGCACCAGCACAACCTGCTCAACCAGCAAAGACTGCAGCTGCTCAAACTACAGCATCTGTAATTCCAGTAGTAAAACAACCGGCTACAACATCTCAAGGTCCACGCCTTGTGCCAACACCAGCAGTTGTACCTGGTCAATAATGAATAGGGAATGGCTATGAAAAAAGCATTTTTACCGGAAATTACTTATATGCGTGGCCTCTGTATGCTCGGTGTAATCGGCATTCACGTAGGTTCTTACGCACTACAAAATCCTTTTGTAAATTTAGAACTCATTAGCGTCTTAGAAATTCTATCGCGCTTTGGGGTACCAGCATTTTTCTTCCTCTCTGCATTTGGATTGTTTTATCATACCTCTGTAGAAGGACCATTCTCATATAAGGAATTTATGCACCGCCGTATTCAGGTGGTGCTATTTCCATATATTACGTGGTCCATATTTTATCTGCTCTACACAGGACTGACGGCGCATAACCTTGGTAATTTACATCCGGGACCATTGGCGGTTAACCTATTATTTGGTACATCTATGTATCATCTGTACTTTATGGTTATCCTTCTATGGTTCTACGTGATGATGCCACTATGGCG
>NZ_CAJLUB010000042.1 GCF_905209685.1 uncultured Veillonella sp. | reverse complement strand
AGTTACCAATTAAGGAACTGAAGGAGAACATTACGATAAAGATTGCTACCGCTGTAGGTGCCCAAGAACCGAGTTGTTGTTCAAGGTTATGTTGCACTAGAGCTACACCAGTTAAGCCTGTTGTGCTATAGTCGCCAACGACGAGTACGATGAAAGCAGAAGCTGTACAAATGATAAATGTATCAAGGAATACACCGAATGCTTGTACAAGACCTTGTTCAACTGGGTGGTTAACAGCTGCAGTAGCCGCTGCATTAGGTACAGAACCTTCACCGGCTTCATTGGAGAATAGGCCACGTTTAATACCATTCATTACAGTGGCACCTAATAAGCCGCCACCTGCCGCAACTGGTTCAAAAGCGGAAGAGAAAATAGTGTAGATTACATGTGGGAATTGAGTAATATTCATAATTACTACGAATAATGCAGTAGCGATGTATAGAACCGCCATGATAGGAACGATGATTTCAGATGCTTTAGCAACGCGGCTAATGCCACCGAAAATAATAATACCAAGAAGAATTGCTACTACAGCGCCAGTATAGGATACATCAAAGTTGAATACTTGGAGAGATGCAGCTAATGTGTTAGCTTGTACAGAGTTGTAAATCCAACCGTATGTAATACTGATCAAAATAGCGAATAAAACAGATAAAGCTTTGTTGTTTAAGCCGTAGCGAATGTAGTAAGCTGGACCACCGTAAAAGCCGCCTTTAGCAACAGGTTCTTTGTAGATTTGAGCCAATGTAGATTCGATGAAACCTGTAGCAGCACCGATAAGAGCGATAACCCACATCCAGAAGACCGCACCAGGACCGCCGAGAACAACGGCAATGGCGATACCTGCGATGTTACCAACCCCAACACGGGATGCGGTACTAACACAGAATGCTTGGAATGAGGACACGTGATTTTTCTCCGTGGAACTACCAGCACCACTGATTACGAGGCGAATCATTTCTTTGATCATGCGAATTTGTACAAAATTCGTTGTCATCGTAAAGAAGAGACCTGCGCCGATGAGGATAAAGATGATGAAATAGCTCCATAAATAACCATTTATGGTAGAGATAGCATCATTGAGCATTGCTTCCATAAAAAAGCCCCTTTCATATAAAATAATTCTATATAGTTATTGATGTTATTGTATCAATTTCTATAGAGTCTGTAAAATAAAAATCCCTCACAAACGTGAGGGATTTGTTAGTCATTTATTGTTCTATTATAGGTAAGGATATTCCCTATGCCTTGATAAACTCTTGGGATCCTTCCATACCTTGTAATAAGGTCTGTTCAGAGTGTTCCATGTGAATCTGAGCCAATTTACGAGCTTGTGTTGCATTATGAGAAGCAATAGCCTCTACGAGTTGGCGATGTTCTTCCCATGTTTTTCTAAGACGACCCGGTTGGTTCATAGAGAAGCTACGGAATCGATAGGTTTGTTCCCGCAAGTTGTGTACGATATCTGCTAAACGTTCATTACGAGAGGCACGGTATAGTACTTCGTGGAATTCCACGTCCGCTGCTACAACGGATTCCATATCCTTGTTTTCCATATGATCGCCAATCTCGACGAGCATTCGTTCTAATGTTTCGATTTCTTCTGCAGTGATACGTTCTGCTGCAAGACCAGCTGCTAGCTCTTCGAGGGCAGAACGAATTTCAAATACTTGGGTAATATCCTTTAACGATATATTGGCCACGTATGTGCCACGGCGAGGTACCATGACAACAAAGCCTTCTAATTCAAGTTTACGTATAGCTTCGCGAATTGGTGTACGGCTTACACCAAGTTCTTCGGCTAGAGGAATTTCCATGAGGCGTTCACCTGGTTTTAAAATGCCATCTTGAATTGCTTGACGCAATGTTTCACTTACAACTTCGCGTAGAGGTTTATACGCATCGAGGCGTATTGGTTGTAACCGTTTTGTCATGGTAAGTCCTCCTGTGTACATGTTTTTGTAATAAGAGATAGCCAATCATGGCCTGCTGCTTTGATTTCTTCTTGTAGTTGTAATGCTTCCATCGGTTTGTTCAGCAATACCACCATTGTAGGACCACTACCAGTCATGATGGTTGGATAGCCGCGGCTAGTGAAGAATTCTTTACAAATGACAAGTTCTTCGTGGTCTGGGAAGAGTAGTTCTTCAAATGTATTAGCACTAGCAAGGAACGCTGATTTTAAGTCATTGTTTTCTAGGTGTCGTTGGACTGTATCGATAGTTTGTTTTGTTGCCACTGATTTGTCATTAAAGCGTCCATAAGCAGCCGCTGTAGATACAGAAACCTTAGGTTTCACTAGCAATAGCCAATGTGGCTCTGGAGATTTTCCGTACGTTAATATTTCGCCACGACCTGTGCCACGTGCTGTACCGCCTTGTAATAGGAATGGCACATCAGAGCCAAGTGTAGCACCTATTTTTAATAGTTCCTCTTGAGTAAGGCGCAAGTCCCAGAAACGGTTGAGGCCCATTAACATAGCAGCTGCATCAGCACTACCACCACCAAGACCTGCTTGGATCGGTACGCGTTTTAATAGGTGGATTGCAGCCCCCGCTTTGCAGCCTGTATAGGCTTGGAGTGCTCGTAATGCTTTTAGGGCAAGATTCTCTTCGCCGTAAGTGACGAGTTTTTGCATATACTCAGGCAATTCTGGAGCCCCGCCGGAGAATACTACGGAATGATGCGTAGCAAAATAAATGGAATCGCTAAGGCGAATAGATTGGAAGATAGAGTCGATATCGTGGTAGCCATCTTCACGCTTGCCTGTAATAGCAAGACCAATATTGATTTTACTGCAACCGAGTTGCTCAAAACTTTTACTCATGATAGCCTCGTTTGTAACATACAGAATATATGCAATTTATATGTTTATTTTATACTCTTATAAAGTGATTGAAAATAACCATTAAGTGGTTTATGATGAATTTGTATACGCATATTGTTTTATTACTAAATGTATTGTAAATAGCGTATGTTTTAGTTAGTTCATTATAGAATATTTATAGTGAAATGGCAATTTGGAGGAAGCTATGTTCGCTAAGTATAGAAGTGTTATCTATGAAAGCCTTATGGTCATTCTTGGATGTGCCATATTTGGTGCCGGCCTTGATGCCTTTGTATTGCCACACAAATTGGTGAGTACTGGTATTAGTGGGGTAGGCTTGATTTTGTATTATTTAACGGGCTTATCTGTTGGTTCTTGGAATATGATTTTAAATATTCCTATATTCTGGGCTGCTTGGAAGTGGCTGGGCACCCGTGTTGTTATCAAAACCTTGTATGGCACATTGATGCTGTCTTGGATGGTTGATTTATTTAACTTCTTGCAATATGACATGATTATTAAGGATCCTTTGTTGAGTTCCATGATGGCTGGTATTACTACTGGTGTAGGTCTTGGCATTGTATACCGCGTAGGCGGTAACACAGGTGGGCTTGATCCTATTGCACTCATTGTACGCAAATATTATGGACTTCAAATGGGGTCCATTAATAGTGCCATAAACTGTGCTATCCTTGTTGCTGCAATTGGTGTTGTTGGCCTTGAAGCCGTAGCGGTCACACTTATTAGTGTCTATGTGTATACCATCATTACGAATAAGGTGGTTATCGGCTTTAATCAGCGGAAGGTTGCTTTCATCATTACCTATCGTACTGATGAGGTCTGTGAATGCATCATCAATAAGGTTGGTCGTGGCGCAACTATCATTAATGGCATTGGTGCTTATACGCGGACGCCGAAGCAAATCGTTATGGTAGCCGTTAATCTCTTGCAAGTAAATAAATTAAAAGAGGTTATTCAAGAGGCGGATCCAAATGTGTTCATCTTAATAACTGATGCGCAAGAGGTCATTGGGCAAGGCTTTACACAACCGATTATCCCTACTGAAGTGTGTGAACAGTTAAAAGATAAGAGTACCACACAAGAGGATAATACACAGACTATACATAATCGCTAAGTAAAGCAAAATGTAAAATCAGAAAAGTAAAATTCAAAATGTAAGCATTAGTCATCTCATATTAATTATGTGTAAATATAATATTTTATGAATGACATATACATTTGAGATTAGGAGGTTCCTATGGCTCATAAATTAGCAGGTACGCCTGTACAAGAACAAGATATTATAGATGTACAAACTCTGGTAGATGCCTATTTTGACAATGCACCAGATGTAACTGATCCGACACAACTCGTATCCTTCGGTACATCAGGCCACCGTGGTACCTCTTTAAATGGTACCTTTACGGATTTACACGTAGCGGCTATTACACAGGCAATCTGTGATGGTCGTGGTCAATTTGGTGCGACAGGGCCCATTTTTGTGGGCCAAGATACACATGCCTTATCTCAGCCTGCATTAGTAACAGTGCTTGAGGTACTTGCTGGTAATGGTGTGACTGCCATGGTTGATGCGGATATGGACTTTGTTCCAACACCATCTGTGTCTCGTGCAATCATTCGATATAATGAAAGTCACGATAAAAAAGCAGATGGTATCGTTATTACACCATCTCACAATCCTCCAGATAATGGGGGCATTAAGTATAATGCTACCAACGGTGGCCCTGCAGATACGTTGATTACAAAATGGATTGAAACCCGCGCCAATGAGTACGTTCGTGCTTATTGTGAATTAGAAGGGTTTAAACGCATTAGCATAGATAATATTGAACCAGATCAACAAGTGCCTTATGACTATAAGGGCTTATATGTGGAAGAGTTATCTTCCATCATCAATATGGAAGCCATTCAAAGTGCGAAGCCTAAAGTTCTTGTCAATGCATTAGGTGGTAGTGGCCTTGGTTATTGGCGTGCTATTAAAGAACGATATAATCTCAATATGGATATTATCAATGATGAATACGATCCAACCTTTAGCTTTATGACCTATGACCATGATGGCAAGGTGCGTATGGATTGTTCCTCTGAATATGCGATGGCGGATGTAACTAAACAAATTGGCAATTATGATCTCGCTGTTGGCAATGATCCTGATTATGATCGCTACGGTATCGTTACTGCAGAGGGCCTTATTTCACCAAATGCATTCCTTACAGCGGCTGCGGATTATCTGTTTACAACCCGTGGTTGGACTGATAAAGGGGTAGGTAAAACCGTTGTTTGTACCACTATGATTGATAAATGGGCGGCTGTTAAAGACATTCCGGTTTATGAGGTTCCGGTAGGCTTTAAATATTTTAGCTCTTTATTATTTGATGGTGAGATTGGTATCGGCGGTGAAGAATCTGCAGGCGCATCGTTCCTTAAAAAGGACGGCACCGTATGGACTACCGATAAAGACGGCATGGTAATGGCGCTTCTAGCAATGGAAATGTATGCCGTTATGGGCACAACTGTTGATCGCCTCTACAATAATATTGTTGAAGGTTGTGGTGACCCACGATTTGGTCGCATTGATGCGGCTTGTACAAAGGCGGCAAAGGCCAAGTTGAAACAGTTGAATGCAAGTTCCATTACAGCCACAGAGGTAGATGGAGACCCTATTACGAATATACGCACTACATCTTTATACAAGGATATGCCCATTGATGGGGTTCGCGTAGAAACTGAAACAGGTTGGTTTGTAGCGCGTCCGTCCGGTACAGAGGATTTGTATAAAATCTATGGTGAAAGCTATAAAGGGGATAAAGGTTTAGTCGCATTATTGACAGCAGGAGAGGCTATCGTAACGGCTGCATTATCCGACGAAGTGTAAAATACTGTTTTTACATGAAAACTCATGAAGATTTCACCGTAGAAAAGTAATAAATGTGATATAATATATTAATATAGTTTATTGAATACCCTATATGGGTCAAATAGTTTGTAGTGCTCAGAAAAGGTGATGTTATGAAATTAGTTGTTACCGTTGTCGGCGTTGACCGCGTTGGTATCATTGCAGGGGTTAGTACTGTACTTGCTAACCACGGCGTAAACATTATGTCTATAAATCAAACCATTCTTGATGGCGTTTTCAATATGATTATGATGTGTGAAACAAAGTCTGAAGATGTGAAAGATTTGACATCTATTCAAGATGCTTTGAATGCACTCGGTAAAGAACTTGGTGTTGAAATCCGTGCACAACATGCTGATATTTTCTTAAGCATGCACCGTGTAGGATAGGAGGCACTATGTTATCTATCGACAATATTTTAGAAACGAATCAGATGATTCATGATAACAAGCTTGACGTACGTACCATTACAATGGGTATTAGCTTGCTTGAATGTGCATCTAGCTCTGGTAAAGAGTTGTGTGATCGTATTTATGATCGCATTACGAAAGAAGCAGAACACCTTGTGTCTACCGGTGAAGATATTGAGCGCGAGTTTGGTATTCCTATCATTAACAAACGTATTTCTGTAACACCGATCTCATTAGTGGCTGGTGGTAGTGATTTAACATCTTATGTTCCTATTGCAGAAGCGATGGATCGCGCTGCAAAAACAGTAGGTGTAAACTTTATCGGCGGTTTCTCTGCTCTTGTAACAAAAGGTGCTACACGGGCTGACCGCATTTTGATTGATTCCATCCCAGAAGCGTTGGCAACTACAGATATCGTATGTAGCTCTGTAGGTGTGGGCTCTACTAAAACGGGTATCAACATGGATGCAGTTCGCGACATGGGGATCATCGTTAAGAAAACGGCAGAACTTACAAAGGATAATGATGCTCTTGGTTGTGCTAAGCTTGTTATTTTCTGTAACCCTGTAGAGGATAATCCGTTCATGGCCGGTGCCTTCTTTGGTGTAACTGAAGGTGATAGTGCCATTTCTGTAGGCGTATCTGGTCCAGGCGTTGTAAAACACGCACTAGAATCTGTACGTGGTCAATCCTTTGATGTTGTAGCAGAAACAATTAAACGCACTGCTTTCAAAATTACCCGTGTAGGCCAGTTGGTAGCACAAGAGGCATCTCGCCGTCTTGGCAAACCATTCGGTATCATTGACTTGTCCTTGGCACCAACACCAGCTGTAGGTGACTCAGTAGCTCACGTTCTTGAAGAAATGGGCTTATCCTCTTGTGGTTGTCACGGTAGTACAGCAGCCCTTGCATTATTGAATGATGCAGTGAAAAAAGGTGGCCTTATGGCATCTTCTCACGTAGGCGGTCTCAGTGGTGCATTTATTCCAGTATCTGAAGATGCGGGTATGATTGATGCTGTATCTTGTGGCAGTTTATCCCTCGATAAATTAGAGGCTATGACATGTGTTTGTTCTGTGGGCCTTGACATGATTGCTATTCCTGGAGACACAACAGCAGATACAATTTCTGCAATCATTGCTGATGAATCTGCTATTGGTATGATTAATAATAAGACAACTGCGGTTCGTGTAATTCCTGTACCTGGTAAAACAGTAGGTGAGGTTGTTGAGTTTGGTGGCTTGTTAGGCTATGCTCCAATCATTGAAGTAAGCCCATATAGTGCAGCTGAGTTCATCGCACGTGGTGGTCGTATTCCTGCACCTATTCGTAGCTTAACGAACTAATATTGTTTTAACCCAGTTGTTGGAGGTGTCTTATGAGTGATTATGTGCTCGATTATGTATGGGCCTTTGCTCTGGCGCTCGTCATAACCTTTGCACTTACCCCTTTGGTGAAACGCTTTGCCGTTGCTGTTGGGGCAATAGATAAACCTGATGCCCGCAAGGTACATCATGGTGCTATTCCACGACTTGGTGGGTTAGCAATCTTCCTCGGTTATATAGGATCGGTCCTCTTTAATGGATCTATCCCACATGACCATAAACTATTTGGCTTTGTGCTTGGTACCGTTATCCTTGTGCTTGTCGGCATATGGGATGATATTAAACAAATTGAGCCAAAGACTAAGTTGATGGGCCAAATCATAGCGGCAGCTATTTTGGTAGCTTACGATATTCGCGTAGACTTCATCAACCTTCCTTGGGGTGGTGTGGTATACCTTAAATATTGGTCTGCTCCATTGACTATTTTCTGGATTGTAGGCTTTACGAATATCGTAAACCTTATCGATGGACTTGATGGCTTGGCAGCAGGCATTTCCTTTATTGCTTGTATTGCTGTTTGTGCTATGACATTACAACTTGGTCAAACAGACCTTGCCTGTATTTCATTGGCACTAGCAGGTGCAACAGTAGGGTTCTTGCGGTATAACTTTAACCCAGCGAAAATCTTCATGGGTGATACGGGCTCTATGCTCCTTGGTTATACATTAGCCGCTATTTCTGTAATGGGAGCCGTTAAAACGGCGGCTACTATTGCATTAGTGGTACCAGCTATCGTGCTAGGCTTACCAATTCTCGATACATTGTTTGCTATCGTGCGCCGTAAAATCAGCGGTCGTCCGATTTTCAAGCCTGATAAAGGCCATGTGCATCATCGTTTGTTAGCACAGGGCTTATCTCAAAAACAAGCAGTGCTAATGATGTATGCTGTAACGGCTCTCTTTGGTGGCGTATCCGTCATCGTAGCAGAGGTCAATGCTTGGATTGGTATCGCATTAGTACTCGTTATCTTCTTAGGTAGTATTTATGTGGCTCGTCGTCTTGGTGTTATTACTCACAGTGATGCGGCAGGTCATCCACTACCACGTCCTACAATTGAACGCAGCGATTCAGATGAAACTATTTCCTTTGATCGTGAAGAATTGGCAAAAGCTTTAGAGGAATCCGAGGATTCCCATAAGAAATAACCATGTGGGGCGCTTGGCGCCCCATTTTTTCTATCCTACTATGTTGGAGGCAACTATGTTAAAAGTTATGACAATCTTTGGTACAAGACCTGAGGCTATCAAGATGGCTCCTCTTGTAAAAGCATTAGAAGCAGCACCGGATATGGAACCGATTGTAACCGTTACGGCACAACATCGCGATATGCTCGATCAAGTACTAAACTTGTTTAATATTACCCCTGATTACGACTTGAATATTATGAGCCAAGGTCAAACATTGTACGATGTAACAAACCGTGCATTGATGGGCCTTAAAGATGTATTAGAAGAAGCTAAACCTGATGTGGTTCTTGTACATGGTGATACTACAACTACCTTTGCAGGTGCTTTGGCGTCCTTCTATCAAGAAATTCCTGTAGGCCATGTAGAAGCAGGCCTTCGCACTGGTGATATTTACTCTCCATTCCCAGAAGAGATGAACCGCAAGTTGACTGGTTCTATTGCGACATATCATTTTGCACCAACAGCTAGTTCTGAAAGTAATCTTAAAAAAGAAAATATAAATACAGACCATTTGTATGTAACAGGCAATACGGTTATTGATGCCCTTGATACAACAGTACAAGAAAATTATGTGTTTGATGATGCTGCTATCAATGCATTAGATCCTGAAAAACGTACAGTGCTTGTTACTACACATCGCCGTGAAAACTTGGGTGAGCCTATGCGCCATGTATACCAAGCTATTCGCGATTTGCTTGATGAATTTAAAGATATTCAAGTGGTATTCCCTGTACATAAGAATCCTAAAGTTCGCCAAGTTGTACAAGAAGAACTCGGTTCTGTAGAACGTGTTACATTAATTGACCCGCTTGATTACGAACCATTTGCTAATTTGATGGCTAAATCCTATTTGATTCTTACTGATTCTGGTGGGATTCAAGAGGAAGCACCAGCTCTTGGTAAACCAGTTCTCGTATTGCGTGATACTACAGAACGCCCAGAAGCTGTTGAAGCTGGTACTGTGCGCCTTGTAGGTACTGACAAAGACGCTGTACATGCAGCAGCTCATGAATTGTTGAGCAATGCAGAGGCTTATAAATTGATGTCTAATTCCGTTAACCCATATGGTGACGGCAAAGCATCTGAACGCATCATCCAAGCGTTGCGCCATGAATTTTTAGGCGATCCTAATCGTCCTGAACGTTTTGGTAAATAATATGGATAAGGACCTTGTGAAAGCCCTCGCCATGGCAACATCGGCGGGGCTCACACTCGTTTTCTGTATAGGTGGCTTTATTGGGATTGGATATATACTAGATGGTTGGTTTAGAACTGAACCATTATGTATGGTTATATTTGGTCTTATTGGAGCTATAACAGGCTTTTATATGTTATATAAACAAGTTAAGTAGTGAGGTATATATGAATCAATATATTAAATTCATAGTGCGTGTGCTACTAACTTGTTTTTTTATTGCCTTTTTAGGCGGTATAATACAAGTTTTATGTGGCTTAGAAGTGTATCTATGGGGATGGCTTTGGGGCATTTTTATAATGGTACTCTACTTGCTTAGCTTGGCTTTGCATGGACAATCTATTGTGTCAGGAGACCCTTATAAAGCCGTACGTAAAGCTCGCAGGCAGATGATATGGCGTCTTATGTTAGTAGGCTCTTTGGTCGTCTTAGGATTAAAAATACCTGGTGTTGAAGCTGTTAGCATGTTTATAGGTATTGCACTCATACAACCGGCATTATATGTGGTGTATTGGTGGCTTAGTCGGCATTTCTGACCCCGTAAGTAGCAGTAAGAATGATAGGTGTATACCGATAATGCATTATACACAATGTGATTATGAGTAATTGGAATTGTTTACCTTGTAAGTGTTGATTATATATCTATAACGATGTATGATGATACATATATAATATATTTATATTAATTGTAAATATATAAGGTTTTTATTATGACTATGGAAGGGGTTGAGAACGTGGAATTACATGCGGGACACCATGAGGTCGTGCAGTGGTTGGGGTTAACATTTAATATTGATACCTTGATTGCTACATGGGTTACTATGGCTATTGTAATACTGGTAACAGTATTGGCCACCCGAGGACGTAAATTGGTGCCTGTAGGCTTGCAAAATATAGTGGAAGCTATATTAGAAGGCTTAGAGGGGCAGCTAGCTCCGAACTTGGGTCGTCATTGGCCGATGGTAAGTTCCTTGTTATTTACGTTTTTCTTATTTATTTTTGTAGGGAACGAACTGGGTTTAATGCCAACGTTTAAGGCTTTAACATCACCAACATCCGATATTAATACTACAATTGCATTAGCTCTATGTAGCACATTAGTGGTATGGGTTATGGGGATTAAAGTTAAAGGCTTATCCTATTTCAATCATTTTGTACAACCTTATAAGGCTTTGCTAATCCTTAATATTTTTGAGGAAATTGCAAAACCAGTTACACTTGCTTTCCGTCTATTCGGCAATATCGTAGCTGGTGAAATTTTGTTAGAAGTATTGTATAACTTGCCTTGGTTTGTACCTGTACCATGGGTTTGGATTGCTTTTAGTTTATTTATCGGTATTATTCAAGCCTTTATTTTCACAGTTCTTACTGCCTCCTACTTGGGGATGGCTCTTAGTGAGGAACATTAATTATTTTATATGGAGGATATATTATGGAAGCTCAAGGTTTATTCGCATTAGCAGCAGCAATCGCAGTAGGTTGTGGTGCCATTGGTGCAGGTATCGGTGATGGTCTTGTATCTAGCAAAGTAATCGAAGGTATTACACGCCAACCAGAATTACGTGGTCAATTGATGTCTACAATGTTCGTAGCGATTGGTTTGATCGAAGCGATGCCTATCATCGGTGTAGTAGTAGCATTTATTTTGTTATTCAGATAATAACGAGGAGGAATAACCTTGGTTGACTTAAGCCTTGGAACGATTCTTGCTCAAATGTTGAACTTTTTTATATTAGTTTGGCTATTGGCTCGTTTTGCATATAAACCATTATTGGCTATGATGACAGAACGTAAAGAACGAATTGCTAAAGACTTAGAAGCTGCAGAAAAAGCTCGTGCAGAAGCAGAGGAATTTAAAGCTGATTATGCAGCTCAAATTTCTAATGCTCGTGTAGAGGCACAAAAAATTGTTGAAAAAGCAATTCAAGAAGCAGAAAATACAACACGTGAACAATTAGCAACAGCTCGCGAGCAAATTGAACAAGAAAAAAATCGTGCTCGTCAAGATATTGCCATTGAACGTGATCGTGCTATGAACAGCTTGCGCAATGAAGTTGTTTCCTTATCTGTAGCTATGGCTGGTAAAGTTGTTGCTAAAGATATGAACAGCGAAACTAATACGAAATTGATCGAAGACGCTATTCGTCAACTTGATAGTAAAACGATAGGGTTGTGATACGATGAGCATAGAAATTGTAGCAGATAAATACAGTTCAGCTATGTTTGAATTAGCTCAAGAACAAAATAAGTTGGATCTCATGGAGGAGCAATTAGGCTATGTAGCATCTGTAATGGATGAGCAACCTGAATTAAGCTCATTCCTTGAAAATCCAACTGTTACAGAAGATGCAAAGATTAAGCTGATTGGTAAAATTTTTGAATCTAGTCTCGATAAGGTTGCTTTGCATTTTATTTATGTGATGATTAAACGTGGTCGTGATCGCTATATAAAGCAGACTATTGCGGCATTTATTAAGAAATCACGCGAAGCTCGTGGTATTCTAGAAGCTACTGTCACTGTAGCAGAACCAATCACAGCTGATATAGAAGCATCTGTACAAGCTAAATTACGAGAGGTAACGGGCAAAGATGTTATTCTATCCGTGCGTCAAGATCCTTCCATTATGGGTGGTATTATCATTCAAGTAGGGGATAAACGCATTGATGGCTCTGTATCTCGTCGCTTGCAAGAATTAGAAAAATCTTTATTAAGAACGAACTCTATTAGATAGGGGTGAATGGGTATATATGAAAATGAAGCCTGAAGAAATCACTGCTATAATTAAACAGCAGATTCAGGACTATGATGTTGACCTCAATGTCGATGACGTGGGTACTG
>NZ_CAJLUB010000041.1 GCF_905209685.1 uncultured Veillonella sp. | reverse complement strand
TTCCAGTAAATATTTTAGGATGGTTCCGTCGTCATAATAAGGAATGGTCTCATACAGTTCATACGCGAGCTGTTGGTTTGAATGACGTGAAATTAACACGTATGGGAAATATGAATAAGAATAAAAAATAGAATCTGTAGGAGTGAATATGCATATTTTAATGTGTAATGATGATGGTATTTTAGCAGATGGTTTACGCCGTCTTGCATCGTACTTAAGTCAATATTATCGAATTACCGTTGTAGCACCTGCAAATGAGCAAAGTGCTAAATCCCATGCATTGACGACTGAGATCCCTTTAAAATTAGATGCGTACAATGGCGAGGATGAAAATCCTCGCCTTTATGCTCTAACGGGAACTCCTTCTGATTGCATGAAGTTTGGCCTTAGTTATTTATTGAGTGATGATATGCCTGATCTTGTGATTTCAGGTATTAATCATGGCTTTAATCTGGGCTCAGATGTGCTATATTCTGGTACTGTATCTGCTGCTATGGAAAGTTGTTTTTATGGCATTCCAGGGTTAGCATTATCTGTGGAACGATATTCTCCTGAACGAGGGGATGAAATGCATCCCTTTATCCATGAATTGATAGAAAAAATTTATGTGAAAGGGAATTTTGATGGCCTATTAAATGTGAACTTTCCGTTACGTGGAGTATGTGATTGGGATCATTTTAAAATGGTTAGCCAAGGTTTACAAACTTATAGCAACATTATTGATGCTCGCATTAACTCAAGAGGGCAGGATTACTATTGGTTAGCAGGCGAGCTAGATTATGGTGCTGAAAGTGTTCCCACTGATGTGGAATATGCTCGTAAAGGCTATATAACAGGTGTAGCTCTTACGTGGAAGCAACAATGTGATATCGGTATGGAAGCGGTTAAAAATATTTTAGATAAAATATAAAAAATGTGTTGACATTGTTTTGGGATATCTGTATAATAACAAATGTTCCGAGACGCCGGAGTGGCGGAATGGCAGACGCACTTGACTCAAAATCAAGCGGGTAACACCGTGTGGGTTCAAGTCCCACCTCCGGCACCAACTTTAGGCGGTAAGACTTTTGTCTTACCGCCTATTTTTTATATATTTATATTTATGAATTGATATACGATTATATACATTTTTGTTTGATTGAGGTGATAATATGGATCAAGGTGTGATCGATTATATTGCTAATGTCTTTGATATACCAAAGCTGGCACAACCTGTAAGTGCTGTCCAAATGCCTTTACCCTTAACACGATTGGCGGAGATACCATTAGATAGTTCTGTTAATCAGTGCCAAGGCTTTTGTTATAACTCAAAAAAAGATGTATTTGTCCTCGCATGTATAAATGCTGATAATACAAAGCAAATTATTTATGAAATTAACCCCACAACGTTGCAAGTGGTTGCTAAGTATGAATATAGTCAAAAACGTTTATTAGGTCATATGAATACGTTAACCTATAATCCGAATAACAATCGTTACTATACTACTAATGCCGTTGTAGATGGATATATTGTTACGCCTATAGAGGCTGATAGTATGATTGTTGAAGCGCCTATTAAATTGAAAGAAAAGGTATTTAACTTTGCCTTTGATAAAGACCGTAATCAATATGTGTCGATTGTGCCTTTAACAAATTCTCATCGTACTATTAACTACTATGATTCAAATTTTAATAAGGTAAAAACGTATAAGATTGATGCAGAGCATACCGACTTAAATAATAATGGTGCTTATGCTGCTAATGGTAATACTATTTTTACAACCTTAACGACCTTCGTTTTCGTCGATGATGAAGGCGTAGTAAAGAATATAAGTCCTTATACTTCAGGAATGGAAGTAGAAGATATGGATTATCGTAATGGTCAAATGTATGTGGCCGTTAATCGCAAGGGAAAGGTTGAAATTTATAGTTTGCCTACATTACCATTTTCAGTAAATGCCTAGATTTTATCTATGTTTTTATCCACTTTAAGAGTGTATAATATAAATGTTAGGGTAATTTAGGAGTTATTATGAAATTAGGGAATGATATTATAGAAATTGACCGCATCCGTCAAGCTTTAGAGAAATCTCAATCATTTCGCGACCGTGTATATACGCCTCATGAGATTGATTATTGTGAAAGTCGAAATAAGGGGCGTTACGAGTCTTATGCCGGTATATATGCCGCTAAAGAGGCTTTCATTAAAGCATTAGGTACGGGAATGCGTCATGGATCATGGCAAGATATAGAAATCGGTCATGATGAATTAGGGGCTCCCTTAATTCGTTTACAAGATACTTTTAAAGATATTTATGAAACATTAGGCTATACGGATACACATGTATCGATTAGTCATTGCAAAGCATATGCAATGAGTACAGTTATACTTGAAGGAGCATAAGATGCAAATATTAACAACTGAAGATGCTCGATATATAGATCAAGAAGTACCTAAGCAATTAGGTGTCTCTTTAGAAATTTTAATGGAAAATGCAGGACGTGGTATTGTGGATGCTTTGTGGGGACAATATGACTTATTTTCCTTAGATCATGCACGTTCTATCAATAGTTTTGTGCTATTTATCTGTGGTACAGGAAATAATGGGGCAGATGGTCTGGTAGCCGCTCGTCATCTATTAGAACAAGGCGTACCTGTACAAATTGTACTGGTAGGTGATACGAGCAAGTGTAGTGACCTCTTTGCAGTACAACTTGAAAGATGTGAAGCAATGGGTTGTATCATTGATATGTATGATGAATTCAATGATTGGTCCAATGTGGCTATCGCTGTAGAAGGTATTATGGGCACAGGTTTAACAGGCCGATTGCGGGATTTAACCATCGATGTTTTGCATGATATTGATACTATGCGTAGTCAATATAATTTTGATTTGTGGGCTATTGATGTACCGGCAGGGCTAGATGCTTCTTCTGGTCAAATTTCAGAGGGAACATTGACTTATGATTATACGGTTACCTTTGGAGCTATTAAACAAGGCTTATTATTATATCCTGGTAAGGCCATAGGGGGCACCGCTATTGTTGCACCGCTAGGCGCACCTTGGCAATACGTATTAGTTGATCGAGATAGTACTATAACTATTGATTCGGATTTAGCAGAAACGCTAATTAATTATCGAGTCCCTATGGCACACAAAGGTGTAAATGGGAATACATTAATCGTCGGTGGGTCTAGTGATATGGTGGGAGCCCCTATGTTGGCCGCAGAAGCTGCTGTTCACAGTGGATCCGGTAAGGTTACATTAGGCGTTCCAGATACAATTAAACAAGTTGTTCAAGGTCGTATCATACCGGAAGTAATGGTAACATCTATCGATGAAAATGAATCCCTTTATGACGGACATCAAGTAGTTGCTATTGGTCCTGGTTTGGGGCGCACTACAGATATTCAAGATGTAGTAAATCAAGCTATAAATTCCTGTGAAGGCGCTCTCGTCATTGATGCAGATGCGTTATATGCATTGGGGCATGTAGGGGCTGTAGATAAAGATGCTTTGCGCGATGGCCATATTGAGTCCGTATATAAGGTACAAAAAAATCTGCCATACTGTGTAATGACGCCTCATTTAGGTGAATTTAGTAGACTTATAGATTTACCAATAAAATGGATTGAACGTCATTATATTACTTTGGCTAGAGCATTTGCTAAAGCGCATCAAGTTGTATTAGTGCTAAAAGGAATTCCTTCTGTTGTAGCACTACCTGATGGTACGGTATATGTTAATACTATCGGAAATGCTGGTATGGGAACTGGCGGTATGGGGGATGTATTAACAGGTATTATTGCAGGTTTTATTAGCCAAGGTTATTCCTTACAAGATGGTGCAATTTTAGGTGTCTATGTACATAGTCGAAGTGCAGATATACTAAGTGATACTAAAACTTGGGGGTATACACCTAGTGATGTAAGTACATCGATAGGTTGTGTCATTAGTGAATTATTGGGAGAATAAGAATGACAAATAAAATACAGCGATTTATAGCCTTTTTATTAGTGCTATTTATTCCAATCTTTGCCATTGCAGGATGCACGAATAAAGATGTGGCCAATGCAGCATCTCAGAATAGCACTAATGTAAATGAAGGCTATTCCATTGATACGAAACAAACGAATCCTGAAGGTCACCTAGACGTATATATGCTAGATATTGGTCAAGGGGATGCCATATTGCTCAAGGTTGGCGATGAATATAGTATGATCGATACTGGTGACATAGAGCATCGTGAGAACATTGTGGCACAGTTAAAGTCTATGGGGGTTACAAAGCTAAAAAATGTAATTATCACACATCCTCATGCTGACCATATGGGTGGTTTCTATGCTATTGCAAAAGCTATGCCTATTGAACATGTGTATGATGATGGCATTTCTGTTGATAATAATATGTATAAAACCTATGAAAAATGGATTGATAAAAATAAAATCCAACGGTCTACATTGCGTAGTGGTGATGTAGTGGATTTTGGTCATGGAGCGGTATTTGTTGTATATGCACCTTGGACTGAACCTTTAACAGATAAAAAAGGAGCGCCAGATCTTAATAATAACTCTATTGTAGGTAAGTTAATTTTTGGTAAATTCTCTATGCTCTTTACTGGTGATGCAGAATTACAAGAAGAGAAAAAACTCATAAAAGAGCAGAACTCTAGACTGTTTGCCCGTGTTCTTAAGGTAGGTCACCACGGTTCTCGCACAAGTAGCTCTGAAGATTTTTTGAAATCTATTAAACCAGAAAGTGCATTAATTTCAAATGGCATGTATAATAGTTATGGTCATCCTCACGATGTAACATTACGTCGTTTGCAGGAAAACAATATTGCCATTTACCGTACAGATACGATGGGACGTATTCACATTAGTACGGATGGGAATGAATGGCAAATTACAACTGAACGTTAGCGTCGATTGCATAGCACAAAAATTAATTTTAAGCAACTGATTTTTGTGTGTACTGTATAAAGACTTTATATAGTAATATGTATAATCGGCATACTAATCTTCATGTTTGTATGAAATAATCTATCTATAATCTAACATTAGTTTATGGATAGATTGGAACGATGAGACTTTGATTCACAAAGATATCATCGACTCATCTCTATGGTTTGGACACTACGTATGTTAGTTAGATTGGAGTGAATGTATTGCGTAAACTATTTTTTATGTGCCTTGCTGTCTTGATGGCGATACCACTATTCTTGACTCAAGCAAAGGCAGCTAATCTTGAAGATGCTCGATGGGTGACACGAACTGATGCACCAGTACCATATGTTCGTATGGTTATGGATTTGTCAGCACCGGTAAAAGCGTCTGCATCGATTAGCAAAGATGGGAAAACGACGACTGTTACCTTAAAGAACACAAAGCTAAAAACTGCTAAAGCGAATATCAATATGGACTCTAGCATAGCTAGTTCTGCTAGACTCACAGAAGATGGCAGAGATGTGAAGGTAACAATCAAGACACCTTCATCTATCGATACGAGTGATGTAAAGGTATTTTCCCTAAAGAAAGATACGGTTAATCAGAAACCGTATCGCATCGTTGTAGATGTACAGAAAAAAGGTGTGGCACCTAAACCTGCTTATTATGGCAAACGTCCATCTCCTTCTGCACATCCTGCGAAAAATATGCCAACAGGATCCGGTAATTATTCTATTAGCGGTGGTCTATCTGGTAAAACAATTACGATTGACCCAGGTCATGGTGGTAGTGACTCTGGTGCCGTTGGGCCGCATGGTGTACAAGAGAAAAATATTACACTACCGATTTCTATGTACTTGAAAAAAGCTCTAGAAAATCGTGGCGCTAAAGTGCTTATGACTCGTACTACAGACGTAGACGTATACGGTCCTAATGCAAGTGGTGTTGATGAATTGGGTGCTCGTGTTAACGTAGCAAACCGTAGCAATTCTGATGCGCTCATCAGTGTGCATATTAACGCATTCAACAACCCAAGTGTTGGTGGTATTGCAACATACTACTATAGTAAAACAGGCAATGATGCTCGATTAGCACAAAAGGTACAATCTCAAATTGCTAGCGTTCCAGGTTTCAATGGTGACCGTGGCATTCAAGAAGGTAACTTATATGTGTTGAGACATTCTAACATGCCTGCAGTTCTTGTAGAGCTTGGTTTTATTTCCAACCCTAATGAAGAACGTGTATTGCAATCTCCTCAAACACAAGAAGACTTTGCAAATCGCATTGCCAATGGTATTGCTAGTTACTTTGGAGGTTAATCGATGAAATTACGTAAACAAGTTCTGTCGATCCTCTGCGTAGGTTTGCTTGCATTTGCAGCGGGTTGTACACCTAATCAAGCACCTACAACGGGTAAAAGTGAACCTGTGCAAGAGACGAAAGTCAATAAGGATGCAGAAACAACAAAAACATCTCAAGAAATGGTTAAGATGGCCTTCTTTGTTCCAACAGAGGATGGCTCAGGGGTAAAACAATCAACCGTTGAGATGGAGGCGGACAAAGTAACGCCTAAAGCTGCTCTTCTAGCGATGTTAAAAGCTGATAGAGCACAAAAATATCCAGTATTCTCCAAGGATATTAAAATTACATCCGTTACTGTAAAGGACGGCATTGCTTCTGTAGAAGTGAATGACGCTTTCGTAAAAGGTAATGGTGGGGACTTAACTGTTAAATTACAAATGGCTGCCATTGTAAATACATTGACATCCTTTGATAATATTAATGGTGTTCTCTTCGTTAGCAATGGTAAAAAGGTACCTACTGTAGGTTCCTTTGATACGAAAGATCCTGTTAAACGGATGACAAACCTAATTAAAAAATAATTAAGTTAGGCTCATTGATAGCAGATAGTTGATATATCAACTATCTGCTATTTTTGTTGTCTTTTATATATGTTACAATACAATATGTATACTAATCGGAAGCCAGGTGATGAGATGCAATTAAAAGATGTAGGGGAATTTAATTTCATTCGCCACATTCAAGATAATACGATACATGATCCAAGTACTGTGATTACAGGAATTGGTGATGATTGTGCTGTATATAGTGCTAAGGAAGAAACAGATCAATTAATTAGTACTGATACGATGGTGGAAGGGGTTCACTTTAGCTTTCACTATATGAAGCCCTATGATGTAGGCTATCGTCTCATGACGGCCAATTTGAGTGATATTGCTGCTATGGGTGGTACTCCTCGTCAAATTGTGCTATCTGTGGCGGCACCTGAATATGTTGATACGGCTATTCTTGATGAAGTTTATAGAGGTATAAAAGATCAATGCGCAAAATATCATCTTAATATACTTGGTGGGGATACGGTGCGTACGGAAGGGCCCATGGTGTGGACTGTAACAATTATTGGTGATGTCCCTAAAGGAACTGCTATTATGCGTAGCGGTGCGCAAGTAGGTGATATTGTGGGTATTACAAATTACGTAGGTTATGCTGCTACAGGTTTGGGCGCCTTATCATATAATTTAGATGGTTATCATATGACCAAGGTTGGTCATCAACGTCCAGATCCACAAATAGAATTGGGCCAACAATTGAGACAATTAGGTATTCATAGTATGAATGATATTAGTGATGGTCTCGGTAGTGAATTAAATGAAATTGCATCGGCTAGCAATGTATCGATTGTTATTGAGGAAAAAGCTATTCCACTACATGAGGAGACTTATGAATTAGCTAAGTATTTGCAGACTAATCCAGTGGACTATGCATTGTATGGTGGAGAGGACTTTCAACTAGTATTCACGGCTCCTAAATCATTGCTTTCTAAATTAGAGAATTTAGCAGGCATTACAATAATTGGTAAAGTTGTATCTGGACCAGCTCAGGTGCAGATGGTAACACCAGATAAAACGATTAAGACCATAGAAGCGAAAGGATATAATCATTTTCATGAATCATAAGGCACAGGTTCAATTAGAGACTCATACAGTTGAAGATACACAACAATTTGGACAACTATTAGGCAAATGGGTCAAACAAAGTGGAGACCCTTTATGCATTGCTTTAATTGGTGATTTGGGGACCGGAAAAACACATCTATCCCAAGGCATTGCGAAAGGCTTTGGCGTTACAGAGGAGATTACAAGCCCTACGTTTGCTATCATGAATACTTACGATGTTGATAGAACACATTTATATCATTTTGATGTATACCGGTTGGATGATATAAGTGAGCTAGAAAATATTGGCTTTTACGAATATACAGAGGACTGTGTATCCATTGTGGAGTGGGCTGATAAATTTTCTGATGAATTACCAGATGAAACATTATGGATATATCTGACTCGTATTGATGATACAAGCCGATCTATTACATTAAGTAGTGATTATCTTACAAAAGATGATTTAGTAGATATAGGAGGCCCATATGTGGTTGGGAATTGAGACAAGTTCGCTCGTATCGAGTGTGGCCTTAATGGATGAAACAAACTTGATTGGTGAACTAACCATTCAAGCAGGATTAACTCATTCTGAGCAGCTAATACCTCACATCGACATGTTGTTGCGAGCCTCACAAGTAAAAAAGAATGAACTAAAAGGTATTATAGTTAGCATTGGTCCTGGTTCATTTACGGGATTGCGTATAGGTATGGGGACTGCAAAAGCTATGGCTTATGCCTTACAAATTCCATTGTACGGTGTGATGACCATGGATAGTTTGGCTCATAATGTTTCATATACAAATAGAACTATCTGTACTGTGATCGATGCTCAGAAAAAGCATGTATATGCTGGCTTGTATCGATATGAAAACAATGAGCTAGTATGTAAAGAAGAGCCTTTTGTTATAGCTGCTAGTGATTTATTAGAAAAGTTCCGAGAAACTAAGGAAGAGGTCTTATTCTTAGGTGATGGTATCAAGCGTATTGAAAAGCTTTTAGATGAAAACGATACTAATATGACTATTCTAGATATTTCACAACGCATTCCAAAAGCCAGTTCTTTACTTTTAGCGGGACGCGATTTAGTTATCCGTGAAGAGATATGTGATCCAATGGATATGGTTCCTTATTATATCCGTCGCTCTGAAGCAGAGGTTTTATGGGAGGAACGCCATAAGGATAATCCAGACATGTTAAACCAAAATCCTACAGTTGTTGTTACCGAAGCGGCAGGAGCAGAATAATGGAGATTCGGTTAGCTACGGTAGATGATGCTCAAGCCATTTATGAGATAGAGCAACAGTCCTTTTCTGTTCCATGGAGCTTGGACTCTGTACTTGCTGAACTTGAAGGGGCCGATAATAAGCTATATATGGTTATTTGTGAAGGAAATCATATTGTGGGCTATGCTGGTGCTTGGCTTGTATACGATGAAGGACAAATCACGAATATTGCTATTTTACCTTCCGCTCGTGGTAAGGGATATGGCTCAAAACTTACTAAAGAATTAATAGATGAATGTTTGAATAGAGGGATGCATGAAATCTTCTTGGAGGTACGCATATCTAATTTACCTGCCTTGGCAATGTATAGAAATCTAGGATTTACTGTTAAAGGAATTCGCAAAGATTATTATTCAGAACCAAAAGAGGATGCTTATATTATGTCTCTCGTTTCAGAGGAAATAGAATGAGTATTTACACATTAGCCTTGGAAAGTAGTTGCGATGAAACATCTGCATCCGTCCTAAAGGATGGGCGTACTGTTTTATCTAATGTAATTTCTAGCCAAGTGCCTATTCATAGAAAATTTGGTGGTGTTGTACCAGAAATCGCATCACGCCATCATATAGAACAAGTTATACCGGTTATAGATCAAGCATTGCGCGATGCAAATGTAACCTTACAAGATATAGACCATATTGGCGTTACCTATGGCCCAGGTCTAGTAGGCGCATTATTGGTTGGTGTAGCTGCTGCAAAGGGACTATCCTTTGCTACAGGTATTCCTTTGGTACCAGTTCACCATATGGAAGGTCATATCTTTGCTAATTTCTTAGCTAATCCAGAATTGGAGCCTCCATTTTTAAGCCTCGTTGTATCTGGGGGTCATACCATGCTTGTGCATGTGAAAGGCTATGAAGAGTTTGATATTCTTGGACAGACTCGGGATGACGCAGCAGGGGAAGCATTTGATAAAATTGCTCGCGTTATGGGGTTCCCTTACCCAGGTGGCCCTCATATTGATGCTTTAGCTCTTGAAGGGAATCCAGATGCTATTGAATTTCCAAAAGCATTGAGTGAGCCCGGTAATTTTGAATTTAGTTTCAGTGGCTTAAAATCTGCTGTGTTAAACTATTTAAATAGTAAGCAGCAAAAGAATGAACCGATAAATCAAGCAGACGTTGCAGCATCCTTCCAAAAGGCGATTGTAGATGTATTAGTTGAGAAAACACGAGATGCAGCGCATACATTGGGGGAAACTCGTATTACCATAGCTGGTGGTGTTTCTGCTAATAAAGGTTTACAAACAGCATTACAAAAGATGTGCGAAAAAGAAGGATTTACCTATTACAAGCCTCATAAAATTTTGTCCACTGATAATGCAGCGATGATTGGTTGTCGCGCTTATTATATGGCCCAAGCCGGTAAATTCGCAGATTTAACATTGAATGCAAAACCAAGTGTTGAAATTGGTCATGTATCTTGGAAAGAGGATTAATCGTGGATATCGGTCAAGATATTTTAAATACAACACCATTAAGTCCATTACAAACCTCATTATTAGAGCATATTAGTAAACTTATATCCTTTGGCGAGTCATTGACCCGTCAAAGGATACAGATTTTTACACCTCTTCTAGAGTCCTCACAAGGTACTATGCATCATCGTGCTGATATGCTGTGTATTGAACGGAGTGACCAAGGTGTTATTACTCGACAGTTAAAAGGGAATAATACATGGCATTCTATGATGGAAAGTGGACAACCTCTTATTGGGGTAGAACATGATCAACGACAACATGTTTTTCCCGTTGTAGATAATGGTGGGCGTATTATTGGGGGCATTGCTTTTACCGTGTCTCCGTCTATTAAGATAGAACAATATGAGCAAGAGTATACCTTGTCGGATACGATGCAACGGCTCATGTTGACTGCTACGGATGAGCAAATACAATCATATGAACCGATTTCTTACTTTGATGGTTTAATCATTTTTGATGATTCTCATAGAATTCTGTATGGTAATGAGGCGGCTGTACAACTAGTAGATGTGCTAGGATTTGACCGACGACTTGTGGGCTCATCGATTTATAGTAGTACCTTAAAAGTTTCAGCCATTCAACAAGTATTAGATGATAGAACCATATATACTAGTGAAGAGATCTATCAAGATATGGTCATTCGTCAACATATGATTCCTATTGCTATGGGCCGTAATGAAACTCGTTGTTTCCTCGTCCTTCACGATTGTACTCGTGAAAGTAAGCAGCAACAAGAATTACTGGTAAAGAACTCGATTATTAAAGAGGTTCATCACCGCGTAAAAAATAATTTACAAACTGTGGCAGGATTATTGCGTATGGAGGCTAGACGTTCTACCTTGTCTGAGGTTAAACAAGCCTTGCAAGAGGGGATAAATCGTATTGAAAGTATGGCACTAGTTCACGATATTGTGTCCCATTATGACGAGGATTATATAGGTATCCGATCAATTTATGACGAGCTATGTCGCTTATTGCGTATGAGTATGGTTCGAGAAGACCAAGATGTTACCTTTACTTATAGTGGAGAGGATATGTTGATTTCCTCTCATATGGCAAGTTATGTATCCCTCATAATTAATGAGCTAATTACCAATAGCCTTGAACATGGCTTAGATGGTAAAAACGGAGAGATTCGTCTAGCTGTTACAGAGTCAGAGGAATATATTGTATTAGCCTTTTCTGATACGGGGAAAGGATTACCTCCAGAGTTTTCTATTAACTCAAACAAACGCTTAGGACTAACTATTATTAATAATTTAGTTACCCATGAGTTAAAAGGTAAATTATCAGTAGAAAATACGGGCGTTGGTGTACTCGTAACAATACATATGAAGAAGGAGAAGTAAATGCGCGTTTTAATAGTGGATGATGAATCCCTTATACGTATGGATCTACGCGATATTATTGAATCCTGTGGTCATGAAGTTGTAGCAGAAGGCACTAATGGAGTGGAAGCCATTAAACTTTGCAGAGAATATAAGCCTGATATTGTTTTAATGGATGTAAAAATGCCGGAGTTAGATGGCATCGAAGCAGCACGTCAAATTGGCTTTCACCATGAAGCACCAGTTGTACTATTAACAAGCTATAGTCAACAGGATTTAATTAATAAGGCTAGAGAATCTGGCGTTTATGGATATTTAATAAAACCTGTACGTGAAGAGCAATTAGTTCCCACCTTAGAAATGGCCTTAGGGCGTTATAATAGTGATATTGAGCTGCGCGAAAAAATGGCTGAATTAGAACAGTCATTAGAAGATCGTAAAATCATTCAAAAGGGGACAGGTATATTGATGGAGTTATACTCTATATCTGAAGAGGAAGCATATAATCGTATCCGAGCCCTAAGTATGAAGAAACGTGATAGTATTGTTAATATTTGTAAAGCATTAATTAATCAAGTTTCTAAATAGATGAAAAGACTAGTATAAGGATAAAACTTATACTAGTTTTTTTATGTCTAACATCAAATAAAAACTAAAAAGTCAAAAAATCAAAATTTGTGCTTGCATTTATTTTGACATCGGTTATAATAATACATGTAATTAGCACTCGGTAACTTAGAGTGCTAATAAATTGTAAATAATAACTAGTAAATAAGGAGTGACATCATATGTTAAAACCATTAGCTGACCGTGTTCTTATCCGTTTAGAAGCAAAAGAAGAAAAAACTAAAAGTGGTATTTTCCTTCCTGATACAGCAAAAGAAAAACCTCAAGAAGGTGTAGTAGTAGCTGTAGGTGCTGGTAAAGTTTATGACAATGGTCAACGTGTAGCTCCAGAAGTTAAAGTTGGCGATACTGTTATGT
>NZ_CAJLUB010000040.1 GCF_905209685.1 uncultured Veillonella sp. | reverse complement strand
GTCCACAGCGATAAATAACATGCATAAGGGCATGAGTCTCATTGAGATTCATGCCTTTTTTACGAGGTATATATGAGTAATCAAGAAAGAATGCCTTTTGTAGAGGCCTTAGAATCATATAAAATACAACATTTTGTGCCTTTTCATACACCAGGCCATAAGATTGGTGTAGAAGCCCCTCAACTACTAAAAGACTGGATGGGACCAGCACTACCATATGACTTAGGTGTTATGTATGCCTTAGATGATTTACATGAGCCGGAAGGGGAATTAAAAGAGGCTCAGGACTTAACAGCCCAGTTATATGGGGCTGATCATTGTTGGTTCTCTATTAATGGTACTACTGCTTTAATTGAAGCGATGATTATGGGCACCGTAGGTCCTGATGAAACCATTATCATTCCTCGAGAAGCACATCGTTCCGTTATTAGTGGTTTAGTGTTATCTGGCGCCAAGCCGGTCTATATGGATTGTCAATTTGATGAGCGTTGGGGGATTCCTTTAGGTGTATCGTTGGATGATGCTGTTAAAACCATGGATGCAAATCCAGAAGCAAAGGCGATTCTCTTAGTGTATCCAAACTATTATGGTGTAGGTGTCGATATTGTAAATATCGTAAAAGAAGCACATAAACGAGGCATGATTGTTCTTGTTGATGAAGCGCACGGTCCTCATTTACCATTTTCAAAAAATTTACCTATCGAGGCCATTGCAGCAGGTGCAGACTTAGTGGCACAGAGTACGCATAAATCGGTAGGCTCATTAACACAAACATCTTGGTTATTAGGGCAAGGTGAAAGAATTAATAAACGCCGCATTACACAAATGCATCAAATGTTACAAAGTACGAGCCCAAATTATATCTTTTTGGCATCCTTAGATATGGCGCGCCATCAATTGGCTACAGTAGGTGAAGACCTCGTTAGTCGAACCGTGGAATTGAGCTTATATTTACGTAGTGAATTACATAAGATTTCCGGTATTACTACTATGGAATACAGAGACATAGAAGATCGAGTGGTAAACTATGACTGTACCAAGGTACTCATCGATGCTAAAGAACTAGGTCTTACAGGTGTTGCATTTGAACGGATGTTACGAGAACATCGTATTGAGGTGGAGTTAGTACAAGCTCATCATGTACTAGTACTCATTACCATTGGCGATACAAAAGAGTCAATAACGGCTCTTATTCAAGCTGTACGGTCTATCAGCGATACGGTGTTAAGTACATCTCATGAATCAAATGATACGAAGGATGAGAATTTGCAAAACCTTAGCAAAGATTCAGCTTTATTGCCTGAGCCTATTGTAAGAGTAACGCCTCGTAATGCTATGTATGCCAATCGGGAGCAAGTACGGTTACAAGACGCACTTCATCGTATAGCAGGAGAGACAATTGCTTATTATCCTCCAGGGATTCCTTGTGTAGCAGTAGGTGAAGTGATTAGTGAGTCTGTGTTACAATATATAGAGAATCGTAAGGCTCTAGGTTATGTACCGAATGGGGCTGATGATATGACATTGGAAACAATTTGGGTGTTACAGGAGTAATTATGGGGACTTTAATCATACTAGAAGGTGGAGATGGCAGCGGTAAGGCTACACAAACTAAACTATTAGTAGAGCGATTAACCAAGGAAGGTCATGCAGTTAAATCTGTAAGTTTTCCGAATTATGATAGCGGTGCTGCTATGCCTATAAAAATGTATCTAGCTGGAGAATTTGGCAAAGATGTGCATGATGTAAATCCTTATGTGGCAAGCTCCATGTACGCTATCGATCGCTTTGCTTCCTTTAGAACTGATTGGGAACAGTTCTATAAAAATGGGGGCATCATCATTGCAGATCGTTATACGACATCTAATATGGTGCACCAAATGGTAAAATACGACGATCAGAAGGAACGTACTGCATTTTTAGATTGGCTTGAAGACTTTGAGTTTAATAAATTTGGCTTGCCTACACCTGATGCAGTATGTCTCTTAGATATGCCTCTTGAAGTGAGTGAAGCCCTTATGGCAGAGCGCACTGGTAAAACGGGAGGTAATACAGGGGATATTCATGAAGGAAATCACCAGTATTTAGTAGCTGTTCACGATGCTTATGAAGAGCTAGTAGAACGCTATCAATGGCACCGTATTCCATGTGCTATTAAAGATGGTGCTGGTCAATATGGGTTACGTACCATAGAAGATATTCATAACGATGTATATCAAGCAGTAGTAAATCTACTACCTTAGGATAGGGCGACTCTTTTAAAAGTCGCCTTTTTCTTATATAATATTAATATTGAGCATGTATTGATAGGAGGGGCTATGACATATTTTGATTCTATAATTGGTCAAGATTCGATCAAGGCACACCTATCGGAACTTGTAAGTCGTAATGCATTACCGCATAGCCTTTTGTTTTATGGTGAAGCAGGTCTTGGTAAGCTAGATATGGCCATAGGTCTAGCGTCTCTATTGTTGGGACGCCAAGTATTTTCTCAACCAAAGGGAGAAGCGTATTTAGCAGATGTAAAAGAAGCACGTCTTGCCAATGGTGAGACGGAAAAACGCATCGAAGCAGAAGGTTTACCTATCTATATGGATAAGGGGGATGCCTTTTGGATTCGCCCTGTGAAGACGACACTAAAAGTAGAGCAGTGGTATTCATTATTGCAAGATCATCTGTCAGTAGCGGGGAATGGTAACCGCGTTGTCATTGTGGAGGACTTTCACACGGCCAATGCAGTCATGGCAAATGCTATGCTTAAAACCATTGAAGAACCGCCTGAGCAGGTATATTTCATTATTATTACGAACAAGATTAATACTGTATTACCAACCATCATTTCAAGATGTATGGGCGTAGGCTTTAACAGTGTTGATGTAGATACAATTCGCAAGGCCCTCGTGGCGCGTGGCATCACAGGTGATATTGAACAAGCTTTATTAGCTGGTCATGGTAATCCGCAGTTAGTAGAGAAATTAGCAACTCAAGGTCGCATTGAAATGCTTGAGTTAGCGGTTAAGGTAATGGACATCCTCGCCTTTGAAATGCGCTGGTTTTCTATGATTTCCTTAGCTTGTGAAAATTTGCCTCGTGAAAGCCTAACAGAGTTGATGCACTGGTTGCGCCTTGTAAGTAGAGATATGATGGCTCTTAAGATGGGTGCACAAGATGGACAATTACAAGTACCTATGTACAAAACTCAATTATTACGATTATTACCGCGCTGGTCTATGCAAGCATTGGCTAAGGTTATTACTGAAACATTGCAAGCAGAACGGGCTTTGCGTTTACATATAAAAACCGCTCTCGTGGTGGACGGTCTTTGTATCGCCCTTCATGATGCTCGGGAGGAGGACTAAATGCTAACCATAGTTGGCGTACGCTTTAAAAAGGCAGGGAAGATTTACTATTTTCTGCCTGAACAATTAGAACTATCCGTTGGTGATGGGGTTATCGTTGAGACGGCACGTGGCGTTGAATACGGTACTGTTGTGATCGGACCTAAAGAGGTCTTTGAAGACACTGTTGTAGCTCCTGTTAAGCCTGTTATTAGAAAGGCAACACCAAAGGACTTAAAACAAATCGAGAAGAATAAAGAGCGCGAAGAAAAAGCCTTTGAAATTTGTCTCGAAAAAATTGGTAAACGTAAGTTACCTATGAAACTTATCAATGTGGAATACACATTTGATATGAATAAAATTATATTCTTCTTTACCGCTGATGGTCGTATCGACTTCCGTGAGCTTGTTAAGGATTTAGCCACCGTATTTAGAACACGTATTGAGTTACGCCAAGTAGGCGTTCGAGATGAGGCTAAGGTTCTAAATGGTATCGGCGCTTGTGGTCGACCTTTATGTTGCTCTAATTTCTTAGGTGACTTCACACCCGTATCAATTCGTATGGCTAAGGATCAAAATTTGAGTCTGAATCCTACAAAAATCTCTGGTGTATGCGGTCGTTTAATGTGCTGTCTTAACTATGAAGATGATTTATATAAAAAGGGTGGCGACCTATATGTGAAAAAGGAACGCCCTCAAGCTCCTCAAGATGTAGCACCTCCTGGAATTGGTAAAGAGGTCGTTACCGATGAAGGTATTGGTAAGGTCTTAAAGGTAAATCACCATAAACATACTGTGAAGGTACAGCTTGAAGCGGGTCGCACTATCGATTTAAAATGGTCCGAGGTGGCATTGCCTGATGAATGATCAAGAACGACTTGATGATTTAATTATAGATGGCTTACAGATTTATCAACGGACGGATATGTTTCGCTTTTCCTTTGATGCCATTGCACTCATTCACTTTTGCCAGTTCAATGATCGGCATTCCTATGTTGACCTTGGTACGGGAACAGGTGTTATGCCACTTATAGGCACATCCCTAGGAGCGGGTCATATAACGGGTATTGATATTAACGAAACCCTTATCAAGTTAGCTCAGCGCAGTGTAGAACATAATGACAAAGGTCGTACAGTATCTATGTTGTGCGGCGATTATCGCCATATGTCGTATCGAGATATCCAAGATAAGCCCTTTGACGGCGTTATTGTAAATCCCCCTTTTTATGACTGTGAAAGCGGTGCAAAGCCTACATCTGAAGAACGGGCCTTGGCACTTTATGATGAACATACCTCATTAGAAGATGTTTTGAAGGCTGTACAATCTTTTATTAAGTACAAAGGGCGCTTGTGGATGATTTATAGTGCTAGTCGCTTACAATATGTGCTACATGAACTGGAAGCAGCCAACTTTCAAGCTAAGCGCATTCGGTTTATCCACGGTATGGTAGATAAGCCGGCAAAACTTGTGCTAATAGAGGCTCTCTATCAAGGACAGACTGGCCTTGTATTAGAACCACCACTCATCGTTTATGATAAACCAAATGTGTACACAAAGGAGGTGGCCTCTTGGTATGAACGATAACGAATGGGGCACCTTATACTTAGTGCCTACACCGATTGGTAATTTAGAAGATATGACGTATCGCGCAGTTCGTATCTTAGGCGAAGTAGATGCTATTGCTGCTGAAGATACGCGTCATACGGGTATATTATTAAAACATTTTGATATTAAGAAGCCTTTGATTTCGTATCATGAACATAATAAGGAAGAAAAGGGTACTTATATTATGGAGCTTTTATTAGAAGGCCAGTCCATTGCTTGCGTTAGTGATGCGGGTATGCCTGCTATATCTGATCCAGGGGCTGACCTAGTAACGAAGGCTATTGAAAAAGACATAACGGTAGTACCATTGCCTGGTGCTAATGCGGCACTGACCGCACTTATTGCATCTGGCTTAGATACTAAATCCTTTACTTTTGCAGGTTTCTTACCGAAGCGGGGTAAACATCGAGTTGAAGAATTACAACGACTTTCACAAGTAACGGGGACCTTGATGTTTTATGAAGCACCCCACCGATTGCAAGAGGTCTTACAAGATATGTATGAAGCCTTTGGGAATCGATCCATAACGGTGGCAAGGGAATTGACGAAGAAGTTTGAAACCTTTGTGCGCACCGATTTGGAAAACCTTGTAAATGATTTGGATCAGCTCACCTATAAAGGGGAATTTGTTCTCATCGTAGGTGGCGCTGATACGGTTGAGTCCGATACTAGTGAAGTTTTGGATGAACCAGTATCGTATGTAGATGCTGTACAAGCCCTTGTGGATGCAGGGGTGCAAAAAAAAGAAGCAATTCGCCAGGTGGCAAAACGTTTTAACGTTTCCCGCCGGGATGTATATAATATTGTAGAACGTTAAACCTTCCCATTCGAAGGTTAGAAGGAGACTCATCATGGGAGACACAAAAAAAACGTATTATATTACGACACCAATTTATTATCCAAGTGCTAAGTTGCACATTGGTCATACCTATTGTACATCTGTAGCCGATACAATTGCGCGCTTTAAACGCTTAGCTGGCTATGATGTACGTTTTTTAACTGGTTCTGATGAACACGGTCAAAAAATTCAACGCGCTGCAGAAGCACAAGGTATTACACCTCTTGAATATACTACAAATATCGTAAATGGCTTTAAAGCATTATGGGAAAAAATGCATATTTCCAACGATGACTTCATTCGTACTACTGATGAACGCCATGAGAAGGTAGTACAAGAGCTTTTCACTAAAGCGTATGAAAAAGGCGATATTTACAAGGCTGAGTATGAAGGTTGGTATTGTACACCTTGTGAAACATTCTGGACTGAGCAAAAGCTAGGTGAAAATCATACATGTCCGGATTGTGGTCGTCCTGTAGAGAAGGTTAAAGAGGAAAGCTACTTCTTTAAACTCGCTAAATATACAGATCAATGGTTGAAATTTATCGAAGAAAACCCTGATTTTATTCAACCTGAATCTCGTCGTAACGAGATGATCCAATTCGTAAAACAAGGCCTTGAAGACTTAGCTGTATCTCGTACATCCTTTGACTGGGGTATCAAGGTACCATTTGATCCTAAACATGTCGTATATGTTTGGTTCGATGCGTTAGTAAACTATATTAGTGCCCTTTCTCCATTTGATGGTGATGGTGAATTATATAAAAAATACTGGCCAGCAGATCTTCATTTAGTAGGTAAGGAAATCGTACGTTTCCATACAATTATTTGGCCTATGATGCTCATGAGTCTTGAGTTGCCATTACCTAAAAAGGTATTTGGCCACGGTTGGATGATTGTTGACGGCACAAAAATGAGTAAATCTTTAGGTAATGTTATCGATCCTATTCCATTGATCGATACATATGGGGCAGATTCCTTGCGTTATTATTTATTGAGTGAAATTACGCTCGGTAATGATGGTAACTTTACATTGCCTAACTTTGTTACAAAAATCAATGCGGACTTATCTAATGACTTAGGTAATTTGTTGAACCGTACCATTGCGATGATTGAAAAATACCATGGTGGTGTGATTACAAAATGCGATGATATGGACGATTTGGATCGTGATGTATCCACATTAGCCGTTCAAACTGCAAAAGATTTTGAAGCGGCTATGGAAAATATGGAGCTTAATAAAGCGATTAAATCCGTATGGGCCTTTATTGGTCGCATGAATAAATACATTGATGAAACAATGCCTTGGGTATTGGCTAAATCTGAAGATGCTCATGATAAAGCGCGCTTGCAATCTGCTATGTATCACTTGGCAGAAGCATTGCGTATCATTGCAATCATAGTAAGCCCTGTCATCCCTGTAGGTGCTCCAAAAATCTGGGACCAATTAGGACTTGTAGGCTTTACAGATGCTACTCTTGAGGATGCAAAAGTCTGGGGCTTAATTCCAACAGGTACAAAAGTTGTAAAAGGTGATCCTATTTATCCACGTTTTGAAATTCCTGAAATGGTAGAAGTTGTTGTGGAAGAGAAGATTGAAGAAGCTGTAGACACATCTAATATTCCACCATTAAAAGAAAATATTACGTACGATGATTTTGAAAAATTAGATCTTCGTGTAGCAAAAGTTGTAAGCTGTGAAAAGGTTCCTAAGTCCAAGAAATTATTGAAATTTGTATTGGATATCGGTGTTGAAGAACGCACGGTATTAAGCGGTATTTCTCAATATTATGAACCAGAAGCTATGGTTGGTAAAAAGGTAATTTACTTGGCTAACTTGGCTCCTAAAAAGATGATGGGCATTGAGTCTTATGGTATGATTTTGTCCGCATCTGATTGGGAAGAACATTTAGAAGTAACAAATATCGAATCTTTACCAGCAGGAAGTGTGGTTAAATAATGAAACTCTTTGATACACATGCTCATGTAAATGACGGTCGTTTTGACAACGACCGTGATGAGATGTTACAAGCTTGCTTTGATGCAGGCGTAGAATACATTATGATTCCCGGTGTTGATCGAGGTACTGTTGAATCAGGCCTAGCTTTAGCGGAACAGTATGACCGTTTATATGCCGCTGTAGGTACACATCCTCATGAGTCTAAAGATTTTACAGAAGAAGACTATGAGTTCTATAAGGATCAAGCCCTTAATAATGATAAAGTACGTGCAATCGGTGAAATTGGCTTAGATTATTACTACGATTTTTCTGACCGTGAAACACAAAAACGCGTATTCATTCGTCAATTAGAGCTTGCTCGTGAAGTAGATTTACCAATTATCATTCATGACCGCGATGCACATGGGGATATTATGAATATCTTGCGCAATGAAGGCAAAGATAATTGGGGCATTTTCCACTGCTATTCTGGTAGCTGGGAAATGGCAAAAGAAGCTATTAAATTGGGATTCTACATATCATTTGCGGGTCCTGTAGTATTCCCTAAATCTACAAATCTTAAAGAAGTAGCTAAACAAGTACCGTTAGATCGAATTCTTATTGAAACAGATTCCCCATATTTGACACCACCACCATTTAGAGGCCGTCGCAATGACCCAAGCAAGACTCAGTTTGTAGCAGAGGAAATTGCTGGACTAAAAGGTATGGATGTAGATGAGTTCTGTGAGATTACCTATAATAATGGTAAACGTGTATTTGGTATTGAATAATTTTGATGTTAGTCAACATAAATGCTGGTAAATAAAATATTGTAAACGTCTAATGGCATTGTTCTAATTCTTAGGATATCTATTCAGAATCATTAGAATCATACATTATGAAACGCGATTCTCCCTTAGCGGTGAGAATCGCGTTTTTCTATGGTATACTAAAGTATATTCATACTGAACTATAGTAAGTCGAGGTTAGTAGCATGAAACGTATTGCATTTATAGATTTAGGATCCAACTCTGTTCGTTTTGTCATTTATGAGATTTCTAAGACCGGTAGTTATCGTCTCATATATCAAGAAAAAGAGAGTGTCCGCTTAAGTGAAAATATGTGGGGCACTCATGAATTAACAAATGAGGCAATGGAGCGCTCTCTGCGTGCTTTAAAAGGCTTTGTTCATATGGCTGACGCTATGGAGGTAGATACCATAAAAGCTGTTGCTACGGCTGCAGTACGTCTAGCTAAAAATGGAGATGCTTTTATTAAAGATGTAAAAGAACTAACTGGTCTTAATTTAGAATGTATTGCTGGTGAAGAAGAGGCTCGCCTTGGGTTCCTTGGGGTTATTAATACGATTGGGCTCAAAGATTTTATTATCTTTGACTTAGGTGGTGCTAGTACAGAGGTAACGCTAGTAAAAAATCGACATATCGTGAAAGCTGTTAGCTTACCTATAGGGGCTCTAACCTTAACAGGAACCTATCAAAAAGGTGATGAGTATACTCCTAAAGAACTAGAGAAGATGACGAAGGCCGTAAAGAAAACCATTAAGGAACATACGTGGCTTCAAAATATAAAACTACCTCTATTAGGTATAGGTGGTACAGCTCGTAATATTGCAAAAATAGATCAACGTAAGTTATCATATCCCATTACGAAACTACATAACTATGAGTTACCATATCATAGATTTCACGAAATCTTAGAAGATGTAAAAGGTAAATCCTTAGAGGCCCGTAAAAAAATTAGTGGCTTATCATCGGAACGTGCAGATATTATTATTGCAGGACTCACCATAGTGGATGAGCTGTTTAACTATGTAAATGCTAAGACCCTTGTTGTAGGCGGTTGTGGTTTGCGTGAAGGTTTATTCTACGATTATTACGGTGAGTACTATTTAGGCGGAAATTCTATAATCGATGATATTTTAGTTCATTCTGCAGAGAATGTACTATTAGGTATGACAAAGCATGAGCTCGTGCATGCTAAGTATATTACGAAATTAGCTACTACTTTATATGATGCATTAGAGCCACTCCATAAGGCCGATAAGAATTTTAGACGATGTTTGATTGCAGCGGGACTGTTGCATGATATAGGTAAACGAGTTAATTATTATAGTCATGCTCGTCATGGCTGCTATATGCTCGTCAATAGTAATTTATATGGGATTTCTCATGTTGAACAGGCGTTTAGTGCATTCTTAGTCATGAATTCTCATGGATTGACGCCAAAGGAATATAAGAATTTCTTATATGGTAAATTGTTAGATCAAGAACAACGCTCATTAGGTCAAAAGCTTTCTATTATTTTAGCGATTGCAGAGGCTCTTGATGAAAGCCATGAACAATTTATCAAACAGTTAGAGGTAAATATTAAATACACTAGTGTAGTCATAAAAGTGTTCTATTTAGAAGGACGCGATGTGAGTGTCACTAGAACGGCGGTAGAAAAACTTTCAAAATCATTCAAAAAAGAATTCGAGAAATCCTTAGAAATAGAATGGCATGAATCTCGTAAGGAGGCATAATGGCATTACCAAAAACATTACGATATGCAGTACTACATGTGGGATCCAGTAGCATGAGTATTACCATATTAGAATATAAAGGCATAGATGATGTACGTGTTATCGATTATGCGGCGCGGGAGGTAACCTTTGGGGAAGAATTATTTCAAACATCTCGCTTGAGCTTTAAAACAATTGAAGAAATCTGTCATATTTTAAAAGGTTATAAGCAATTAATGGCAGATTATGGCGTGAGTCGTTCTAAACTATATGGTACGACCGTAATACGCGAAGCCGCTAATCGTCGTAGTATTCTAGATCAAATCTATATTCAAACGGGGATGCGCGTTGAGGTCATCGATATGCCGAAAGAGGTATATTACAAATATGCTTTGTTATATTACAAGATGACGCATCAATATAAACTGACAGATCCTACTAAGGCAACATTATTCTTGGATATTACATCTGGTGGGGTAGGCTTAACGGTTTGGCGTGGTGAGAATTTATTGTTCCAACGCAATATGCATAGTGGGTCCTTACGGGTTATGGAGTCATTTAATCGAAATCAACGATCTTCCATATCATTCCCAAGGGCTATTACAGAATACTTACATCGTATGATTGGCCCTCTTCGTGAAGAATTACAAACTTTCAATATTAATAGTATCGTCTTATCTGGTGATGAGGCGCAATATATGACTCATTTAATGGGACAAGAAAATAATAAAGAAGACATTATTACTATTGAGCCAGAACGATTTAAAGGGCTTATCAATTCTTTTGACGGTGTGACAGCTACCAAGTTGATGAATCGTTATAAATTACCTGAATATAAGGCCAATATTTTAATGCCTACCATGATTTTATTTAATGAAATCATTACGGCCATAGAGCCTAAATCATTAATTTTCAGTAGCTTTTCATTCTCTCAAGGCATTAGTTGGTTCTACGGTGTGGAAACCGAGAATAATCCGTTTATGTATCAATTGCGTGAACAAAATGCACAGTTAGCGCGTGCTGTTGCTGCAAGATATCATACAGACCGAATTCATGATGCCGAGGTAGAGCTATTTAGCTCCTTATTCTGTAAAGCATTGCGACATAAAGGTTTACCAGAACGGTGGGGCTATCTATGTCGTATTGCAGCCATTCTTTGTTCTGTAGGTAAGTTCGTTAATTTACGAAATCATGGAGAGCATGCGTATCATATTGTAATGGGGACAGATATATTTGGCCTTTCAGAAGAAGAAAAACAAGTAGTTGCTAATGTTGTGTATTACCACTACAAGGGAACTCCAAATGATGACGACGCATATTTCAATGCATTAACAGAATTACAAAAAATTCAAGTTACTAAGCTGGTAGCCATCATTCGGGTTGCTTGTGCACTCGATGCAGGTAGTAACCAAAAAATCTCTGAAGTAACATTAGAAGAACGAGATAATGTACTTTATGTATTCTGTCGTACTAATGAGGATATTTCATTAGAATGGTGGACCTTTGATCGTGATTCGGAATACTTTACAGAGGTATTTGGTATGGAAATCGTACTAGTAAGGGGAGGGGATCGTCATGTTCAGTAATGCAAAGTATTATTTTAACCGTGAATTATCTTGGTTAAAGTTTAATCAGCGTGTTTTATTAGAGTCTATTGATACCAATACTCCTCTATTAGAACGACTTCGATTTATTGCTATTGCTAGCTCCAATTTAGATGAGTTCTTTATGATTCGTGTGGCCGGGTTACGTCACCAAGTTGTGAATGGTATTGTTAAGTACGATGCGGCTCATATGGATGCTAAGGCACAGTTAAAGGCTATTGATGAGTCTGTACAGCGCCTCGTATCGATGCAAAGTACATATTTAAAGAATGTATTGTCTGAATTAGAGTCTCATGGATTTTATTTTACCTATCCAGAACAGTTAGATGTGAAATCTAAGGCTTGGTTACGTCACTATTTTGAAGAACATATCTACCCTGTTGTAACACCTCTAGCCGTTGACTCTGGACACCCATTTCCATTTTTAACAAACCATACCATCAATGCCATTATACGTATTTTTCAAGTATTGCCAGATGGTACAAAAGATTATAAAATCGCAATCTTACCAATTCCGTCTGTGTTAAATCGTATCATTGAAATACCTAGTCGTAGTAATAAAGAGCATCGTTTTGTATATTTGGAGGATGTGATTACCTATTATGCTACTCAATTCTTCCAAGGTTATGGTATAGAAGATTTTATGGTGTTCCGTATTACTCGTGATGCGGATTTAGAAATTGATGAAGAAGAAGCAACAGATTTGCTTTCTGAGGTAGAAGCATCTTTGCGTCGTCGACGTCGTGGTGATGCAGTACGATTAGAGGTTTGTGGTGATGTAAAGGATAATCTATTGGACTTTGTGCTCACTAGTGTTGAATTAGAGCCAAAGGACGTATATCGTATAGATGGTCATCTTGATTGTCGTATGTATTTTGATTTCTGCAACTATCCAGGTCTCGATCATCTTCGTTATGCTCCATTTGAACCTAAACTTCCTAGTGAATTAGTAGAGCACGAAGGGGAAAGTCTATTCTCTGTTATTGGAAAGCAAGACTTATTTGTTCACCATCCCTTTGAGTCTTTTGCTGTAGTAGAACAATTTATTGCACAAGCAGCTACAGATCCAGATGTGCTCGCTATTAAACAAACCTTGTATCGCGTAAGTGGGGATTCTCCAATTATTGCATCCTTAA